>CAYUIQ010000215.1:0-15634 GCA_964444795.1 uncultured Planctomycetaceae bacterium
CAAGCTCAAGATACTAGGAATTCACCAGGCTAGGTACGCACTTGTCGGATGAGCCATTATTATTGACAACGGGTTCGAGCTGAGGTAGATTGACGGCATGCCTCGACCGCTACGCCCTATCGCCGATGGCTTAGTCTACCATGTTATCAATCGTGGTAATGGACGGCAATCGGTCTTCTTTCGCGACGAGGACTATCTGGCGTTTTTGAAGGCCATCGGCGATCTGAAGGAACGAAAGCCGTTCGAGTTGTACGGCTATTGCTTGATGACGAATCACATCCACCTCTTGGTGCGTCCGCTGAAGGTTCCCATCAGCCGAATCGTGCAGAGCCTGCTGGTCTCGCACACGCAGCGTTACCATCGCTGGCACAAGACGTGCGGCCATGTCTGGCAGGGCCGTTTCAAAAGCCCGGTGGTGCAAGACGACGAGCATCTGCTTTGCGTGCTGCGTTACATCGAAGCCAACCCGGTGCGGGCCAACATGGTCGCCAACGCGGGCGAGTATCGCTGGAGTAGTTTCGCCGCACACGGCCGAGGCGAGGCAAACGACCTGCTCGATCCCGTGCCGGCGTACGAAGCGTTGGCAGCCTATCCGGCGGTTCGTTGCCGGCGTTGGTCGGCCTACGTGCATCAAACGCCACCGGACGCGGAAGTGAAATCGATTCAACGAAGCAGCGAAACGGGCTTGCCCTACGGCGATCCATCCTGGATAACACGCCTAGCCACTCGCCTCAAGCTAGACCTCGCCATCCGCCCCCGCGGCCGCCCAAAGAAAACCGCAGAACAGTCAAAGAAGGGAGATTAAACAGTTCTACGACGACGTCCGGCGGCTGGCCGCCACGGTCAATCCCCGGGGTTGTCGCACCACGTACGTCCACGACAACGTGAGCAACCGGATCGCCACCATCGACGCCCTGTTCAACCGGACCACGACCGTCTACGACTCGGTCAATCGCCCGGTGGCCACGATCGACGGCGAGGGTCGTCGCACCACCAGTATCCTCGACGCCGCCTGGTCCGCGATCTCTCGCCCCTGGCAAAGGTGGGGAACCTCGGGTACCTCGATCTGGCCGCTACACCGGTCAGCGACCTGGCGCCGCTGGCGAGATTGGAGCACCTCAAGCGGCTTGACTTGAGCGACACGCGGTTGTCGTGAAAAAGGACTGTTGGACGAAATCGCTTCGCGATAGGACTTGATGGCATCCACTCATTTCGGCCATGCGTTTACTGAGATTGGCCCAGATCGATGTGTCTGACGCGATCGAGCAAGACGTGTTTGGACGCTCATGTGGGAGCGACCGAAGCAGCCAACCGCAACCTGCTTGCGCGGAGGGTTTGGCGCCAGGAAGGGGCCTTCCGAAGAATGATAAGCCTTTTCTCGTCAAACATGCCGCCATCTGATACAATCAGGAGTTCTTACCACCAAATGACAGGCGGTCGTCGCTGTATGTGATGAGACGGGCTGGCAGGTGAGTGTCAGCGGATTAAGTTATTACAGGCTTGAACCAAACAAGAAAGGGCACAACCATGCGTTACAGACCACTCATCCTCTCATTATCGATCTTGCCGGCCATCGCGTTGTGCGCGCTTGACGCCACCGCCGACACACTCAAGACGCATGGCATCTTTTCGAGCAACATGGTCATCCAGCGTGACAAGCCGATCACGATATGGGGCTGGGCTGGGGCAGGGCGGAAGGTATCCGTCCAGTTTGGCGAGGAGAAAGCCGGGGCTACGGCCGACGACAAGATGGGTCGCTGGGAGGTGATGTTCTCCGCCCGGGGAGCCGACGCCACCGGTCTGAAGCTGATCGTGACGTCGGGCGATGAAACGATCGAGATGGACAACATCCTCATCGGCGACGTCTGGGTCATGAACGGCCAGAGCAACATGGCCTTCGGGCTAGGCGCGACCAACCGCGCCGACATGGAAACGGCAACAGCGCACCTGCCCTTGCTGCGTCAGGTGCGTATCTCGCCCAATGAATCCTATGCGATCCAAGAGGACATTCCGGCGGATCGAATCGACGGCTGGATCGTCTGTTCGCCGGAAACCGCGGGCGGTTTTTCATCCATCGGCTACACGTTTGCGTCACACCTACAGCGGGCCTTGCGGATCCCCATCGGGATCATTGACAACGCGCGCGGCGGTGCATCCATTGAGAGCCTCGTTCCCCGCCACAAGTTCGACGACGACCCGGTGGCTGCCAGATACCTGGCCTGGGTCGAGCAGCGCCGGGCCGAGTTCGACTGGGACGCGGCCGTGAAACCGCTCATCGAGAAATGGGAAAAGGAGGTCGCCGGGCAGCGAGAAAAGGGCGTAGCCGAGAACCAACTGCCGCCCAAGCCGACCCGCAAAGATCTACGATCTTGGAACGTCCCCGGGCGCAGCCCCAGCGACGCCGCCTCCTGCTACAACGGTATGTTCGGCGTCTTCAAGGGCTTGAACATCAAGGGCGTGCTCTTCCATCAGGGCTTCAACAATGCGATGTCGACGGTTTGTCGGCCGAAGCGTTACCGGGTCCTCGTGGAACTTATGGTCGAGGGTTGGCGTGAGGATTTTGGCGATCCGACACTGCCGGTGGGGATCATCGGCTTCTGCGCGGGCAGCATTCCACAGACGCGCGACAACTTCGAGGTCTGGTCGGTTTCGGGTGGCGCTTTTATCCGCGAGGCCCAGCGGCTCGGGCTGAGCGATATCGATGATCCGGCCAATGCGGCGTTCCTACCGGCGTATGACATCCAGATTCCGGGACTGCATCCCGTCAAGAAGTGGGCACATGGTGTCCGGGCAGCGCGGTGGGCGCTGGGCAGGATTTACGACATGAAGATCGACTGGGATTCCGCGTCGCTGGTCTCCGCCGAGCGCAACGGCGATTGCATGGTGCTGACTTTCGACAAGAACGTGATGCCGGATGACATGTCGACGATTCCCGAGGGTTTCTCAATCGCCGACGAGTCCGGCAAGTTCTACATGGCCCACGCGGCGTACCCGCCCACCAAGGACGCCGGTATCTGGAACGTCGCCAACAAGAATTTCGATGCCACGCGGATTATTGTCTGGAGCCCGCTGGTCAAGGAACCGGTGGCCGTGCGGTACGCCTGGGCGACAAGTCCGATTGGCAATCTAAGGGTTAACGGAAAACCTTGGCTGCCGCTGCAGAATTTCCGCACGGACGACTGGGATTGGCCCGAGAGTGAGGATCCGGCCGAGAGTCTCGTTGACCGCACCAAGAGCCGGGAGATGAATACGGATGCGGCCGAACGATGCGAGTACAGACGCGTGGAAGAGGCCCGTCGAGCCGTTGAAAGTCTCGAACGGTTCAAGGAACTGGGCAAGAAGGAACTCCAAGCCGGATAACGCAACCAAGTATAGAACCACGAACGAATACGAATCAACAACAAGGAGAAGAACATGCTTACAAGAAGCCGCGTTATAACGGCACTGCTACCGGTTATCGTCGCGATGTCGCTGTTCGTCCTGCCCGCGGCCGCAAAGGAGATCCCCGCGCGGTTGCCGGACCCGGACGCCAAACCGCCCGTCACGGATAAGCCGGTCAAGGTCTACATTCTGTCCGGTCAATCCAATATGGTGGGGATGGGCGACATCCGCGGAGGGACTTCGCGCTGGGGCAAGCAGTTTCTCGACCCCGTGGTTTCGATCTATGAGGGCGAATACTCTCCGGCGGCCGACTACGACAAGATGAATCCGATCGAGACGAAGAAACTGGAATCGTTCGGCGGAACGACGCCCACCCCGTTTCCCAAGGGCGGAACCGCCGTCGTCCGGGGGACCATCAAGATGCCGACCACCGGCGTGTACAAGTTCAACCCGGGCTACGGCAATTCGACCTGCAACATCATGGAAATCGACGGCACGGAGGTCTATCGGAGGGAGCCCGGCAAGGATGCGGTGCATGCCGCCATGGAACTCGCCGCGGACAAGAAGTATGCCTTCAGAATCACGTTCCTGACGGCACATGCCGGCGGGCTGGGGTGGGTATGGCGCACAGACATTCCGGGACTGCTGACCACCTTGGTACACAGCGACAACAAGTTCCCTCACCTGATCGACGACGAGGGCAAGTGGACCGTACGGAACGACGTGACGTACAAGGGCGTCATCTCCGCCGTGGCACAAGGTCCGCTGACCGTCGGTATCCAGGGCAACACCATCGGGCCGGAGATGCAGTTCGGGCACATCATGGGCTATTACCACGACGAACCGGTCCTGCTGATCAAGGCCTCGATCGGCAACCGCAGTCTTGGCTGGGATATCCTCCCGCCGGGAAGCGAGCGATTCACCCATGACGGCCGAGTCTATGCCGGGTACAAGGACACGCCGGACTCCTGGATCGAAGGACAGCCCAAGAAGGAGGTGAACTGGTATGCCGGCAAGCAGTATGACGACTACACCAAAGCCATTCACGACGTGCTGGATGACTTCGGTAGTCTGTTCCCGGAGTACAAAGACCAGGGCTACGAAGTCGCCGGGTTCGTCTGGTGGCAGGGACACAAGGACGGCAACGCGGCCCACGCCGGTCGTTACGAGCTGAACCTGGTCAATCTGATCAAAGCCTGGCGCGCCGAGTTCAAGGCACCGAAGGCGCCCTTTGTGCTGGCCACCATCGGCTTTGGCGGCTGGGAAATGGCCGGCCCTCACCTGACCGTTGCCAACGCTCAACTCGCCGTCAGCGGAGAAAAAGGCAAGTACCCGGAATTTGCCGGCAATGTGCTGACCGTGGAGACTCGTGATTTCTGGAGAGACACTTCCGTGTCCCCCAGCGGCCAAGGCTATCACTACAACCGAAACGCCGAGACCTACATGCTGGTGGGCGACGCCCTCGGCCGCGGAATGGTCAAGCTGCTGGACAAGAAGGATTAAAGGATGGCCGGCGGAACGATACTCATGGGAATGTGAACCATAGGAGAATGCGCTATGACCAAGCCAGTTGAGACGAGACGCGGTGCGGCCAGTGGGCTGAGCCGGCGGGAGTTCCTCCAAGGAGTCTCCGCGGCGGCAGGCGCGATTGCGGTTCCGTGCTTGATTCCAGCATCGGCGCTGGGCAACGATGGGACGGTCGCGCCGAGTGAACGAATCATCCTCGGCGGGATCGGACTTGGCGGCAGAGGCACCGGCGACTTGAATGTCATGATTTCGGAACGCGACGTGCAGTTTGTCGCGGTCTGCGATGTCAGAAAGGGCCGGCGCGAAGCGATCAAGAATATGGTGGATGGTCGCTACGGCACGAAGGATTGCGCCACCTACATCGACATTCGCCAGTTTCTGGCCGAGCGAGCGGATGTCGATGCCGTGCTCATCGCGACAGGCGAACGTTGGCACGCGCTGGCCTCTATCCTGGCGATGCGGGCGGGAAAGGACGTGTACTGCGAGAAACCCTCGTGTCATACCATGGCACAAGGTCGGATGGTGGTCGAGACGGCGCGAAGATACGGCCGCGTTTATCAGACCGGAACGCAGCGGGTCAGTGAGGCGAATCACGTCTTTGCCATCGAGATGGCCCGTACCGGCCGACTCGGCAAGATCCACACGGCCTATGCCGATATCCGCTGGCGCGACGGGAATCGTCGCGACTATTTGCCGACACAACCGGAGCCGCCCAAGGATGAACTGGACTGGGACACTTGGATCGGCCCATGCCCTTGGCGCCCTTACAACAGCGGATATGCCAACGGCTGCGGATGGTATCATTATTATGATTTCGCCACCGATGTTGCCATGTGGGGGGCGCATACGGTGGCGCAGGTGCTGCCCGGCCTCGACATGTCGAACGTTAAGACGATCGAGTTCGAGTATAGCTCACCCGACGGTGCGATGGTGACTCGCTTGTCCAGCGGAGTGAAGATAGTCCTCGCTCGTGGCCCCGGCTGCAATTACTGGCACGGTTCCTGCGGCGAGCGGTTCGATGGCCCGGAGGGATGGGTTGCGGCAGCCGACGGCTATTCGAAGCCGGATGTCTCATCGCCCGATCTGTTGGCCGAATACAAGAAAGTCCTTGACGAGTACACGGCCAGGGCGCAACGCCCCCTGCACCATTGGCGAGATTTCCTCAACTGCGTCAGATCGCGGCGGGCGGCGGTGGCCGGCCCCGAGGTCATGTACAATTCCATGATTATCTGCCTGGCCGCCGACATCTGTGAGCAGTTGAAACGAAATCTGAAGTTCGACCTGCTCAAGGCTGAGTTCGTCGCGGATCCTGAAGCCAATCGGCTCAGGTCGCGTGCGATGCGGGCACCGTGGTGCGTGTGATGGACGGTACGTCGTTTGGCGTCGTCCGATCATTTGTTGTCGTAGCCACGCTCGCCAGAGCGTGGACAGGAGCGGCAGCCACGGTCTGGCGACCCTGGCTGCCAGGACAATTGGGGTTTGTGGAGTAAACGAAATGACTCGCGAAATCACGATCGTATTTGGCCTCGCAGCCCTGGCGTGGGCGGGGCTTGCTCTCAATCCGGCGGCAGCACAACCGCCCGACAAGGACGGCAAAGAGCTGGACGCCGGCACGTCGGTCAACAAGTTGCGGGAGGACTTCCGGAAACTCGAATTCGGCATGTTCCTCCATTACAACATGGCGACGTACCAGGGGGCCCAGTGGGTCGCGGGCTACCACAGTCCCGCCGATTTCAATCCGGGCGGAAAGATCGACACCGACGCCTGGGCCGACGCGGCGAAGTCGGCCGGCATGAAGTACGGCGTCCTGACCGCAAAGCACGTCGCCGGTTTTTGCCTCTGGGACAGCAAGTACACGACCTACGACGTCATGCATCCCGACTGCCCCTACCAGCAGGACCTCGTGGCGCAATTCATCAAGTCGTTCAAGAGCCGGGGGCTCAAGGTGGGGCTTTACTACTGCTGGCGCCACCCGGGCTTCGGCGATCCCGAAAAATTCAAGGTCCTGCCGCCGGAATGCGATCCTGCGTCCCATACGCTGAAGGAGCAGAATGAGTTTCAGAAAAGGCAGATCGCCGAACTGGTCGAAAAATATCCGGATGTGTTCTACATCTGGAATGACGCGCTCGACGACAAGATCATGCCTGCGGAGGAAGCGCAGGCCTTTGTCAGAAGCTTGCGCCCCGACATCCTTGCCAGTTCGAATTGGTGGAGCTGGGGCAAAAAAGGTACGCCGTTTGTGGACATCGCGGTCAAGGAATTGCGCCACTTTCCGGAAGACAACCAGGCGCCCGGTGAGACCTGCTGGAAACTGGAACAGAAATGGTTCTGGAACGAGGGATTCCGTGCCGGAAACGCCAAGGGCGCCATGGGGCACATGGCGACGGCACATGCGAGGAACTCGAATTTCCTGCTCAATGTCGGCCCGGATCGGAACGGCAAGATCATCGAATCCAGCATCACCACGCTGGCCGAAATCGGGACGCTGTGGAAGCCCAAGGCAACGCAAGAGGATGCCAAATGAAGACAGAATGCCTGACAACAATCCGCCGGCTCTCCCATTTCTTTTTCGCTGCCATGCTGTTGCTTGCATCGGGCGGCCGAGCCGACGCGGGCGAAGGAGAGGCCCCCGCAAAACGCGTGATCTGGGCGGACGAGCCGGTGATCATTCTGCCGAACCAGCCGAAGCCCAGGAAGTACTTCCAGCGGATGTGGGACTCGTCGGTGTACCCCCTCGGCAACGGCCGCCTGGGCTGTACGACGTATGGCGAGCCGCGGAAAGAAACGATCCAGTTCAACGAGGATTCGCTGTGGGTCGGCAACGAAGACTGTACCGGCGGATACCAGCCCTTTGGCGAGGTCTACGTCGAGATGCCGCACCGGGAGTTCCGCGATTACCGCCGTGAGTTGGACATCAGCCGCGCCGTACAGACGATCACCTATCGATCCGGCGGAGTCGGCTACAAGCGCGAGTACTTCTCCAGCCATCCCGCCCAGGTCATGGCCTTCCGCTTCACGGCCGACCGGAAAGCCTCCCTCTCGGGAAAGGTCTCCATGGGCAACCAGCACGAGATCCCGATAGCCGTTGACGGCGCAACCCTCGTGATGCAGGGCAACACCAGCAAGTTCTGGCTCTGGCAACTACACCTCGATCGACCGGACAAACTGCTCGGTGCCCGTGAGTATGCGTCGGACAAGAATATCGATCTCGATTTTGAAGCCCGGGTCCGTGTTCTTCATGAAGGCGGCACGATCGAGACGGTCGACAACAGCGTGGTCTTCGACAAGTGCGATAGCCTGACGCTCCTGCTGGCCGCGGACACCAACTACCTCAACCAGCGCGACAAGGGATGGCGCGGAGTCCATCCCCACGAACGGGTCAGCGGCCAGATTGCGGCGGCTGCGAAGCGTCCCTACTCGGACCTTCTCGATGAGCACGTGGCAGATTACCAGCGTCTCTACAGCCGGCTTTCGATCGACCTGGGCCATACGCCGCCGCCCGTGGCCGAGCTTCCCACCGCCGAGCGTGTGAAGGCCTACTCGGAGCAGGTGCGAGCACCGGCCGGCGTGGCAGTCGACCGGGAACTGGAAGCGCTTCTCTACCAGTATGCCCGCTACCTGATGATCAGTTGCTCTCGCCCCGGTGAGGGCGGCTTGCCGGCCAACCTGCAGGGCCTTTGGCTGATCAGCAAGTATCCGGCCTGGCGCTGTGACTACCACACCGACATCAACCTGCAGATGAACTACTGGTTCGCCGACGCGGCCAACCTGGACGAGTGCTTCGTGCCCCTGGCCGAGTGGATCGATTCGATTCGGGAAGTACGCAGGGAGGAAACGCGCAAGGTCCTCAACGTGAAACGCGGCTGGCTGATGCGATCGGAGAACGGGGTGTTCGGCGGATCGACCTGGCATTTTCAGAAGGGCGACTCGGCCTGGCTCTGCCAGAACCTCTGGGATCACTACCGGTTCACGCAGGACAAAGCGTATTTGAATCGTTACGCCTATCCGGTCATGAAGGAGATCAGCGAGTTTTGGGTCGACCACCTCAAGGAACTTCCCGACGGCACGCTCGTGGCGCCCGACGGTCGTTCACCTGAGCATGGCCCAGAAAAAGCCGACGGCGTTTCCTATGACCAGCAACTTTGCTGGGACCTGTTTACCAACATGATCGAGGCCAGCGAAGTACTCGGCGTTGACGCTGAATATCGAAAACACCTGATCGCCAAGCGAGAGAAGTTGCTCGGGCCGAAGATCGGCAAATGGGGTCAACTCCAGGAGTGGATGGAGGACATCGACGACCCCAAGGACACGCATCGTCACATCAATCACATGATCGCCGTCTATCCCGGTCGCCAGATTCATCCCACGACCGCCCCCAAGCTTGCCGTGGCCGCCAAGGTCGGTCTGGTCGCTCGTGGCGACGGCGGGCCGGGCTGGAGTCAGGCGTGGAAGACCTGCATCTACGCACGGCTACTGGACGGCCAGCGCGCGTACAAGTTGCTTTCGGGCCTCATGGCAAGCAGGATCTACGGCAACCTCTGGGCCAGCCATCCGCCGTTTCAGATCGACTGCAACTTCGGCTATCCCGCGGGCGTGAACGAGATGCTCGTTCAGTCGCATATGGGCTACATCCATCTCTTGCCGGCCTTGCCCAAGGCCTGGCCCGAAGGACATGTCAAAGGCATCCGTGTCCGCGGCGGCTACGAGCTGGACCTGCAATGGAAAGACGGGACGCTTACACAGGCTGTTGTGCGGAGCGTTTCCAACGGAGCAGGGCCGTGTGTGGTACGCTACGGCAACAAGACAAAGACGTTCGAGACGGCCGGGGAGGGGAAGAAAACCCTGACGCCGGATACTTTCAAGTAGAGCACACCGATCGCCTCTACCCGGTGAATCAAGCCGATCGAACACAAAGGGCACGGTTCCGATGCAATCCCTTTAGCAACCTGCCACCAACCCTGCCACCAACAGAGCCTTGCGGGGCTTTACGCCAGGAGCGTATCGTCGGCGACGCGTTGTCGAGTGGTCAACAGTTGGAAACCCACGCCGACGGCAAACACCGTGACGGCAAGGACGAGAATCGTCAACGGCCGACCGTGGATCGCTTCGAGCCAGTGGGCCAACTGTCCGGTCGTCCAGCCGCAGCAGGCGGGGTACAGGTGCGCCGGTTGCCAGCCGCGCACATCCAGCACGTTGAACCATTGCCCCACACCGATGGCGACGAGGCTCGCGCCCACGACCGCGCTGGGAAAGATCGTGAACAGTCGCCGCGTGATCGGCGCGAAGATCGCCACCACACACATCGCCACCACACACATCGCCACCAGCACGACCGGCGACGTGAATCTCGCCATCTCGTCGGTCATCGCGATACCCACGGCCGCGCCGACGCCCGCGCCCAGCAGCAGCAGGCCGAGCCAACGAACCGCCGCGAACACGATCAGGCCCAGCAGAGCGGGGACCAAGATCGCCGCTGGCATGACGACCGGATGCTGAATGAGGAAGTTCTCGATCGCATCGGGCATAGGCAACTGTCCGAGCCGGATGGCTTCCATCGCAACGAGCCCCGCAGCGGCGCCGGCGAGGAATCCGAGCAGGGCAAAGAACATCCGGCCGAGCTTGTAGCCTAGTAACGCGATGAGTAGGCCTAGCACGGCGAGCACGCAGGCGGCGATGCGGGTTGTCCGCTCGCTGAGCCCCGGCAGCCACGCTGAACGGATCGGATCGCCGTGTTCATCCACGGGTGTCAACTGCGATGACAGGATACCGATCACTTGCGGGCTGTGGGGATCACGACCGGGCGTATGCACGACCTTGGCGTAAAACATCTGGTCGCCCTCCCAGTCGAAAGTCCCGCGCAGGATCGCGAGGTGCCAGCCGTTGTAATCGATATCTTCGCAGTTGCCGGATTGTCCGCTCAGGCCGTCGGGCTCATCGGCGATAAGAATTCCCAACGTCGCGTCGGCCGTCAGTCGGTCGTAGACCATCGCGAACAGATAGCACTCGTCGGCATCGCCGTTGGCGAGTTCTTCTTCGGTCGCGCGGTTGGCGAGGATCCACGGCAGCAACTCGGCGTGAGTGTATTTCGTCAGCAGATCCTTCGGCACGCGGCTGGTGGGCACGATGGTCAGTGCCATCGTGAATTGCGGCGGTGAGACGCGGTTGGCGGTGGCGGCATCCACGGTGATGTGGTCCCCTTCGGCCGACCATGTGCATGTCAGCAGCACCGAGACGCTCGTCTGACGCAGCAGAGCGTCGGTGAAGATCATCACCACGCCGACTTCAGTCTGATCCGCGTTCGCCTCGTTTTCTGCTAGACGCATCAGCGTGAAGCGAGGCCGACCGAACCCGTCGTAGTCGAAGCCGTCGGCGCGTAGTGCTGCCCGCGCGGCCGGCGCGAAGGTAACCTCTGTGGTCTCGGTGTCTTGGCCTCGCATCTCGAGAGCCGTAGTGTAGATGAGGGTCGCGATATCGGGACGTTCCTCGATCACTTGCGTGTCAGCGATCGGGCCGTCGGAAGCGCTGGCCGGGGAGGCAAAGCTCACGCCGACTAGCGCCAACGGTAGTAGGGTTGTCATGAGTGTTCGTATCATAGTCAATGGGGTCCCAAGATCGGTTTGGAGTCGCCGGGAAGGCCGTTGTAGCCTGATTGTCCATGGTTCCACTTCCAGTAGGTGCCGCTGGTGTTGATGGGCGTGGGCCCGTCGTTCCAGTCGCAGCCTGTCTTGAAGGCTTGATAGGTGTTGTAGTAGTCCGAGCCCACCTGGATGAGCTGTCCGACTTCCACGGGCACGGGGATCCCTGGCACCTTGATCGCGGGGATCATGGTGGACGCGTTCCACAAGGCCTTCTTCCATTGGCCGTCAGCGAGGTAGATCGCGACCTTGCTGCCTGTCCAGTACAGGCCCGTAGCCGGGTTATAGGTCAACATGGTATCGGTGACGGTTAGAGAGGAATGCACATAGTAGTCATCCCATATCTGCTGGGCCTCCATTTCTCCCAGTCCAAGGACGGCGTTGTTGAACGCCTCGATCAACTCCTTGCGTTGCTCATCCGTGAGGTTGGGGTTGGCCATCTGCGCCTGGGCGTTGGCAAGGATGTCCTCGATCTTTTCTTTGTCGCCTGGCGGATCGGCCGTGATGCCTTCGGAACTCGCTTCGCCATCGTCGATGGTGTTGGCTTTGCCGAGGCGCCCATCGTAGTTGCCGTCGCTCTGCGGCGTGAGCCCGATATCGTCGGGCAGTTCGTAGGGTTTGTCCTCGGTACTTCCAGAGAAGGAGAAATCTCCACTCGCGCCATGCGCTGCCACCGTGCCGGAAAAGCCCTCGCCGTGCTGGAAGGTGATCGATGGCCAGGCGGCTCCGGTATAGTTGACCTGGTGGTTGAGTTCGGCGCGAATGCGGAAGGGCTTGTCGGCGTGCTCGGCGGGAATCGTCCCGGTGAAGTCGAATGTTCCCGGCGCGCCGAGGGATGCCAATCGGATGGTCGTAATGTTCACGCCATGGTATTCGTCGCGGGTCATGGTTCCACCCGGGCCGCTACCGGGCACGAAGCTGGTCTCCGCGCCTGCGGGGTCGCGAATGCGCATCGCGTCAGCCAGCTTGGGGTATTGGGCGCCATCGCCGTCCATGATCTCGGCCAGCACGGCCAACTGGTAGCCGTGGCCGGCGCTGACCGGACCCTCGGCAACGGCAGTCCCGCTGACGACGAACCCGGCATCCGTTTTCTCAATGCTGTCGATAGTCACTGAGACGCTTGGCTCTCGGGCGATTGCCGCTCCGGCCGTGAGTCCGACAAGCAGAAGGCACACGCCGAGGCCGTTCGTGGGAATTGACATGAACGTTCTCCTTTTTCTTTCAAGGGGAGACAGGGTAGGCGGACCCTATCTGGATTCCGCGCCAATGTCTCCCCCCCGGTTCGGGAGTCTGATGAGCCCGAAGGTGTCCCGCAGACTGAAAGATAGGTTGCAGATTGCAGAAACGGGGCTCATCCGACAAGTGCGTACCTAGCCTGGTGAATTCCTAGTATCTTGAGCTTGAAGTATTCCATGTCTCGGAAGCCGTAGGATTGGCGTTTGAGGGTCTTGATTTTGTTGTTGATTCCTTCGAGCGGTCCGGTGGTGATCTGCGTAGAAGGAACTGATGATCGTCGAGGTCGCTCAGTTTCTGGCCTAGCGGCTTGGGGGTTCGGTCAGTTCGCTTCCATCTGCTCATTCATTCGATCCTTTCTCACTAGACTACACTCGTGTGGGACGGATGATCTTGCGATATATCACTGCGCGATTCATAATCTCGACGGGAGCAGGTGTTCAGGCCCCGGCCTATGCCGCGGAACCTACTCAAGCAGCACAAGGTTGAGCTTAGCAGGGACGGCGACGATTACAAGCGGTCCGGCGGGTCAAGATAGTCCGCCGAACGATGGTACTTTGCCACTTCGCGAGTCGGGGCACATTCGCGGGACTTCAACAACACTCCTCCGAGCGACTTGTGGGCCAAGAGCACTGACTAACTCGGTCGATCCTTTTTTTTGACAACTGGTGATACACGATCACTGAGGCTTCCTCTCACGCCAATTGCCAATATCCATTCCTCGCACTGCCTTCAAACACGATCTTCCCGTCGTCACGAAGCCCGGCCAGGGTGCGACGCACGGTCGAGTCGCTGCAACCGGTGCGCTGGATGATTTGCTGTTTGCGAATCCCGCCGTTCTTCTTCAGTTCGGCGAGTATCCAACGTGCGCGCGTGTCATCGTCGGTCTCACTGGGCACGGTGTCGGGTGAAGGGGGATCTCTACGCCGCTCGGAAACGTCATCGGCACGGGCTTCGCACTGATCCGTCGTGAGTAGGCCCGCACGTTCCACCACGGTGATCTTGTCCGAGAACCGGTAACCGTGCTGCCGGTCGTTGGCGATCACGTCGGTGCTCGGATCGATCTCGACGTTCGCCTCAGCAAGTAGGGTTCGCTTCACCCGGTTGCGGAAGTTCCGGATCGCGCCGGCCACGGCTGTTGGCCCACCGTCGGTTCCGATGATTGCCGCGAGTTCTTCGCCGCTGTAGGATCGATGGCGTCCCTGGGCGTCTTTGTTTCGAAGGATGTCCAGAATCTGGCGAATGATACAGCTTCCTTCGGCGCCGCAGATCTTCACGCCGCACAGTTCCACGCGCGTATCGCAAAAGACCATCTCGCCTCCTGAAAAGCGTTGCGGTGACGCCGGTGCGGACGGACGGTGCGACTGGCGTCCGTTCTTCTGAACTAGATCCCTCCCGTTCGCAGCGGCTCGTCGGACCACTCGCGCGAGCGTCTGGCCGGTTCGCGGAAAGGGCTTGGGGATGAAGTCCGAGGCCCCGTGCGCAACCAGTTCGCCAATCAGTTCGAGCCATGCCAGATCGTGATCGATCATCACTATCACGGGCATGTCTTCCGGTCCATTGGCTCGGCAAATATCTTCCAATAGCAGCATGCCGAGTTCGGATTTTGGCTGACCGCGACGCGGCCGGGCCGGGATCTTGAGATTGAGAAGAACGTAGGAATACTCGTGTTGACTCAACATTCGCTGGGCATCGTGGTAATTCGTGACCAGATCAAGCTCGTGCCCCACCGAGAATAGGGTGTCCTCAAAGTCCTCTCGGAACTGCTTGTCGCTGTCCACTACCAGAGCCCGCGGTTGCCCCGACGTATTTGCCCGCTTGGATCCTGCTTGAGATATCATGTCCGTGACCAACTCTTTCCCGTTCTACATCACGTTGCTGCTCAACTCGACCCGGTCCGACAATCATGCACTTCCGTTGTCGCCCGTCATTCAATGAGCCGAACAATGGCGACGACCTTTCGCCAGCCGCATGTCGGGTCGATCACCAGATAACTGCCTCGTGCGATGTCTAACCCGAGGAAGACGTCATCGTCCACCGCCAGCAAGGCACGCCCCTCGGGGCCGATGATCTCCTGGGGATCAAATGACTCGGCGCACTCGATGGCCTCGCGGAGTCCACCGGCGCCGATTCTCCCCAGGAGTGGCAACGCGCGGGGAGGCTCCTTCACCAAGCGAATGCTCCTTGCCTTTCCTCGCTCTCGTTTGATGAGTCCTGCTCTTTCCAGAGCCTTCAAGTGGCAAGCAGCGCCGCCCGAGGACTTGATGCGGAACCGACGGCCAATTTCGCGAAGCGAAGGCGGGCGCCCTTTCTTACGAATCTCGTCGCGCAGGAATCTGTAAATGGATCGCTGACGTCTGGTGAGTTGATCTTCGGAAACCATGGGATTTCTCCGATTGGGAAAACTCCTCAGCGCGCGCGGCGCGGACTTGGCCGGCAGCGCATTTCAACCGAGGCAGAATGGTAAACGAGCGGTTCAGGCACCGCTGGTAACAGCCAGATGGGCTAAGAATCGAGGGGCCAATACTGTGGCCCGGCAGGCCGCCCCCGGGGCGGACAATGGGGCAAGCGTCAGATCAGAAGGGTGATGGCCCGGGTATTCCTGGCGGCCGGGTGATCGCTTGCTTCCGTGCGAGGGTATCCGGGCGGCAGACCACGTCGCGTGGCGAACGGATGTTGGATGCCCCCCCGGGTTCGCGAAGCGAAGATGGAGATCCGTACTCGTGATGATGACTACGGATACAGGACAGGACTTGGGCCTGTCGGCGGGTGAGAGTCGAGAGTGCAAAGCCTTTCATTGTCAGACCTTTGGAATCGCCACCGGCCGCCGGTTGAGCGTTGTGCATGTAGGAAAATCG
>CAYUIQ010000216.1:0-15455 GCA_964444795.1 uncultured Planctomycetaceae bacterium
GTAGCGAGCCCCCAGAACGCGACGGACTGGGGGCTCGCTGCGCTCGACCCCAGGCACCCATCAATCTCGCTGCTACTGAGTGCTACTCCGTGTGTCGTCGGCGCGCGTCGTCGGCGACACCCGGCTGCTGGTGAGGGCCGTCCTGGCGGAGCCCTTTGCGGCGAATCAGATCCAGTCCGCCCATCGGTTCCGGCGGACGCGTGTGTGCCGGTTCGGCACCGGGAAGCGATTCGCGACGCTCGCCCGGCGCCATGCCTCCCAGCCACGGCCAGCGCAGCGCAACGTTGGCTCGCCAATAGGACCAGCGCCGGTAGAAAGAGCCGAGACACTGGCGCCGGAGCGCCTCGATAGCCACCTTGCCAAGGGCGGCCGGGGCCGACGCATCTTGGGCGAGTGGATCTTCAAGACGATCAAACAACGGGGTACCCGGGTAAGCCGTGACCGGGTGAAAGTGGGCCCAGGTGGGGTTCAATCCGGCAGCGTAGTCGCCCACGGCTCGAACCGACTCGGCCGTATCGCCGGGGAAACCGATCTGGAAGTGGGCCGACGTGCGGATACCCATCCGGCGACATTGGGCGATCAATTCGCGCTGGACCCCGTCCTCCACGGCCGGGCGACCGCGCCGCTGCAACGCCTGCTGGTCGGGAGTTTCGATCTCCAACCCCACGCACACCAGACCCGCGCGCCGCAACACGCGCAGCAACTCCGCCGGCATGGCGTCGGCTCGGGTCTCAATCGAGAACTGAATGGTATGCGGCATGCGCGCGATCCGTTCCGCCAATCGGAAGCTCAGGTCGCGATGCTGTCCGAACAGCGGATCGAGGAACCGGAAGGACCGAAAACCCCACGTCCGCACGCCGCGGCGAATCTCCTCGGCCACCGCCTCGGGATTCCGGCGGCGCACACCGGCCGGATCGGCCGTCCGCGGACAATCATCGCACCGAAGCCGGCAGCCGCGACTGCTCTCGATCGGTGCGGTGGGGAACTTCCAGAAATCGATCGGGATGCGAAAGCGCCCGTGGGGCATCGCCGACCAGTCGGGCAGCGGAAAGGTGTCCAGATCCTCGGCCCAACCCAATTGCACGATCGACGCGGGATACCGAAGGACTTCCGCCAACTTCCAGAAGAGTAACTCCGCCTCGCCCCGCACGACGATGACGCCCAGTCCGTCGAACGAATCGGGCAACGCCGAAGCGACTCGACCGGCGACCAAGACGCGGGCGCCCGGGTTGGCCGCCCTGAGCCGGGCGATCATGGCACACTCGCGGCGTAGCGTGATCAGCGACGGGCAAAAGACATAGAGATCGGCCCCCCGCGTCAGCCGGTTCTCGGTGTATTGCACGCGATGGCCCAGCCGGGTGAAGACGGCCGCCAACTGGGCAAAGAGTCGGGTCTCCGGAAAGCGTACGCGGCGCGAACCGCGGAGAAAGCGAGTTTCCAGACCGAATCCGGCCGCCCCGTCCTTCCAGACCTCCGGCGCGCCCGTGCTGCAAAGCACCACATCCATCGCGGCCTCCTTTCTCGCCGAAGACGCTCAACTCAGCCGACTTTTTCCCAGGAGAGAGAACGGTCGGGCTTCGCGGCCGGCGATTCGAGTCGCGGAAAGGGGATAATCGCGGGTATTTCGTCGTCGTGGCGAGACATCATTTGGATCTTGCCGCCGGGGAAAAGCCGATAGCTTGTGCCTCGCCAGGTGATGTGGCGGCCCAACAAGGCACCGAACAAACCGAACCAGTTGACCAGCCCAGCCAGCGGACCGGCCCAAATGTCGAACCGCCGCGCCGAGCGAAGTTGCTTCCGAAGCTCGGGGAAATACGTGCCCACCAGATCCTGCCGGATCCATCCTCGCAAGGCTCCCAGCGTGTACAGCACCAGGCCCACTCCCGCTGGAATCCAGGCCGACGCACTTCCCCGCGCCACCGCGACGACCAGCCACGCCATGCTGCTCCAGAAGACCCCGGTGGCAACGGTTGCGGCCAACAGCGACCCAATCCACAGCCAGGGAACGTAGAACTTTCCGATGATGTATTGCCGCCGCAAAAACGAAAACATCCCCCCGGGCGTGTTGTCCACCGGCGAGGCGACCATGGCGGCCGGTTCAAACTCGACCCGCATTCCGGCGCGGTGCATCAGTCGCGTCACCATCAGGTCGTCGCTGAGCGTTCCCCGCCATGCCTGGCTGATCGCCAGCGAGTCGAACACCTCTCGACGGACCGCCCAAGAACCGCCCCATACGGCATAGTATCCGCCGGGTCCCAGGAGCAATCCCACGGAACAATTGATGCTGTAGAGCACGTTGTTGGCCAAGCTTGAACGGGAGGGGGCAAACCACCGATACCCGGTCACGGCGCCGACCGCCGGATTCTCCAGACGCAGGATCATCCTTCGCAACCACTCCTTGCGCGGCCGGGCGTCGGAATCGACAAAGGCCAGAATCTCCACGTCCGAGGAGAGCGATGACGCGGCCACGCGCAGATTGTGGACCTTCTGGCCGCTGTCGCTGGCCAAGCCGGCAACCACCATCCGCGACTGGGCCCCGCAGTGCTCGGACATCACCTGCTCGATCACCTTACACGCCGGATCGTCGTCGCTTTCGACGATGAACACGACCTCGTAGTGGTCGTAGTCCTGGCGAAGGAGTCGGCGGAGGTTTTCTTCCAGGCCCTCGTCGATTCCTTTGCAGGGGGCAAACAGGGTCACTTTGGCGGAGGACCGGCCGACGTGTCGCTCCCGCATCCGGCTGCGCGAAAATCGCCGATTCTCCACCGTGTGCCAAATCATCAACACGGCTTGCAGAATAGCCAAGCCAGCGAATATCAGATAGACAATGAGCGTCGGTTCCATGATCAGCCGTACACAATCCTGAGGACGTTGCACCGGGGCCGCAGAGTTGCCGCGCGCAGGCCAACGAGGGAGAATAGCGACCCCACGAAAGTGGGTCAAGACGGAAACCGGCGATCCATGCCGCTACACAGAGGGGGCCACCATGCAGGGGGTGCGCCCTGGCGATAATGCCGACAAAGGGCATAATACAGTGACGCAGACAGAATCATCAGAGATTGGAGCCAATGATCATGCATCAGCTTCTACGCTACGCGGCGTACGCGTGGGTCCTGGGAACCGCGATCTATGCCGGGCCCTCGGTGGCTGCCAGAGCGGACGTACCACATTCCCAGATGGTGCTCTGGTACCGCAAGCCCGCCGATCTGGCGAAATGGGAGCAGGCCTTACCGTTGGGCAACGGACGCCTCGGGGCGATGGTCTTCGGCGGCGTCGACACGGAACGGATCATCTACAACGAAGATAGCCTCTGGAGTGGGTGGCCTGAACCGAAGAACGACCGGGAAGGAGCCTACAACGCGCTGCAAAAGATCCGCGAGCTCTTGAAAGAAAAGGGAGACCTGAGGCAGGTTAACGAGATCGCGATGAAGGAATTCTGTAGCCTGTACGGTTATGGGAAACCCGACTTCGGCGCCTACCAATCCTTTTGCGAAGCTCAACTGGAATTCGCGCACGAACCGGGCGAGGTCAGCAACTACCGGCGGAGGCTCGATCTGAGCAGTGCCACGGCCACCGTCCGCTACACGCAAGCCGGAGCGGACTACACGCGCGAGTACTTCTGCAGCCATCCCGACCAGGTGATGGCCATGCGATTCTCTTGCAGCAAGGCCGGGGCGATCAACCTGGCTCTGGGCGCTAGCAGCCTCCACAAGAACACCACCGTCACCGCCGGCGGCAACGAACTTACGCTCCGCGGGCAGGTCGAGACCGGCAATGTCGAACACCAGGGAACGAAGTTCGAGGCCCGGTGGACCGTCACGGCCCGGGGCGGGGAAGTGCTCGGCTCGGAAGACGGCCAGCAGCTCCTGGTCCGCAATGCCGATGCCGTCACGGTGGTCATGACCGGGGCCACGGATTACCAATTGAAGTACCCTCATTACAAAGGAGATCCGCCCCAGCAGCGTAATCGGCGGATTCTCGACGACGCGGGCGCCAAGTCGTACGACCAGCTCCGCGCGGCGCACCTCCGCGACTATCAAGAGCTGTTTGACCGAGTGGAGTTGAACCTGGGTACACCCTCCCGCACGACCTTGCCGACGGATGAGCGACTGCTGGCCTACAAAAAGGACCGTGGCGATCGGGGTTTGGAAGCTCTGCTCTTCCAATACGGCCGCTACCTGATGATCGCCTCGTCGCGGCCGGGGGGCATGCCCGCCAACTTGCAAGGTTTGTGGAACAACAGCAACCGTCCGCCCTGGAACTGCGATTACCACCTGAACATCAACCTGCAGATGAACTACTGGCCGGTGGATAGCTGCAATCTGGCCGAGTGTGCCGAACCGCTCGTTCGTTGGACGGACGATCTGACCGGCGCGGGCGCGAAGACCGCAAGGATTCACTACAACTCGCGCGGCTGGGTCGTACACCACACGTCCAACGTCTGGGGATTCACGTCGCCGGGTCCGGCCCGGGGCGTTCACATGCTTGAAGCCGAGAGCGGTGCCTTCCTCTGCCAAAACATCTGGGACCATTATGCGTTTACCCAGGACAAGGAGTATCTGGAGAAGACGGCCTGGCCCATCATCAAGGGCGCGGCCGAATTCTGGGTCGACAATCTTCAGGAAGTCGAGGGCGGCTACCTGGCCGTTTCGCCCAGCTACTCGCCCGAACATGGTCCCTTGAGCGATGGAACTTACTACCAGACGATGATCGTCTGGGACCTGTTCACTAACTGCATTGAGGCCGCGGAGATTCTCAAGACAGACGCTGATTTCGCGGGCAAGCTGAGAACCCTGCGCGATCGGATCCAGCCGCCGCGGATCGGCCGGCACGGCCAGCTCCAGGAATGGCGCGATCCGGAACTCGAAAAGAACGTTCAGACCGACAAGCACCGGCATGTTTCCCACATGTATGCCGTCCATCCCGGCAAGCAAATCATCCCCGGCCGCGACGATGCGCTGAGCGGAGCGGCGATTCAGTCGATGAGGTACCGGGGCGACGGGGCGACCGGCTGGAGCATGGGCTGGAAAATCAACATCTGGGCACGACTCCTCGACGGCGACCACGCCTTGCTCCTGGTTCAGAACCTCATCGCCGGGAAACTCTACACGAACCTCTGGGACGCGCATCCGCCCTTCCAGATCGACGGGAATTTTGGGTATACGGCCGGCGTGGCCGAGATGCTGCTGCAAAGCCACACCGACGAGATCGTTCTCCTGCCTGCATTGCCCTCGGCATGGCCGGCGGGAGCCGTCAAGGGGCTGTGCGCTCGCGGCGGTTTTGAAGTGGACATACAATGGCAGGCGGGTAAACTGGTCTCCGCCTCGATTCGCAGCCGGCGTGGGACACACGGCGTCGTGCGTTACCGAGACCGCACGGTCAAACTGGATATCCAGCCGGGTGAAATAGTTGAATTCGATGCCGAACTGCGGTAAGGTACGAGGATCACATGAGCAAGAAGATCTTGGGTATCGTCGGCAGCTATCGCAAGGGTGGCACGATCGATTCGTTGGTCACCGAGGTCCTTGCCGCGGCGCAAGAACACGGCGCGGAGACGACAAAGATCTACCTCCTCGACCGGCACATCGAATTCTGTGCCAACTGCCGCCAATGCACGCAGCAACCCGGTACCGAGCCGGGCGACTGCGCCCGCGAGGACGACATGGCGAGCATCCTCGCCCAGTACGAGGGTTCCGCCGCGGTGGTCCTCGGCGCCCCGGTCAACTTCTTCAACGTCAACGCAATCACCCGCCGGTTCCTGGAGCGGTTGGTCTGCTTCACGTACTGGCCCTGGGGCGCGCTGGGCCCGAAGATGAGAAGGAAAGCCAAGACTCGCAAAGCCGTGCTGATTACCTCCAGCGCGATGCCCGGCGCGATGGTCCGGATGTTGACCGGCGCGCCGCGTGCTTTGCGTCTGATGGCCGCGACGATGGGCGCCAAGCCGGTGGCCACCGTGCTGGCCGGTCTTTCGGCCAAGCGCCAGCACAATTCCCCGTCGGAGAGGCTGTTGCGCAAAGCCCGCGCCGCGGGGCGAAAACTGGCCGCCGGATAGCAGCCAGGAGTCCGTCGGTAACGCTGGTCCCACCGTACAATACCGGAAGGGTGCATTTTGCGCTGCCGTGGTCCAGAAACGGCTGCACCCCCCCGAGCGAGAGGGCGTCTTCGGGCCGATTCCCAAGTATTCTTCGATTGACTCTTGGTGGAGCGGAAATTTCTTGCAATCGTTGCCGCCGTTGATTAGGCTCAAGCTTGTGCTTGTGTGGTTTGAGTTGGTCCCTGGTCCCTGTTCTTTCCGTACGGAGATACGCCATGTGCTTCAGACTTACTGCATTGATCGTGGCGGCAGGACTGATCGTGTGTGCTGCCGGTAGCTTGGAGGCAAACATGGTTATCGACGGCAGCTTCGAGGATGTATCCAGTTCGACGATCGGCAACGGCCAGGGCAGCGAGTTGGGGAGCCACAACTACCTCGGCAGCACCTGGGGCAATACCGATGTCCTCAACCAGTGGGACAAGGTCCAAAGCCGGACTTGGATCATGACCGACGGTACGGACAACGAATTCCCCGACGGCAGCGTCGGCGTCCGGTTGGACGGTCAGGACAAGTACAATGCCAGGCTCTTCCAGACGGGAATCGCGTTGGAAGCCAACAAGGAGTATGAGCTGTCACTGTCCGTATGGGGCGAAGGCGGAACTCCCGGGATCGGTGCTCAATTCGTCGGCCAGACCAGCGGGGACGTTGTCGGGGTGTTTTCCGGGCAAACGACAGACACCACGGACGGCGCGGCCGAGGTCAAGACGGCGACGTTCGTGCCCACCGGCACGGAGGACTACACCATCGAACTCTACGCGACCAACGGCAGCCACACGTGGATTGACGACGTCAACCTCGACGCCACCGGCGTCATCGTCACGCCGCCCACGAACCTGCTTGCCGACGGTAGCTTCGAAGTGAACACCAATAGCACTCCCGGAACCGGTGCGAACAGTGAACTGGGAGCCCACAACTATGCCGGCAGCACGTGGGGCAATGCCGATGTTACGACGCACTGGGACAAAGATGACAGGGTTTGGTACGTAACCGACGGCGGCGAAGCTGAATTCCCGGACGGCGACTTCGCCTATCGCATCGATGCCCGACTGGACATCGGCGGCGCCGACACGCTTTGGCAGAGCGGCATCGACTTGACGGCTGGGACCAGCTACAAGCTCTCGTTCGACATGTGGGGGGAGGCGGGCAATGCGATTCTGGACGCCACGTTGACCGGACCCGACACCCTCGTTCTTCTTGACGACACGACAACCGTTGGAAACAACGGCGTGGCGGAGACGAAATCAGTCGTGTTCACACCGACTGCGACGGGTGCGTACACACTCAACTTCTTCACCGACGTCAATAACGGAGACAGCCATACCTGGATCGACAATGCCATCCTGGAGGAAATCGCACTCGGTCCGAACCTGCTTGCCGACGGTAGCTTCGAAGTGAACACCAATAGCACTCCCGGAACCGGTGCGAACAGTGAACTGGGAGCCCACAACTATGCCGGCAGCACGTGGGGCAATGCCGATGTTACGACGCACTGGGACAAAGATGACAGGGTTTGGTACGTAACCGACGGCGGCGAAGCTGAATTCCCGGACGGCGACTTCGCCTATCGTATCGATGCCCGACTGGACATCGGCGGCGCCGACACGCTTTGGCAGAGCGGCATTGACCTCACCGCCGACACGGAGTACATGCTGTCATTTGACATGTGGGGGGAGGCGGCCAATGCGATTCTGGACGCCACGTTGACCGGACCCGACACCCTCGTCCTTTTTGACGACACGACGACCGATGGAAACGACGGCGCGGCGGAGACGAAATCGATCCTGTTCACACCGACTGTGACCGGTTCGTACACACTCAACTTCTTCACTGACGTCAATAACGGGAACAACCATACTTGGATCGATAACGCCGCCATTCAGGCGGTACAGTCGGCCGCCGTCCCCGAGCCTTCCACTCTCGCGCTGGCCGCCCTGGGGCTGCTCGGGCTGGGATGGTTCGGCTGGCGACGGAGACGATAGCGTATCGTTACCGACCCTATTCTAACCCGCGATGCTAACCGGCGATCCCGGGCATTTCGGTCCTGCAATCGGCATATCCGCGCCAGAGCGAACGACCCGCGCGTGGAATGCGGTCGCTCTCCGCCAGAATACCGTCGGGCGGATCGGAATCTCCCTCCCGGATGCAAGCCGCACGTTTGCCGAAGGTGGATACCTGACCTAGAGTTACGTAGGTGGGTTTTGGTCCGCCCGAAGGTTTTTTCCGTCGTGCCACGGCGCGCGGTGCGGTGCATTTGCCGCCGAGAGTCGGCCGTTCGGTCGATCGGATTCGTTTCGCATTCTCCCCTGGTACTCAAAATCGTGCCCTCTGATCCCGCATCCAAAATCGACGGTTGGGAATCGGTTTGCGATTCGTTCGAAGATTTGCGCGCCGGCCACGACGATTTCGACCGTTTCTTCTCCGAGACGTTCGACCAACTCGGTTCGCTCTGGGCGGACTTCCTCCAACGGCAAGGTGAGCGCCAGGCCGAGCAGAGCCGGGCCGCGACCGAATTGGCCGCACACGCCACGCAACTCGAACAGCAGATTGCGACACTCGAAGCCCAGCGAGGCCAACTCGGCGACGAGACGGCCCAATTGCGGGAGCAACTCGCGGCGGCTGCCGTTCGGGAAGATGAACGGGTAAGCCGGATCGTCGAGGAAACCAACCAGGAGCAGGCGGCCCTGCAAGGCCAGGTGGACGCCGCCCTGGCACAGGTCGAGCAATTCTCCGAAGCTTCCACCGGCAACGACCAGCGGGTGAAGCAGGTGATGGAGGCCTCGAACCAGGAACGGGCGGCCCTGCGGAGCCAATTGGAAGCCGCCCAAGCGCAGATCGAACACCTCTCCTCCTCAATGGCCGGCGACGACGAGCGCGTCCGGAAGGTCCTCGAAGAAGCGAACCAGGAGCGGACGGCCCTGCGAAAACAGCTCGAAGCATCCCAGGGCCAAGTTGAACAACTGGCCGCCGTGACCTCCGAACTGGTCGGCGCGCAAACTCAACTGGCCAAAGCCCAAACCAAACTGGCCGGCGCCCAAACCGAACTCACCACCTCCCACTCCGAACTGGCGGCCGCGCACTCCGATCTGGCCGCCGCCCGGGCCGAGTTGGCCGACGCCCGGGAAGAAATTGTCCGCCAGCAAAGCCAAATCGAATCGGCCGGCATGGGATCCGCCGAAGCCGAATCGCAGTTACGCGAGACGCTACGCCGAACGGAAGAAGACCGGGCCAACTTGCGGGACCAACTGGAGACTGCCCGAAAGGAACCGTCGGGCGAGGGACCTTCGGCCGAAGACCAGCGAGCCCTCCAAGCCGAACTGGCCCAAGCCCGCGAGGAAAGCGGCCGTCAGGCCGAGCGCATCGAGTCGCTCCGTGCCGAGGTTGCCTCGGCGCAAAGCGTCCCCACCTCCGGACGGGAAGACGATGCGTTGCGGGAGCAATTGCAGCAAGAGCGAACGGCGTTTGCCCACGAGCGAAACGGCCTGGAATCGGAGCTCGAGACGATTCGCAATCGGGCGGCCGATTTGACCGAATTGATCGAGACGCAGAAACGCGAGATGGCTACCGAGCGCGCCGGCTGGACCGACGAGTTCAAGCGGTTGCGACACATGCTGGAGAATCGTCTCCAATCGCAGCCGGCGCCAAGCAACCGGATTTCGCATGCCGACGATCCCCAACCCCAAGCACCCGAAACGGCTCCGACCCAGCCGGGCGCCGGCGATCCCGTGCTCGATTCGGTGATGGCACAGTTCGAGATGCTGCAGAAGGATCTGATCCGGCGCCGGGCGAAGAAATCGGGTGCCGAACGACAGAGAGCTTCTTAGAGAACGATCGAGGAACATTATGTCAGAGAAGAAGAAGCGGGGGATATTGTGGGCCATCGCCCTGATCGGCGTGGCAAATCTGGCATTGGGAATCGCGGTACACTGCGGGGAGTTGTCGGCGGCCGGAGCCGCCGCGATGGCGTTCGTCGCCGTGCGCCTGAGGCGAATTCGTCGCGGCGGCGATCCCCGACCGCGACGAGCGCGGCCGAAGAAGAGGGTGCCGGTCATCCACCCGGTCTCGGCGACGGAACGATTTCCGATCGATCCGGACAATCCCGACACGCTGGTCGAACAGATGTTGGCCCAAGGGCGCGGTGCGCTGCTCCTTCGTCCGCAAATCGCCGAAGGCCTGAGCGAGGAGCAGATGGCTTCCGCGCTGGAATCGCTGCACGCCCAGATGGCTCTGGTTCCGGACGGAGAAGTGGTGTTGGGACGGATCGACGAGGCCCTGGACGACGGAAAGCTCGATGACGAAGAGATCGCCGCCTGCCAGGGTCGAATCGTGGGCGTCACGCGCCTCTTCCTCGATCGCTACCCGGTAACCAATCGCCAGTTCTACGAATTCGTGGCCGCCGGCGGATACGAGCAAATGGCATTGTGGGATCAGCCGATCTGGCCGGCCGTTTTGGATTTCGTCGACCAGACCCAAATGTCGGGACCCTGTTTCTGGATCGAAGGCTGCTATGAAAGCGGCAAGGAGAATCATCCGGTGGTGGGTGTCTCGTGGCACGAAGCGGCCGCCTACGCTCGCTGGATCGGTAAACGACTGCCCGGCGACGCGGAATGGGTCAAGGCGGGCAGTTGGCCGGTGCCGCTGTCGGCGACGTCGCGCGTTCAACGCAAGTATCCTTGGGGCGAGGCGATGGATCGCAGCCGGGCGAAAGTGTGGGGCGCCGGCAAACCACGAACGGTCCCCGTCGACGAATTCTCCGAAGGGGTCAGCGTCGGCGGCGTGTATCAACTGATCGGAAACGTCTGGGAGTGGACCAGCGGAAACTACCGCTCCCCGCTCCACAACGACGGGGAAGGAGAATTCGTGTTGCCCATCCCCATGAAGAACATCCGTGGAGGCGCCTTCGACACGTACTTCGACAATCAGGCCACTTGCCAGTTTCATAGCGGGGAGAACCCCGTGGCGCGCAAGGACAATATCGGATTCCGCTGCGCCGTGGGCGTGTGCGATCTGGTGCTGGCACGATCGAATCCGGACCAAGACGCGACACCGGAATCGACGCAGTCGGCGCCGATGGAGGAGGTGCAGGTATGACCAAAGGTATTACACAACCCCTGGACTCGTACCGGCTGACGGAGATCAGTGCTCCCGTGCCCTGCTACATCTGCGAGTCGAGCAACACGCACAACGCGGAATTCTGCCATGACTGCGCCGCGCCGATGGCCCTGGCCCATCAGGCGCGCAACCAGAAACTCCACCCCCGGATGATCGCCACCATCGGCCCCAGCGCCGTCGGCAAAACGGTCTACCTGGGGATGTTGATGGACATGCTCTCGCGGCAGCCGGACCGCATGCACCTGCTGGCCCGCGGGGCGTTTTCCATCACCTTGCAGCAAACCACGGTCGCCGCGCTGGCCCGCTGCCAGTTTCCCCGAAAGACTCCCAATGAGCCGGATCGTTGGAATTGGGTCCACAGCCAAATCCACCGCCGCGACCAGCCGGTTCCGCTGGAGTTGATCATGCCCGACATGGCCGGCGAAGCCATTCTCGAAGAGGTCGACCATCCGCACAGCTACCGGGTGATTCGAGCGTTTCTGGAGAAATGCGCCGGAGCCCTGATTCTCGTCGACGCCATCAAGCTCAAGGAGGGTTCGCTGGAGCAGGATTTCTTCACCATGAAACTGCTCACCTACTTGAGCGAACTGGTCGAGGCCCCGAGGAACGCCTGGTCCAACCGGCCGGTGGGAATCGTGTTCAGCAAGGCCGACCAGTGTGAAGAGTGCATGAGGGACCCGACCGCCTTCGCCGAGAAGCACGCCAAGGGGATGACTCGCCAATGCCTTGAACGATTTCCCAAACATAAGTTTTTCGCCGCCGGAGTCGCCGGGGCGTGTGCCTTCCGCGAGATCCCCGGCGAGCCGCGTGTTCGTGTTCCGTTGCGGGTCGAACCGCGAGGGATTGTCGAACCTTTCGAGTGGATTCTGGACTACATCGATGTCTGAGCAGAGAAGTCAATGAACGACCCACGGATCGAACAAGCGATTTATACTTCGGCCCAAACTGCCCGTGGCGATGGATACCAAGTGGTCGCCGCCAGTGAGGGAGTCGATAAGGCGGACGCCCGGGAACTGGCCGTCTGGTGCCCGTCACACGACGCCCTGCTGAAATCGACGCCGGACGCGGTCAGCGTCAATTTCCACCCGCTTCCCAGCGGCGCCTGGTGTGTCTCGCGGACGACGCCCGCCGGCGGGGAATTCAGTGGCCGCGGCGGACCGCGCGTCTATACGCATTGCTTCCTCGTTCCGGGCGAAACGCTCGCCAGATTCGCCAACAATCCGTTTGCGTTTCTTCGCGCGGCTCTGGGCAGCGGATTGCTGGTCGTGCATGAGGAGACGCCCGCGCAACTGCATCCGGTTCGGCTGGCTGGTCGGACGTCGGTGGTGGATCAATCGGTGTTGGAGCGATTGGCCAAGGATCCGGGACCTCGTGCGATGGGTGCGCTGGTGCAAGCCGCCCTCTCCTCGGACCGATTGGCCGTCGGCGGCGGCACGTCGGTCGAGCAGGCGGTGGCCGGGTTGATCAATTGCCTGCCGCCGGAGTGCCGCACCGAATTCTCCTTTTGTACCGGACTGAAGCCCTCGTTGCGCCGATTGTTCCGGCTGGTTGCCTTGGGAGACGACCGGGCCGAGCTGCGGCACGTGGAGCGAGATGGCCGCCTGGCCGTGCTCCGGCTGTCGGACGATCCGCCGAAGGAATTCGCGGCACGCGACGGCTGGGCTCGGTTCGTCGAACATCTGCTGCAATCGGGACACATCCCGTTCCTGACGGCGCGGTTTTCCGAACGGCAGCCCGACTTGACCAGCGACGACTTGCCGGCGTTGGGGCTCCAACTGATCGAGGAAATCGAGACGTCCTCGCTGGACGACCACCACTTCGGCAGCTATGAACCTTGGCTGCAACATTCCGGCGCCAAGCCCGGCGCTGGGGGGCCGGACCAGCAGCCCACCGGTGCAAGCGACGCACCCGATGCCGGCCCGTTGCCGGCAAGTGAAGCCGCCCCCGCTGCTCCGGCCAGCGCCGCGTCAGGCAGCAACGTGCAACACGCCCACGCCGCCCACGACCATTTCGAGAAGACGGTTCCGGCCGGCGACACGGCCGCGCTGGCTCTGTCGCCTCCGTCGAAGACGCTCGACGTCGGCTCGCCGGAAGTGTTGGAAAAGCTCGAGACGCTCGACGATCTCGTTTACGACGCGATTGCCGGAAAAACGTTCGCCTTGAACCGGCTGAAGGAGCTTTGGCCGGAAATCCACGAGTCGCTCGGCGATGACCTGCTCCAGGAATCTCGCGAGCAGTATCTCCGCTACGCGCTGTCGATTTGGGAGAACCGGGGAGAAGTCACCGGTATCCGCAATCCGGCCCGCGCCGTCCAGGCGCTGGACGTCCTCTGCCTGCTCTTCGATAGCGACGCCTGACCGAGCCGCGCCAACCGCACTCGACAACGCGATTGCCCATGGTCTCAGGCTCGCACTCTTTCTCCATGGGCTGCCAGGTGGTATGCTGATCGCCGGACGTCGTTTGTACGGCGACGAGTCCGACTTCCGTGGATCGGTAACCCAAGAGCAAATATCCATGAGCAATTCCAACGCCACCGCCATGGTCATGGCGGGCATTCCCGAGAGCAACAACGCGCTGTATCACCGGATTCGCTTTCTCGTCGGCGACCCGGCCGCGCTGGTCGAGTTACCCGGCGAGGGTCACGCGGGCCAGAGTGTGCTCATTCTTCGCGATATCGAGATGGGTCGGGCGCGCCGCCATGCGCGGGCCGATCGGGTGGCCTGCCCGGCCGATTTCACGCCCGAGGGGGGGCTCTCCGGTGATCGCGAGACGGCTACCGCTCAGGCCACGGCCGAATGTCTCCGCCGTGCGGGGATCACCCACGCGGTGGCCGACCGAACCATGCCGCTGATCTTCGCCCATCATCTGACCGAGGCGGGGATCGAGGTCCGCTGCGATCTGGACCTGGGCGTCCGCCAGCGGCGAGCCAAGGACGATCGAGAAGTGGAGCACATCCAACATGCCCAGCAAGTGACCGAAGGGGCCATCCGCTTGGCCTGCGAGATGGTCGCTCGCGCCGATGCCCGAAGCGGCGGCGTGTTGACCGTCGACGGCCAACCGCTGACTGCCGAGCGGGTTCGCGCCGCGGTCGACGTTTGGTTGCTCGGGCAGGGATTCTCCAATCCCACGTCGATCATTGCCCCGGGCCCGATGGGCGCCGATTGCCACAACGCCGGCAGCGGCGAAATTCGGACCGGTCAGCCGGTGATCGTCGACATCTTCCCCCGCGACCGCGAGACCCGCTACAACGGCGATTGCACCCGAACCGTGGTTCATGGCGACGTACCCGACCAACTCGTCGCGATGCACGCCGCGGTGGTCGACGCCCGAGCCCGGGGGATCGCCGCGCTGCGAGCCGGGGTGACAGGTGAAGCCGTGCATCGAGCGACCATCGGGGCGGTCACCGACGCCGGATTCTCCGTCGGCTTGCCCCCGGACGACGCGCCCGATTCGTATTGCGCCATGACCCACGGCACGGGTCACGGCCTGGGCCTGGAAGTCCACGAACCGCCCCTGCTGGACTTCGGCGGTCCGGAACTCGTGGCCGGCGACGTGATCACCATCGAGCCGGGCATCTACACCAAAACCCTCGGCGGCGTCCGCGTCGAAGATCTACTGCTGGTTACCGAAGAGGGCAGCAGGAGTTTCAACCGCTTGCCGGACGGGCTAAGCTGGGCGTGAATCATTGCACACCTCACCCCCCGGCTTCGCCGGGGGAGAACATACGACACCTTTCTCCAACGGGTGTGTGAATAGAGGGCGGGTGCTGTTCTCGACCCCTTTTAGCGTCCTTCGAAACGGTCATCTTTGCTCAACAGGTCGAGGAATTCACGCCAACAATCCATGACGCCCTCGTAGAATTCTTGCGGAACATCGGGGCAGGCGTTTTGCCTAATGCATTCTTGATAGGCTTCCATACATCTTCGGCAGAACAACCGATACGCACTGACATTCAGTTCGTCAATCGCAAGGAAATTGAAGCCTTGCTCCAAAGGAACGTATGCCTCGTAGACACTTTCCAGTTCCGAGTCGGTGAAACGGCTGCGCGTAACACCAGCAATGCTTGCGAACGCAATTGTCCCTGCCGACCAAATTGACGATTCGCTAATGTGTATTGTCCCAGCCATAAGCTACTCCATGCTCAACGCCCTAACCTGTTTGGACTTGGGCAGGCTGTCCAAGAATCTCAAGAAACGAAAAACGAAAACGAAACAAAAAGGGGTCGAAGGGGTCGGGACGACAAGGGAATTCC
>CAYUIQ010000217.1:0-15190 GCA_964444795.1 uncultured Planctomycetaceae bacterium
CCGCTTAGAACCGATACGCCACTCCCGCGCCAGCCATTTGGGGGGAAGCGATGGGGAACATCGCCAGGCGGCCGGGGGCAGCGTTGGTTTCATCGACGCTTCGGCAGGCCAGGTAGGCCATCCACCAACCGAGGCAAATCTGGGAGAAGTAATGACAGTCGTCATTGACCCGGGAATAGGCCGGCAACACGGAGCAGGCGTAGAAGAACCCTTTGAGCAGGGGTCGTTCGGTCATCTGGGCGGCCGTAATGAAAGGCACCGCCCCGATGAACGCGTGCCCGCTGACGGCATTGTTGTCTTCGAACATCCTCCACTCGGATCCGTGATTCGTTTCGCCGGGCCGCGACCCACCCAACGCGAACTGCATCAGCAGCATCGGCGGAGCCCCGACCAGATACCCCCGGGTAACCCGATCTCCGAAATCGCCCGCCAGGCCGCAGACGGGAACCCTCTCACAGATTCGGCCGGCCACTGCCAATCCGATGTAAGCGGGAATGAAGATCTGGCCTTCGCCGAAGGTCTTCCAGAACGCCGAAAAATTGTCGGTCCCGCGAGATCGCACGTCATCCTGATACCAATCCTGGATGCCCTCGTCCAACGACGTGTTGGCCAGGACGGCACCACCAGCCAATCCCCACAAGAGGCCACGGGCCGTATCCCATGAGTAGTAGTTCCGGTAGTCGCTACGGACGTCCGCGCGGAATTGGGAAAAGTGGGCCCAACAATTGGACTGCGCGGAAGGCCGGCGCGCGGGGGACGCGTCGGCGGCGAAAGTGGGATGGTCGCTGGACAGGATCAACGGTTGATCGGCGGAAGTGGCTCCGCGAGGGCCGGAAAGCGCCTCGCGGGGATCGGAAAGAGGCAGGAACACCGGGTCCTGGGCCGCCGACCGGGCGGCCTCGCCGTCGGAAGCGTCGCCGGCCCACCGCAACTGGTCGCTGGCCAACAAGGGAAGCTCGATCTCGGTGCCTCCCCGCGCGACGATCGGCCGGATCGCCGGCGATTGCGATAGGCTTTGGGCCATTGCGGAGCCGGTCATCGAATTCCACGCAGAGCCGCCTAGGACCCATGCGCCGGCAAAGATGATCGACAACGATCGCCCAACGCACCACTTCTTCATATGGTCTCGCTCACGGCCCCAGGGCCCACGCGTTTCCGCACGGCCCGCCGCCGTAAACCGTTGGTCCCATCGGGGGCTCAAAGCGCGCCGGCGCGCACTTTCCTCGCAGGCTGCCAAAGAAACAAAGGTGACGGAAGAAGTCACCCGACGTCCGAACACCGCGGCCGGTGATTGATACCGGCCGTCAGCGCGACGATGTTTCAGCGTTGCCCATGGGGCCGGGGCCGCGGGAAGCCCCCGTTTCAAGCCCCCCCGAATTATCCGAACCGGGCGACGCTCGCGATGGTAGGCTCGTGACCCCCCATCCGACATACCCGGTCGTTGAGTGTCATCGGAGTTTCTCTGACGAGAACATGAGGCACAACCCGCAGGCCAGGCACAACCGTTACGATCACGAAAGTCCCGCGCAAAACGCCTAGTTTGTCACGGGCAGGCTGCTCGACACCAGGGTTGCATGAACGACGGGGGCGGGAGGCGTGGCCGGGGCCTCTGGAGAAGTTGTCGCGGAGGGGGCGGCTTGCTGCCAACTGCTCTGGGCGGCCGACCGAGTGGGGAAGGTGGTTTCACCCACGGCCGCCGAGACCAACACGGGAAGGACGTGGTTTTCACCCATATCGTCTCGAACAACGCGATAGCGAATCATGGCTGCAGTTCCTTCCAGCAAACTTCATCGGCAAGGTGCTCCCAATTCATTCATGGTCATTGGCGATTTTGGGCCGACAACGTCCCGCGGCGATCCCGAGCGTTTCAGTCGCGCGCGGGCATGGTGTGGACGGTCAGGCCGTCGAGGTTCTTCTTGCGGTCGGGTAGCCAGAGGCTGCACGAATAACCGACCAGCACGCACGCGCCCACGCCGATCGCCCCGTACAGGAACGGGTTGATCGAGGTGGTGTACTTCACGACCAACGGCGATGCCGCCCCGACGATCGCGCCGATCAATACGCCCCGGGCGGTAGCCCGCCGGGTGAAGACGGCGAGAATGAAAATACCGGCCAATCCGCCGCCGCACAGTCCGAGCAACATGTTGAAATGGTCGAAAAGCGACCGGATTCCGCACGAAGCGATCAGAGCCGCCGACCCGGTTCCCACCACGCCGATCAGCACCGTCAGCCAGCGGGCCAGTACGAGGCAGGAATGATCGGAAACTCCCGGCTTGAATCGCCGGTGGAAGTCGGTCACGTAGGCCGCGGCGATACTGTTCATGCTGCTATCCAGCGACGACATGGCGGCGGCGAACACACCGGCGATGACCAACCCGGCCAGTCCGGCGGGCAGTTGCTGGACGATGAACACCGGCAGAATCTGGTCGTTGGCCCCCGGCTCGATCCACGCCGGATTCAACTTATAGAACACAAACAGGGCCGCACCGAGGAAAAAGAAGAGAAAACCGGTCGGAACGCAGAGAATGGCATTGGTCCAGATGCTCTTGGCGGCCTCTCTTTCATCCCGCGTGGTCAGATAACGCTGGACAACCGTCTGGTCGGTCGTGTAGGGGATGAGGCTGAGCACGAGATTGCCCACGACCATCACCCAAACCGTGGTATGTGAGGCGGACCATCCCCATTGGAAGATGGTCGTTTTTCCGTGTTCCGAGGCGATCGTCAGGATCCGGTCGAAGCCGCCGACCTGGTAACCGATCACCCCCAAGCACATTACGGCCCCACACAACAGGACGATCACCTGCAGCACGTCGGTCCAGATGACCGCCTCGATACCCCCCAATACGGTGTAGATCGTACAGAGGACTCCCATCAACCCGATGCACAAGTAGACGTTGATCCCCGTGACGCTCGCCAGGGCAATGGCCGGCAGATAGAGGACAATCCCCATGCGCCCAAGCTGCAAGAGAATGAAAGCCGTGCTGGCGAACAGCCGTACGGCGACGTTGAAACGATGTTCTAGGTATTCATACGCGGTGGCCACGTTCAGTCGCCGGAAGAAGGGCAGGTAGCAGAACACCACCAGCGGCGCCACGACGAAGATCGTCCAATTGCCGATCAGGCGCACCATGTTATCGGCGTAAGCGATTGCCGGGATGGTCATGAAGGTAATCGCGCTGAGCTGCGTGCCGTAGATGCTCAAACCGGCGGCCCACCAGGGGATACGCCGCCCGCCGAGGAAGAAGTCTTCGGTGCTCTTCTCGCGGCGCGAGAAATACATACCCATGGTCATCAACGCGGCAAGGTAGATCGCCAGGACCGACCAGTTGGCTGTGCCGAAGGTCGCCTCGCGCGGGGCGGGTTTGGCGGAATAGACCTCCGGCGACCGCACCCCGGGACTTCGCTCGCCGCTGACCACCACGTAGCGGCCGCGCCACGTGACCGTCGGGGCGGTCACCCGCGACGTGCCCTGGGGGAGCTCTCCTCGCGCCAGCCACTGGTCGGTGATTCCGTGATAGGCCTGAATCTCGTGGGAGAAGCCCGGATGTTCGTTCAAATCGGTTCCCGACCACAATCCGTCAGCGCCGCCGAGAACCAACAGGTGCGATGGTCCCAAGGCCATGGCCGGCGATGGTGCCGCGGAGGCCGGATGCGGCAGGTCGGCGATCCGGTCCCACTGGGCGGGCTCGCCGCCTCGCGCGGGCGTGAAGCGATAGGCGTCGGTCAGGTGGGGCGATGCGCGGCGCGGTTTGCCCTCGGGGTCCTTCTCCAATCGGATCCCGCCAAAGAGAAGGAACTTGCCGTCCCACACGCCGGCCACCGACTGAAACCGCCCGGCGCCCGGCCATGGTTCGAGCGACTCCCACCGCCGTTGGTCTTTGGGACACGACAGATCCATCGCCCAAAACGCGTGCTGGGCTTCCGCCGTTTCCGATTCCGGCCGGTCCAACCCACCGGCGACGTAAACCGTCTTGTCGACCAACGCTCCGCAGGCAAATGCACACGCCCGGGGCAGGGACGGCAGCGACTCAATCTCGATCCGCCCCTCTTTCCATCGGAGCATGAACACGTCGCGATAGTGGACCTGCCGGTAGGCTTTGGGGTCGCCGTCGCTTGGGCATTCGGCCCGTTCGCTCTCCGGGCGCAACACGCTATTGGCCCCGCCGATGCAAATCACGCCGCCGTCGAAACTAACCGACACGCCGTAGGCCAAAGGGCGGGGGAGTTTCTCTTCGGCTATTCGCCACTGGCCATCGGGCTGCCGCAGCACGAAGATCGAGTCGTACCAGATTTTGCGTCCGCCCGCCCAGGGCCGCTTGTCCGGGAAATTGGCCCCTCCGGCGACGATCAGCGCGCCGTCGCTGGTACCGGCAAACATCCCGGCAAAACCTTCCCGATCGGGCAGCGCCGGCAAAGCGGGCCAATCGAGCCACGACGTTTCGGTCGCCGGCTCGGCGGGTGTTTCGGTCGCCGGCTCGCCCGCCACGGCAAGACTGGCGACGAGCAATGTCCAGACAGCACACGTAAGTCGCGTTTTCATCGATCGCTTCTTTCGTCGTCGTACGGGAAGGACCTCTGCTTTGGGGGTTTAGGATACTCGACAGCGATGCCCAGCGGAATACTTGGGTAGTACTGAGTAACCGTGAGATTGATGGGTGGCTGGGGTCGAGATGCGAGGAACGAGCAGCGAGCCCCCAGATCGCAACCGCGGCCGGCGGACGAGGGGAGAAGGGAATCGTACCGTCGTTACCGCTGGGCCAACTGCTGTTGGGCCATTTCCAGGGCCGCTCTCAGTACCGCGTCGTCGGCCACCGCGACGGTCGAGCCGTCGGCCGGTTTGGCCGCCTGCCGGACGACGACGTCGGGTTCGACTCCGACGCGACTGTAGGCCCGCCCGTTGGGGGAGTAGAAACGGGCCGTGGTGAGCCGGAGCCCGGCCTCGAAGCGTCCCAGGGGGAAGATCCCCTGGACCGACCCCTTGCCGTAGCTGCGCTGGCCGACGATCGTGCCGCGGCGATGATCGCGGATCGCCCCGGCGAAGATCTCCGCCGCGCTGGCGCTGTCGCCGTCGATCAACACGATCAGGGGCACGCGCCAGGTGCCGTTGGCATGGGCCGAGTAGGTGAAGTCCTCTCGGGCGCTTCGCCCACGGGTGGAAACGATCGTGCCTCGGTCGACGAACTTGTCGGCCACGTCGACCGAGGTGACCAGCAGGCCGCCGGGGTTGCCTCGCACGTCGACAATCAGGCTTCGCATGCCGGCGCGGTAGAGTTCCCACAGGGCCGCGTCGAGATCGCGGCAGGTGGTTTTCTGAAAACACGTCAGGCGGAGGTAGGCCACGCCGCTTCCGGCGTCGACGATTCGAGCCTTGTCGACGCTGGGCACCTCGACGTGTCGGCGACGGATGCTCAAGATCCGGGGTTGTCCACCCGGCGTCATCGCCGTCACTTCGACGATGGTACCCTCCTTGCCCTGCAGCAGATTGGCGGCCTGATCCAAGGAAAGCTCCCGCGTCGATTGTCCGTCCACCGCCAAGACGTGGTCGCCTTTGTACAATCCGCCCGTCGAGGCGGGACTATTGGGAATCACCCGGACGATTGCCAGGGAGCCCTGTTCCATCTTCAACTCGATTCCCAAGCCAACGAAATTTCCTTCGATCTGCGCATAGATTTCGGTAAGTTGGGCGGGGGTGAGGTAGGTGGAGTAATGATCCAGCGCCGCGGCCGCTCCGCAGGTGTACTCCAGGACGACCGCGCCGGCCGACAGCCCGAGCTGCGTGGCCGCCAGGTCGGCTGCCGCGGAAACCGCCTCCCGAGCGTCTTGGCGCGAACGGAGGGTCCGCGAGGCGAGCATCGAACGCAGCGCGAGGCGAAACGCTTCCAGCCGGTCGGCCCCAACGCCGGGCAGGTTTGACGCCAGGAAAGCACGCTCCGAAAGGGCCACTTCCAGGCAATCGGTCCCCCGGTCGACCAGCGACCGCCAATGGGGCATTTCGACGTAGTGCGTTTCGATCTTCCGCAGGACGCTCTCGTACGCCGCCAGGGCGTCGTCCAGCGACAACCGGCCGACAATGCCGACGAAACTATCGTCGGCGTAGCGGCGCGTCAGGTTGTAGTGGAGCCGAGCCGCGTTGAAGTGTTGTTCCAGGTTCGGGTCGCGAGGAAATCGGCGCAGCGCCTTCTCGTAATGCGAAACCGCTTCACCCCACTGGCCGGCGGACTCCAACTGCAGACCGCGATCCAGCAATTGGATCATTTCGGCCGGCGGGCCGGGAATGACGATCCGCCGCTGCGCGGAAGCCGGCGCGCACAGAACCAGAACCAGAACGGCCGGTAACGCCAGCCAAACCGTCTTGCGGCGGAAAGAGACCCTAAGTCGCATAGTCATGGCTCGTGGTGGTGATCGTCGGGTGAGGCAGTGGTCGTCGGGCGGGGCACTAATCGTCGGGCGGTGATTGTGGGATGGCAGCCCAAATCGTCGTCGGTGGGCACGCCCGGCGGGGGGAGCGGGTGGTGCGGTCACCCGGCGATGCTCCCCGTCGTCAGACGTCTCTCGGCAGGCCGACTCATCCACCATCGCGGACCAACAGGCCGGGTCTGCTTGGCTCGCCGCGGAAGCGACATAAAACACGTTTCGGGCGTCGCGGAAAAACGAATCAGGATTCTTTCCGGGACATTTGCCACGACCCGCAAGGGTCACCTACCCCCGCGCGCTTTATACCGGCCACGTACCGCCGTGCGACAAGAAAGTATTGCGCCGATCGCACCAGATGACACGCTCGCCCGGCCTCGACGGGTAGTAAGACCCCGGACGTTGTAATCGATGTTATTGGAACGATCGGTACGACCGGCGCGGAAAGTGGGGGCAGGTTGGCGCGAAGGGGAAGAGAGAGGCGTGAAGATGCAACAGCCGGTTACACGATCCGCAGGCCGGCGGGCAGCGATTCGCCGAAGACGAGGCTTTGCTCCTCACTGTCGAGCCGACCGCCGTCGCGAACCAACTCGACGAAATGCCCCGGCGCGTCGCCATGCCCGAGCCACTTGATCGCCTTGGCTCGCAATTTGGGCGAGATGTCGCGGTAGCGGTCGTCGGTCATTCGGGCCATCTGCATCACGGCCAACTGGCCCGGCAACTCGTCGTAGCGCAGCTCCATGAACTTCGGCAGCCATCGCGAGACGGCGTCGATCGGTACGACCGTGTTCAACGGGCCGTGGAACGGCAGTCGGGCGCCGATGCGTCCCAGGGCCCAAGCCAGCGCCGGGCGGACCGGTTCCATTTTGCGTTTGGGCATCAGATCGAGAATGATGCCGCCCAGTTCGATCTTCGTCGTCCCGCTGAGCAGTTCGAGCGAACCCAGTAGCCGCCACACTTCGGCCGACTCGTGCGAGGGGAGGTTCATCTCCCCGCCGCCGCCGGAGCCGGTGGTCAACTGGCGATGGAACTTGCGCAGCGGTCCCATCAGCGGATCGGCCAGCGCTTGCTGCTGCCCGCTGGCCAGTCCGGCGGCGATGCGGCGCCAGAGGATCCACCATTCGGTGCGGCACATGGACGCCGGATGCACCAGTTTGCCGAGCAACGTGCGCCAGGTCTCGGCCACCCGCCAGTCGTCGACCGCCAGACCGTAGCCGGGTCGAAGCGAAAACCCCAACAGGTTCAGCCATCGGGCTTCGTGCGACGGGCTGCGGCGCCGGCCCGGCTCGACCTCCATCAGCGCTTCCCACATCCGCCGCAACAACGAAGTGGGCCACCGGTTGCGGCTGCTCCCCAGTGCCCGGGCCAACCGTTTCACCAGCCGCTGGGGCCGCTTCGTTCCTTGCTCGCCGAAGGTCGTTTCGATCGCCTCGCGGCAGGCCTCCCAGGCGGCTTCGTCGACCACGCCCTCGGCCTCGGCCGCCGACTCGTGGGCGGCGACGTCGGTCTGCGTTGCCGAGCGGACGTCGAACTGCAACCGCCAGCTTCGCCGACCTTCGCTCTCGCTACACCACAGATCGAGCGTGCCGATTTCCGTGAGCCGGGCGTGTAGCTCGACCGATACGCGACCCGATTCGCTCTTCTTGCGCGTTTTCAGCACCGTGCGAATCGGCGGCAGGGGCGTCATCTGCTGGGGATCGACGGCCACCAACTCGCCGGGCCGATCGGTCAGCCGGGTGCTGGAGACAAACAGCGGAAATTCGACCGGCTCGGAAATCAACAGATCGAACCGCCGGCCCGACATATCGACGTCGTGGCCCGGCTCCACTTCGGCCGGCACCATGCAAACGGCCTCCGGCTGCTCGCCGTGGACGCCGACGTAATACGTGCGCGCCAAACCGGCGGCGATCCGCACACCCTTACCGCGGCGTACCATGCCGTAATAGGCTGCCCCGCGAGCAACCGCCAGATCGAGCCGCTGGTAGTCCAACAGCAGCGGCTGCCAGTCCGGCGCGTCTTCGCTACGGAACCAGCCGCAAAGCACCTCCAGCAGACGCCGTCGCAGCGATTCCGAAGCGAACAGCCCGCCGTTCAGCAGCACGACGTCGGGCCGGGCCGGATCGTGATCGTCCGGCGAGGCCGCTTCCGACTCCTCCAAGGCCACATGGCGATGGGCCGTCAGAAAGGCGGCCAGGTAACGGGTGACTGCCGCGTCGGGCGCAAAGGGCAGGCCGAACTCCTGAAAACCCGACTGGCGCACGGCCGGTTTCTCTTCCAAACCCACGGTAGGAAAGAATCCCTCGACGAGCACGTCTTGCACTTCCCGCCTTGTGACCTCGCATTGCAGTCCGCCGCCGATCAGCCGGGAACCCGAGCCGGGTACGTTGACGGTGAACGAATCGGGCGCGTCGTCGCCCAACAGGGTCTCCTTCACCTGCCGGCAGCTTCGCACCAGCACGGCCCACTGGCGCGGTTCGAGACGGCCGTCGCCGGCCAGCCGCGCTTCGAGATGCCGGGCCAGGGCCAGGTCGAGGTTGTCGCCGCCGAGGATTAGATGATCGCCGACGGCCACGCGATGGAACTGTACCTTCTCGTCGTCACCCCGACGGACGCGAATCAGCGTGAAGTCGGAGGTCCCGCCGCCGATATCACAGACGAGGATCTTCTGGCCCGGGGTGACCAACTCGTGCCAATCGTCGGCATGGGCGTCGATCCAGGCGTAGAACGCGGCCTGTGGTTCTTCGATCAGCACGACTCGGGGCAACCCGGCGCGGGCCGCCGCCTTGACGGTCAACTCTCGGGCAACTTCGTCGAACGAGGCGGGGAGCGTGACGACCAGATCCTGCGCGGCCAGCGGGTGGCCGGGAAATTTCGCGTTCCAGGCGTCGCGCACGTGGGCCAGATACCGGCCGCTCACCTCGACCGGCGAGAGTCGCTCGACTTCGGCCGCGCCTTGCCACGGCAACAGGTCGGCCGTGCGATCGACGCCCGAGTGACACAGCCACGACTTGGCCGATGCGATCAGCCGCCCCGGCACCATCGTGCCGTGATCCCGGGCGAAGAATCCCACGACATGGCCCGGCTCTTGATCGCTCCACGGCAGCCGCATCGCCCCACGGCCCAGTTCCTCGGCCGCCGGCTGATAGTGAAACGAGGGGATCGTCTCCCGCGTCTCGACCTCGCCGGGCGCCACGACCTGCGGCACGGCAAACGTACGCACCCGCCAGGCGGCAGCCTCGGTATCGACGTAGGTGACCGCCGAATTGGTGGTCCCCAGATCGATACCCACAACATAACGGGGCGATGTCGCAGAAACGTCGGCTGACACGAGCGATGATCCTTGGTGTTGTTTACGGCGGGTCCGGCGCACTGGTCCCAAACCCACCAGTTTAACAGTTTATCCGTCTTTCATCACCCCCAGGCAGAGTGGTCATTTCAGCATCCCCTTTTCGGCGGGTGGCCGGTCTCTTGGGAGGCGGTAAACTTGCGATAGAAGGGAGGTGCGCGATGATCGATCCACGGGAATTGTCGGCAGAGGAGTGGGCGCTGGTCGTGGAGTTGCTCTTGCGGGAGCAGTCCGAGTTGCCGACCGAAATCCATCACACGCGAACTTCGAGCATGCGCGAGGAGCTTCGCGGCCGGCTGGTGATGGTTCGCGGCTTGCTGGCGCGGCTGGAGGGGGCGGTGGTGAGTTGAGCGGCGGATGCGTGGAGTTCCCGAGGGGAACTTCCGCGGCCACTGACGCGTCCAAGTTTAGGCGCGTATAGTAGCCATCTCGCTCCGCGAGATTTAGCTTTGTGTGGCACATGGTTGCCTGCGTTGCACCGTGGCAAAAGGCTAAATCTCGCGGAGCGAGATGGCTACTATACCGAAGTAGTACCCGCACTATCTCGTGAGGAGAAGCAGATGTTCGGCATGAAGCGTTTGGCAGTTTGGGCCGCCATCGCCGTGATCGCGGTTGCCCTCTGGGCGTTCGGTGTCTCGGCCATGGCCCAGAGCAGTCGGCATCATCCGGGCGGCCACGTGAGCGAATTGGCCACGTATTTCGAAGACATCCAGATCGCCGAGCCGGTCCGTTACGGCCGGCTGGCCGTTTACCCGGTCTTGTTGCGCGACGGGGACACGCTCCGCGGCAGTTGGCTGACCACCGACGAGGCGATCTCCCGCGGCAAGCTGAGGATCACCGAGAAGGGCAGCGGCGGCAGCGTACCGGTGGTCGAGGTCACCAACACCAGTCACAGCGAACACATCTTCCTCCTCTCCGGCGAGGTCCTCTCCGGCGGCAAGCAAACGCGCACCATTCGCAAGGACGTAATCCTCGCCCCGGGCCAGCGGATCGACCTGAGCGTCTTCTGCGTCGAGAAGAACCGTTGGAGCGGCGGCAAGGGGTTTTCCTCGGGCGGTGCGCTGCTGCCGCAATCGATCCAAAAGGAACTTCGCAAGGGAGCCGACCAGGCACGCGTCTGGTCCGAAGTCGCGCGGAACAATCGGGCGCTGGGAGCCGAGAACGCCACCGGAAGCCTGGAGATGGCGCTGCGTTCGCCGGCGGTGGCGAAGAAACTCTCCGACGTGCGGCGGGCGATTCTCCCGCGGATGCCCGACGGCACGGTGGGCTACATCTTCGTCAGCGGCGGCCGGGCCGTGGGGGCGGAGTTTCTCGGCGACGACGATCTCGCCCGGCGACTTCTGCCCAAGCTGCTGGGCTCCTATGCCGTCGACCTGGTGGTCATCGGCAAGCACGCCCATGGCCACATGCCCGAGCGCGACCATTCCGTGGCGATCGAGTTTTTCAAACGGGTTCGCAACTCCAGCAGCGAGCGGACCAGCACGCCCGGCTCGGGCGCGGGAATTCGTACTCGCGGCGGCGGTCTACTGGGCGACGGCGTGAGTCTCGGCAACCAGTTGGTCCACTACGGCGTACAGATCCAAGACCGGATTATCCTCGTGCCGATGCCGCGTCATGAAGTGTATCCGCGGTAGTCGTTTCGTCTTCCCGCCACACATCACCGTCGGGCTCGTCCCGGCGGGGCGATAATTGACCGCCACGACCACGCGTATCCAGCAGTTTGGGACACGCGGCCGATACGACCGCGCTACCGTGGCCGGGCGTGACGAGGTTCTCTAACTCAGTTTCTATCTCCAGCCGGCGGCGGAATCTCAAATGCCGTCGTCTGGTCAACTCCACCAGCGGACGCCAGACGCGAGCGGTCAGCCGATACTTGATCAGCAGATGCCAAAGAAGATTCGACCGCTTGTACAAATACGACATCGCCATGTAGGCCGCAACCGCGCGCCGATCTCGCGGCCGTCTGCGCCATATCGAGCGATGCGAAAACAGCCGCCGGTAACACCATGCATAACCGTCGGACAATTGCTCGACCGTCAGGTGCTTCGGACGAAAGACGACATGCGCCGCATCGTACTGGCTCCAGTCTTTGTGCAGCAGCCGGCCTTCGGCTTCCATTTGCGCAAACAGCGGCGTGCCCGGATAGGGTGTGAGGATATTGAACGTGGCACACTCCAGGCGGTTCTTTTCGATCCAGCGAACCGTCCGCTGGAATACGTCTTCCCGGTCGTGATCGAATCCCAGGACAAAGCTGCCGGTCACCTGGATTCCGTTGCGATGAAACAGCTCGACGCGCCGAGCGTAATCCTCGGTCCGGGGGCTCTTCTTCCCGGCGTCCGTGATGTTGTCGTTCCGTAGCGATTCGAACCCGATGAACACGCCCGTGCAACCGGCCAAAGCCATCTCGCGCATCAACGACGGGTCGTCGGCCACGTCGATGCTGACCGCCGCGCTCCAAATCTTCTGCAGCGGCCGTAGCGCTCGGCATAACGCACGCAGGTACTCGGGCTTGGAACCCAGGTTGTTGTCGATGAATACGCCGTAGGGCTGTCCGTCGCGTGCGAATTCGTCGGCGATCTGTGCCACGTCGCGCACCTGGTAGGGCATGTGCATTCCCTCGGTCGACAGGTAACAAAATCCGCAGCGGTTGTGACAGCCGCGCGTGGCGATCAGGCTCGTGGTCGTCAAGTATTCCTCACGCGCCAGCAGGTCGCGGCGGGGCGTGGGATCTTCGCGACCGCAGCGGCGAAAGTCCGCTCGATAGACGTCTTGAAGCCGGCCGGCGTCGACGTCGCGCAGAATCCGCTCCCACAACGCAACGCCGTCGCCAATGGCCAGGGCATCGGCATGTGGCGCGGCTTCCTCCGGGCAGGAAATCACGTGCAGCCCGCCCAGCACCACCTGGGCTCCTCGCCGACGATACCAGCGAGCCAGTTCGTACGCGCGGCGGGCAGTCGTCAGATGAACCGTGATGCCGACGACTTCGGGGCACGGATCGCTCGGTGGCGGGCCGTGCAGCAGGTTCTCGTCCCAGTAGGCGACCTCCCAATGGCCCGGCGTGCTCGCGGCAACGCTCGTCAAGGCCAGCGACGGAGTCAGCACGTGCTTGCCGAAACTGCCATGAGGATCTTTGGGATAGAACGGATTGACCAGCAGCGCGTGACGCCGCCGCACGGGCCCCGGCGTCAAGACCAGGTCAAGTCGCGGCGCGACGCGCATCGCTCGCGGAATCCATTTCGTGGGCATACAACTTTCCTTTCGATCGGCACACTGTGACTTTGCAATACAAAGCGACTAGACAAAAAAAGAGACCGCCGCTGGCTAAGCCGGCGACCATCCGCCTGAAAAGGGCTGCCGGCCGTCGTTGGCTTGCGTTTCCGCTTGCGCATCGGCGACCACTTTCTCCAGGACACTGATATACTCGGCGAATCGCCGCCGGCCCGTCGACGTCAGCCGGTACATGGTCTGCGGTCGTGGTCCTTGCTGTCCCTTCCAAACTTCGACCAGCCGGGCTTCGCTCAACACGGCCAAATGCCGGCTGAGATTGCCGTCGGTGAGTGAACAAACCTGCTTCAGATCGTTGAACAACAGTCCCTCTCCGTGGGCGGCCAGCGAGGCGAGGATCCCCAGCCGTGCCTTCTCGTGCATCACGCGGTCCAGACCGTCGTACGAAAACCGGCCCGACTCGGAGCGTGGCTCTTGCGTGTTATCTTTGTGAGACATCCGGCCGTTCCAAAGTCCAGTAGAGGATTGCCGCGGTCATCAACTGGCCGCCGCCAAAACTGATTCCCATCTGCCACGGCGACAACACCGCGGCGCCCTGTCCCCAAAGCAAACACCCGACGCCGCAGAGAACGTAATGCAGTCCGATCCAGAAGATCTGCCGGGGCATCAGCCGGTACGAGGCGAAGAGGCCCAGGCCGAAGACCAACGACCACAAGCCCGGCAGCATCCAGGCGACTTGCGGCGCGCTGAAATAGATACAAAGTGTGAGCAGCGCTCCGACGACTACGCAGGGAAAGAACTGCTCGACGGCCAGCACCGTCATATCTCGGGCCATCGCCGAATGGGCGGTTCGCGCCCGCCACCACATCTCGCCGCCGGCGATCATCGCGCTAACGACGGCCACGCTGACCCACAGAGACAGATAGCGCTGCAACTCGCTCCCCGGCGATGCGACCCAATACGGCTGACAGACGGCCGCCGCCACCGCCAACAGCCCCGAGCCGCCGACGGTGATCGCCCGATACCCGCGAAACACCTCGCTTCGCGCCATCTGCTGACGAATTTCGGCAATCTGCCCCAGCGCCTCGCGAAGTTCCATGGCGGCTTCCTTTACCATCGCGGGAAAACCGATTCACTTTGCATTGTAAAGTATCATTATTGGGCGGAGAAGTCAAGCGGAATTTGGGGTGGGCACCTAATCAGGGGGGTGGCCCAATGCGACAGGCAGCCGCCGGCTGCCCCTGAGCGGAAGGCACTTGTAGATCATGCCTGTCTCTTTTTCCGCCTCTTTCCGATCTCTCCGTGGGGCCGGTTTCCAGCCTGCCAAAACCCGCCCCGAGTGACCTGCCGGCAAGCGTCCGTCGCGTCTTGCGCCCAGGGTACGCACTTTTCCTATATTGCCATTGTCATCGCTCCAAAATTCGCTGGGGACTCCGTCCCCAGACCCCTGGAACCCTCTCGCTCCTCACCTCGCCGCGTTGCGGATTGCTGGCGGGCTGAGATCGGATACACTTTCGGCCATCCCTTACAAGCACCGCCTCCCGTTGCGGATTGCTGGCGGGCTGAGATCGGATACACTGGGAAGCCCGCTCGATCTACACCTCACTCAGTTGCGGATTGCTGGCGGGCTGAGATCGGATACACTCGATCGGGCCGAGGCCGAATCGTTCCGTCGGTTGCGGATTGCTGGCGGGCTGAGATCGGATACACTTTTGTCTCCATTCACTGTTTTCACGGAAGGGTTGCGGATTGCTGGCGGGCTGAGATCGGATACACTCGTCGGCCGGATCGTGAACGAAGAACTCGCGTTGCGGATTGCTGGCGGGCTGAGATCGGATACACTCCGGCGGCGCATATGGACGCCTTTCGCGCCGTTGCGGATTGCTGGCGGGCTGAGATCGGATACACTGGGTAACCCGCGACAATCGACTCTACGCTGGTTGCAGATTGCTGGCGGGCTGAGATCGGATACACTCAACCGAGAGCCGGATAGGGTAACTCCGTTGTTGCGGATTGCTGGCGGGCTGAGATCGGATACACTAGGGGTGGCGGAAGGGTTGACAACCGGAATGTTGCGGATTGCTGGCGGGCTGAGATCGGATACACTCGGGGGTCTCCACACAAAACCAACCGGGAGGCTGCGGATTGCTGGCGGGCTGAGAACGGATACACTGGTTGTCATCCGGCGGTCGGTATACCCCATGTTGC
>CAYUIQ010000218.1:0-14979 GCA_964444795.1 uncultured Planctomycetaceae bacterium
CTCCGAGGCCGTCGGAGAGGTTGGTTGTGTCGACGGCCTCGGAGGGCCATCGTACAATTCCTCCGGATCTCTTTTCTGACAAAGTCGAACACAGGAGACGCGAACGATGTGCAAGTGTCAACGAACAGCGGTGAGACGGCTGGCGGTGACCGTGGCTCTGGTTGCCGTCGTGGGGCTCTGTTTTCAGCGACCGGCGGCGGCCCAGTCGGATGAAGAGGTGGCCGGCGTCGTGGCGGTTGGGATGATGCTCACCGGCGGGGGATTGCCGCTGGGAATGCCCCCGGCCGAGCCCGATCCGCTGATGGCCCGGGTCCTGCCCGACGATTGCCTGCTCTACGTCGCCTGGCAAGGCACGGCCAAGCCAAACGCCGACAGCCCGAACCATACGGAAGCCCTGTTGGCCGAACCGGAAATGCAGCACCTCTTCGCCGAAGTGGAACGGGCCGTTGTGAAGTCCATGAAAGGGATGGCCACTCGCACTCGCCCGGGTGACCCGAAGCCGGAAGACATCTTCGCGCTGGCCAAGACTCTGACGACCCGGCCGGTGGTGATCTACGTTACCGAGTTTTTCCCCAGTCGCCAAGGCATTGAAATCGACGCGGGCATCGTGGTCCACGTGGGCGATCAGGCCGATGTGTTTCGGCGCCTGTTGCCGACCTTCGGCGGTCGACCAAAACGGATTTCCGAAGATGGAATCGAGAAGCAACCGCCGCCGGCGCCTGAGGGTTCGTGGCAAACGATCGAGACGGGTCCCGGCGGCCCGCCGGTCCAGTGGACGATCCAAGGCGAGCACCTGATCGTCGGCATCGGTGAAGGCGCCGCCGACGGGATCGTTGCCCGAGCCGAAACCCCGCCGCCGGCGTGGGTCGGCAAACTGCACGAGGAAATCGCCATCGAGCGACTGGGCAATGTCATTCACGTCAACCAAGTTGCCGAACTGATCCGCACCTTCGCCATCGCCGAGCCCGAGGTTTATCGGGCCCTGCGGGCGATTGGGTTGTCCGACGTCGAGTCGATCACTTCGGCGACCGGTCTGGACGGGTCGGGCTGCGTCAGCAAACTGCTGATCAAACTGGAAGGCGCGCCGCGGGGAGCGCTATCGGTATTCGACGTCGAGCCGCTTGCCAAGGAGGATCTGGCCGTGATCCCCGCCGACGCCACGCTGGCCGCCGCCGTGCGCTTCGATCTGGCCGAGGCGATGGACACGCTGCTGGACGTCGTCGGGCGGATCGAGCCGTGGGCGGAAGAGATGATGCTGCGCGACATGGTCCGGGCGGAGAGCGAATTGGGCATCCGCTTTCGCCGCGATCTGTTCGCCGCGGTGGGCGATACCTGGCGGATCTACAACTCGCCGGGCGAAGGTGGGCTGGTCTTTACCGGAGCCACCGCCGTGGTCGACGTGCGCGATCACCAGCGGCTCGTCGAAACCAACAAGCGGCTGGTGGAACTCATGCGCCGGGAGTTGCAGCCGCCAGACAGAGGCCCCGCGAACCAACATTCCTATTACGGGCGCCGCGGTGCGACGATCGAGGAGTTCACTCATCGGGGCCAGACGGTCTATTTCCTCAACGTCATCGGCGAGGAAGTGCCGGTTGCCCCGGCCTGGTGTATCACCGAGGACGAACTTGTCGGGGCGCTCTTCCCGCAGAACATTCGGACCTATCTCGATCGCAAGGCGGGTGACGGCGAAGACGGCTCGCTGGCCGACGTGCCGGAAGTGGCCGCGCTGTTTGACGGCGGCAACGCTCCGTTGGGCCTGATTTACACGGATACGCCCGAGTTGTTCCGCATGGCCTATCCGGTCTTACTCCTCTTCGCGCAAATGGGTTGTTCCGAACTTCAGAGCCAGGGGATCGACATCACCATCGGCGCATTGCCCTCGGCGCCGGTGATCGCCCGGCATTTGCGACCCGGCCTGTTGGCGATCCGGCAGACCGACGCGGATATAGTCGTGGAAACCCGGCGAACGCTGGCCACCGGCGGGCTCGCCACCGCGGCGCTGGTTTTGCCGGTGCTGGCCCATAGCGGCCCCGGGGGATTCAGAACTCCCGGCGACGTGCGGTCAAAGAACAACCTCAAACAGATCGCCCTAGCGATGCACAACCATCATGCCGTAACGCAACGTTTCCCCGCCAATATCACCGATGAAGACGGCAAGCCGCTGCTGAGTTGGCGGGTCAAGATCCTCCCCTACTTGGAACAAAAGCCCCTTTACGACGCCTTGCACCTCGACGAACCGTGGAACAGCCCGCACAACATGCAACTGCTCGGCAGGATTCCGGACGTGTATCGCTCGCAGAGGGCCGATCTTCCCAAGGGCGGGACGACCTATCTCGGCATGGCCGGTAAGGACGGGGTCTTTTCCGACCCCCAGGGCACGCGGATCGAAGACATTCGCGACGGTTCGAGCATGACGATTGCCGTGGTCCAGGCCGCCGACAGTAAGATCGTTCCGTGGACCAAGCCGGAGGACTTCGAGTACGACGAAGACAACCCAATCGCCGGGCTGGTCAACTCCTGGGACATTCAGTTCAACGCGGCGATGTGCGACGGGTCGGTGCATGCGATCCGCGAGGCGATCAGCCCGCGGGTTCTCAAGGCCCTGTGTACTCGCGGCGGCGGCGAACCCGTGGATTGGGAGGAGTTCCGAGGGTCCGGGCGTTACCCCCGACGCGGTTATGACGACAAGCCCGCCGGGCGACCCGCTTACAGGCCGGATGTCAAGACCGAGACGAGAGTGGATCCGCAGACGTATCGCGAAGATGAAGCGGCCGAGGACTCGCCCCGTTCCTACGCACCGGCCAAGGAGCCGCCCCGCGTTAGGATCGAGAAAGCACCGGATTCGCCCCCCGGCAGATCCGGGGGCTGATGGGCATTTCCGCGCAAAGCGAGCGTCACGGGGCGGGCAGTTCAACCTCGACGGTGACGGTTTTGCCTTTGCGGGTGACGGTGAGATTGTCGCGCAGCGAGTCGAGCAGATGGATCGCCCGGCTGGCCAGTTCGCCGACGTCTCTTCGAAGTTCCCGTTGCAGTTCCGGACGTCCTTCTTCGTCGTATGCCCGTTTCAGCGTGGCCAGTCCACGGTTGGCCAACTGCTCGAACGACTCGGCCGCGTTGCGGCTGACGCACTGGACCGTCAGTTTGATCCGCGTCGGATTGCCGGCATCGGCGGTGAGCGTGGCCGTTTCGACGAAACCGGCCAGTTCGGTGATTCGCGACAGCTCCGTAGGCAGATCGTTCCGAAACTCGTGTTCCATTGCAAGTTCGGCTTCCCGCGCCAGATCCTGCCATAGCCGCCGATGATCGTCGACCGCGATCACGCCGATGACCTCACGGGAGGCATCGGTCCGGCTAAGAAGCTCGCGGACCGGCCCGGCAGGCTCCTTCGCGTCGAGAATCTCGCGTAGCATCGGATCGCTGGTGGCCCAAACGAATGTCCGATCGTCGTAGAAGCAAATCAACCCGTCTTCTCTATCCGACCGGTAATAGGTGAAATCGCCAAACTCGACGATCTCGCCGACCATTTCCACCCGCTCGCGAAAACGCTCCAAGGCGGTCGAATCGGTAAACTGGGCAATGACGGCAACGCTAACGGGAAGCTCGCTCTCGGAGACGTCGGGCGGGGCCACGAAGAGCGAAACCTGCTCGACCATCAGCGGATTGAACGGCGCGTCCCGCTCGAGTTCCTCGCGAACGTCGTCGATCAGCAACGGTTCGACCAGCGGCGAGTCGGCAATCTCCCGCGGACGAACGATCACCGCGGCAACGCAATCGGATGGAATTTGATCGAAGTCCAGTGAGCCGATCCGATCGATCGGCGGAGATTGCCTGGCGTGCCGCAGCAATTTCACGGCCACCAGCGCAGCCACACTGAGCAACACGATCAGCAGGACGACCGGCCCGATCGACCGCCGTTTTCTTGCCAAGATCGACCGCCGGTGCGGTGCTTTCGCTTCGGGGGTGACGGGAACGGCCTGGGGCAACGCGGTGGTGATTCGGCGCTTGCGTTCGGCAGGCTTGGCGGCTGGCTCGGGCGGCGCCTCGGTCAAAACCACCGGCGCCGAGTCGGCCAAGATTGCTTGGGACGGTCGCGAAGCCGTCAAGCTCTCACCCAGCGCAGTGCGGAATTCCTCGACACTCCCGTAGCGCGCCTCGGGGTCTTCGTCAAACGCGCGAAGCAACACGGGACGCAGCGCGTCGGGAATCCGATCGGAAACGATGATCCGCGGCGATTGGCCGGTGAGCATCTGGTAGATGGTGGCGGCCAGGCTCCACTGATCGCTGCGCTTGCCGGCCTGGCGAGGGTCGTGCCGGTGTTCCGGGGCCATGAAATCGAGGGTCCCCAGGACCATGCCCGTTTGCGTCTGCCCATGGTCGGCCGTTTCCAGTCGGGCCAGACCGAAATCGCCGAGCTTCGCCGTGCCACCGGAGGTGAGCAGGATATTGGCCGGTTTGACGTCTCGATGGATGATGCCTTGCCGGTGGGCGGTCGCCAGCGCGTCGCACACCGGATTGATCAGCTCTATCGCTGCCTCGGGGGCCATTGCCCCGGTCCGTCGCAGCCGCGCGGCCAGACTTTCGCCTTCGACCAGTTCCATGACCAGGAACGGCCCCCGGGGGTCGTCGCCAAAATCGTAGACGTGGACCACATTGGGATGATTCAGTGCGGCCACCGCCTGGGCTTCTCGGAGAAAGCGGACCATGACCTCCGGCTGCCGGGCCAACTCCTCACGGATTCGTTTCACGGCCACGGGCCGGTTCAGCCGGTGATCCACCGCCCGAAAGACATCTCCCATTCCACCGCCGCCGAGACGCTCCTGCAGCTCGTAGCGATGTCCCAAATGATCCGGCGCACCGGCGCCGGCTTGGCCCGGGGTGCCTTCATCGGAATCCGAGCCGGCGAAAGTCCGCATCCCGTCGAAGCTATCGGCGTCGCGCTTCGGATCAGAGTCCGAGCCCTCGTGTTGGTCGTCGGCGTTGCTCATGGGAAAAGGGGCGCGAGAGGACGTTTGGGGATGTTTCGTCTGGCGACATTATTGCCAGGCAAACACGACAATGCAAGTCATTGTCGCTCGATTCCCACGCCGTTTGATTCCCGCGGACGGGACCCAAGCCGGCCACACCCGTTGAGATCCGGTCGCCGCCCCGTGAAAAAGCAGAGCGACGACCGGTGTTCGGGTGGCGCTATTGCGGAAATTCCGTCGGCGGCTCGATCACGGGCACATCGCCCGTAAGCGCCTTGAGAAACTCGACGAGATTCGCCTCATCCTCGTCGGTCATCCCTTCCTCGCCGACGAGTTTCAGGAGTTTCGACAGATTGTCGTTCTCGGCACCGCCGCCGGCCATCAACGCCACGGCATCCTCCAAAGTCGCGCCGCTGCCGTCGTGGAAGTACGGTCCCGTACTGGCGATATCTCGAAGCGTGGGAACACGGAATTTGCCTTTGTCGGAATCCTTCTCCGTCTTGTCAAACCGCCCCAGATCGGGATCCTCTTTATCCATGCCGACGCCCGCGTTGTAGAAACCATGGTTGGTGAACAGCGGCGGCGTGTGACAGGTCGAACAATGCTCCATGAACAGATCGTGGCCTTTGGTCTGAGCCTCGTTGAGTTCCTCACGATCGAAGGCCGAGTTGCCGCTGAGGACAGTCCGCTCAAAAGCGGCGATCGCCTGGGCAAATCCCTTTTCGGTCACGCCGGTGCCAAACGCCTTCTGGAATAGATCTTCGTAGCCTTGAATCTTCGAGAAGGCCTCGACCACCGCTTCCATGGAACTGCCCATCTCGATGGGATTGCCCACCGGGCCGACGGCCTGCTCTTCGAGATCCTTGGCCCGCCCGTCCCAAAACTGGCTGGTGGCGTAGGCGGCGTTGATGACCGTCGGGGCGTTGCGACCGCCGATCTGCGGGTGGCCCTCGGCGTCCTTGATGCCGGCGCTGGTTGCGAGGTTGTCGGTCCAACCCTTGGCCGGATCGTGACACGTGGCGCAGGAGATCGTGCCGTCCTTGCTCACTCGCTTGTCGAAGTAGAGCAGCTTGCCCAATTCGACTTTCTCGGGCGTCATCGGATTGTCGGCGGGAACGGGAACCGGGGGGAGCCCCAACGGCACGGCCGAAGCGGCGACTTTCTCCGGCTCTCCGCTGGCGGGTGTCTCCGAGGGGGAGGGTGTCTTCTGCCCCGGCTCACCGCCTTTTTCGCTGGACGACTGGTCTGACGTCGATGGCCCGCATCCCGCGAGCATCAACATCAAGGCGGCCGCAATGGCCGACATCGGTGAAAACCATAGGTCCCATTTCATCAAAGAGCCCTCCTTCTGAGATAGTGGTTGTGCGCCTTGCGCCGAAGTAGAGGAACGACAACGCCCCCGGTCGCGTCGGGGCGGATCGCTAGCTCCGCAGGGGGGGCGATTATCGGCGCAATTCTACGGCCGAGAGGATCGCAAGGCAAGTAGATTGCGTGAAGGAAGAATTGGGGGGAGAAAGCGACGTCTGCCCCCTTGCCCGCTTTCGCCCGAGACTACGCGATACGATTCTAGATCTGAATACGTCCGGTGAATCGGCATCCGACCATGTATTCTTTCTTTCCGTCGCACTGGACTTCTTCGACACGTGCCACGCGGGCCGTGTAGTACCTTTCCGTCGGCTTCTTCCCCAGTTCCACTACCAGAGTCTCGAAGTCGGGTGGAGTCGGGAGGAAGAACGAGACACCACCGGCGGAGATGTCCCGACATTCCACATTGAAGAACTGTCCCGGTGAGGGCACGGCACATCCGTGCATCGGGGCGATTTTCTGAGGATACCGATACGTTCGGCGCGGGCTCTTTCGGCGTTCCTTCCCCGTCTTTTTGTCCACCGCCTGATACGCACCGGCCCGGGCACCAGTCGCTCCCGGAGTCTGCCGATCGGTGGTCTCCGACGCGTCGCTATCCCCGGCGGCCTGAAGTTCTTTCAGCTTTCCGAAAGCCCTCTCGCTCTTTTCCTTGACCTGCTGCAATTCCGTCTCCAGGGCGATCTGGTCGGTTCGATCGACGCCACTGAGTATCGTCAGCCGCCCTCCGCCCTCGTCGATCACCTGCACCGCCCAGGCGACCGTCTTCCGGGTCCCATCCTTGGCCAAGATCGTTCCCTCGAACTGGCAGGGACTGCCGTCACGCCGGGAACTGCGGAAAATGCCTCGTACCAGGTCCCGCTCCTCGGGTGTCACGAGGATGTTCCAGAACTGCTTGCCGACGACCTCCTTCGGATGGAATCGCGTGACTCGCTGGCAGGCCTGATTCATCGTTAGGATCTGACCGTCGTCGTCGAGCGTCATGACCAGCGAATCGATCGTCTCCAGGACAACCGTGGCACTGCGACGCTCCTGGGCGAGTTCCTCCTCAACCTGAATTCGAGCGATCGAGGAAGTAAGCAGGTGGGCAATGGTCTCGGTGAAGCGCACGTCGTCGTCGGTGAATTCTCGCTCGGTCTTTCGGTAGATTCCCAGAACGCCGAACGGTCTGCCGCCCACGTGAAGGGGCACCGTCAACGCGCTGGCCACCCCTTGCTTGCGGAGATGGAGATCGGTAAACCGCTTTTCGGATGCCAGGTTAGGCGACCAGACGGGACCGGCCGCCGAAAGCGCGTAAGCGGCCATCGAGGTTGCCGGATCGAGCGAACATTTGTGCGGCAGTATGTCGCCCGGTTTATCTTGCCCGTCGTTTGTCCTCACACACAAACTCAGGGCGGTCATGTTGGCAATCACTTCGCCGACACCGTACAGGTCGGCTTCGAACAGGTCGGCGGGAAGGATCGCCGCGTCCTGCATCAGGATGTTCAGCGGCGGTTGAGCGGCCGCCCGCCGACCGAACGCCAGGATTGCCGCTTGCTGTCTCGCGAAGCCATCCGATTCCCCGCTGTCGGCAACCATATCGCCCAACATATCGTTCAGTCGGGCAAGCGGATCCGATGATACGCTGCTGGGAGTGCTGATGGTCGTCATGTCTGTGGACTCTTCGGGGCGCGATTCCCGCACGTCAGATAAAATATAGGACTTTTTCCGGCCACGGTACGGCGAAACCCGCCATGAATGCCGAGTGGCGTAGCCTTCCCGGGGGGGGTAACGGCTTGGCTTCGGGATATGCCCCCTCTGCGGATAGTGCTTCATGGGTTCGAGGAGTGGCGATCGAGGGCTGAATTCTTCACTCGCACGCTACGGCCGTGTGGGCCGCGCGGAACTGGAAGCTCTAGGTTGAATGCGGTACGGATGGCACGGCCGTGGCTCCTCGTTTTCGCAAGAAAATCGGTCGGTTTGTCAAGAAACCGGGTCAAACCGCCGGATTTGGCTGCCCTCGCCGCGTTGGCCTACCCCACGTTACCCTGATTTGCAACAATACCTATACGGCAATCGACTCTGTCACATCGGACCATGTCGGTCGATTTTCAACCAGCATCCTCCCGGAAGGAGAACCCATGAACGGCCCTCTGTGTCTTATTGCTGCTTCTGTCGTGTGGATTGGGGTAGCCTGCGTGGCATGGGGCCAAGCGGCACCAGCGACCGGCGAAGTGTCCGCTGAAGATATTCCCAAGTGCGTCAGCCGCCGGTCGATGCCAGGTGGGGTCACGCTGGCCGAATTGGCCAACGGGCTGACGGTGATCGTTCAGGAGAATCATGCGGCGCCGGTGGCCACGGTACGGTGTTACGTCGGAAACACGGGCAGCGCCTTCGAGGGTCGCCACTTGGGGGCCGGGTTGAGCCACGTGTTGGAGCACGTCGTTGCCGGCGGATCGACCGCGCGGCGGACGGAAAAGGAGATCGAGCGAATCGTCGATACGTTCGGCGGGGCGACCAACGCGTTCACCTCCACCAACATGACGGCCTACTACATCGATTGCCCGGCCAAACACACGATGACGTGCATCGACCTGATCGCCGACGCAATGCAGCATATCCGCTTCGAGCCGACGGAATTCGATCGGGAACTCGCCGTGGTCCGCCGCGAGATGTCCGACGGCGAAGTGAATCGCCGCCGCGTCATGTTCAAGCTGCTGGGGCAGACCGTCTATACCCAGAACCCGGTGCGCCACCCGATCATCGGCTACGCCGACGTGCTCGCCCAGACGACCAACCAGACGATCATCGACTTCTATCGCGAGCGCTACGTACCGAACAATCAGGTCTTCGTGGTGACCGGCGACGTGCGTACCGACGAAGTGCTCGCCGAGGTAGCTCGGCAATGGTCCGGCACCGGCCGATCTCCCGAGACCTACGTGCCGATGCCCGACGAACCGGAGCAGCTTTCGCCTCGCGAGGTTTTCCACGAGATGGATGGCGCCACCTACGACATCGTGTTGGCCTGGCCGACGGTCAAACTGTCGCACGACGATCTCTACGCACTGGACGTCGCTTCCTACATCCTCAGCCAAGGCGACAGTTCGCGTCTGGTTCGGCGGATGAAGTACGATCGGCAGTTGGCCCTGTCGGTCACTTCCTCCAGCTATACACCCCATTTTGTTCGCGGGTGGTTTGGCGTGATGATCAGCAGCCCCAAGGAGACCTGGGAAGAAGCCTCCGCCGAGGCGCTGCGAGGCGTTTACCAGCTCTGCGAGGAACTGGTGACTCCCGTGGAATTGGAGAAAGCCAAGAAGCAGAAGGCGGCCGAGTTGGTTTTTGGGCAGCAAACGGTGCAGCAAGCGGCCGATAGCCTGGGACGCAACTTCCTTTCCGCCGGCGACCCGTTGTTCGATCACCAATACGTGAAGAAAATCCAGGAGGTCACCGCCGAGCAAGTGCGCGACGTGGCCCGACGTTATTTTGTGGCCGACCGGCTCAATCGCATCGTCATCGCTCCCCCGGGCGGCGCCGGGAAAGCCGGCGGCGGCGAGACGGCCGGCGGCGAGGAGCCGATTCGCATGGCCCGCCTGCCGAATGGATTGCGGGTGCTACTGAAACGTCATCCGCACCTGCCGATGGTCAATATCCAGGCCTACGTGATGGGCGGTTCCCTGGTCGATGCGCCCCAGACGGCGGGCCGGTCGGCTCTGCTGGGATCCATGCTCGACAAGGGGACGGCCGACCATACGGCCCACCAGATTGCCGAGTATTTTGACTCCGTCGGAGGCTCATTCTCGACGCGAGGCGGGCGAAACACCGTCTACGCCAAGGCCACGGTCCTGCGCGAGGATTTCCCCAAAGCGGCCGCCTTGCTGGCCGAGTGCTTCACCCGGCCCACTTTTCCCGACATCGAGTTTCAGAAGGTCCAACATCTGGCCCTGGGCGCCATCGCCCGACGCGCCGATAGCCCGCAGTCGGAAATCTTCGAGGTTTTCTACGACAACCTTCCGCCCGACTCGCCTTACCACGTCAACCAGGGCGGCAAGACGGAAACGGTCCAGCGCCTTTCCGCCGGCGATCTCCGTGCGTATCACGCCAAGTACTTCGTGCCGGAGAACATGATCGTCACCGTTTTCGGCGACGTCGATCCGGATGCCGCGCTGGCCCTGGTCGAGAAGCAGTTCGGCAAGCTCCAGCCGGCTGCCGATGCGGAACCGATCGATTTCGGCCGCGACAACACGATTGCCGAAACGATCGAGCGCCACAAACAGGTCGGCAAACCGACGGGCATGGTCCTGCTGGGCTACGCCGGCACCAGCGTGCTGGACAAGGAGGACTACGCCGCATTGACCCTTCTGGACGCGATCATGTCGGGCTACAGCTATCCGGGCGGATGGTTGCACAACGAGCTGCGCGGCGCCGGATTGGTCTACTACGTCCACGCCTTCCAGATGACCGGCCCGGCCCCCGGCTTCTTCGCCGTCATGGCGCAAACGCAGCCCGACAAGGTCGAGGAAGTCGTCGCGCGCATCCGGAAAAACGTGGCCCGGGCCCAGGCGGGCGAGATCACCGCCGACGAGTTCCAGGCCGCCGTCCAGATGGTGACCAATCTGCACGCCCAGGAAAACACGACAATCGGCGAGATGGCGCAAATGGCGGCCGTCGACGAACTCCTCGGACTCGGCTACGACTACGACCGTTCGTTCGACGCGCGCATCGAAGCGGTCTCTCTCGAAGACGTCGTGCGCGTGGCCAAGAAATATCTCAACAACTACGTTCTGGTGACGGCTTCTCCCTTGGAAGCCCCCCAGCAATAGCCTCCAACCCGAATTTATGGTGAACAACCCGATGAGCGATCAACCCGACCAAGAGAAGAAAATCCACGTCGACGAAAACTGGAAAGACCAAGTCGAGGCGGAGAAGGAAGTCGACGCCGCGGCCCCCGAACAGCCCAGCGAACCCGCTGGGCCCACTCCCGAGCCGTCGCTGAGCATGCTGGTCACCACGCTGGCCGCGCAGGCGATGGTCTCTCTGGGTGGGATGCCCAATCCGGCGACGGGCAAGGCGGAAGTCAACGTCGATCAAGCACGCTATCTGATCGACTTGATCGAGATGCTCACGGCAAAGACCGAAGGCAACCGGACGGACGAAGAAACCGCCATGCTGCAAGGCATCCTGCACGAGTTGCGGATGGCCTTTGTGTCGATGCAGCAAACGCCGCCGAGCGACGCGGGCGGAGAGTAGTTCTCAGTAACGGCGAGATGGATGGGTGGCTGGGGTCGAGATGCGAGGAACGAGCAACGAGCCCCCAGAACCGAATCTCCTGGGGGCTCGCTGCGCTCGACCGCCAGCCACCCATGTCACCCTTTCAACGGACCGTTAAGCAAGCCATCCCAACAGATCCCGGCCCTTCGGCGTGATATGCGGCCCCGTTCCTCGCCTGAAGAGGTACTGGATTACCCTTCGCATACCCGTTCGACAGGGGTGGGCCGATGTCTGGACGTTCGATTTCCGGTCGATTGCGTGGTTGGCTGCTGGGCGAAATGGACCTTTGGCGCGGCGAAGGCATCCTCTCCGAAGATCAAGCCGCCCGAATTGTTGGCCTGTACGAAACCCCCGCCGACATCTCCCGACAAAAGAAATCCCTGGCCCAGTTTACCCTGATGGGTCTGGCCGCGTCGATGATCGGCTTGGCCGTGCTGTTGCTGATCGGCTACAACTGGTCGGCGATGCCCGCGGCGATGAAGCTGATTATCATCTTCGGCACGATTATTGGCACCTATGCGGGCGGGTTCTATCTTAGGTTTCGGATGGACCATCGGCGCCTTTCGGAGATTGCCTTCTTCCTCGGGTGTTTGTTCTACGGGAGCGGTATCTGGCTAGTTGCCCAGGTCTTCCATGTCCCGGTCCATTTTCCCACCGGCTTCTGGTTATGGGCGCTCGGCGTGCTGCCATTTGCCCTGTTGCTCGACACGCTGTTGCTGCACCTGCTGCTGACGAGTCTGCTGGCGATTTGGGTCGGCACGGAGGTGATCGGTTTTCCGAACCTGGGGGCCTGGTTGTTTGGCCGTTGGGGGATGATACCCAACGCGGCCTACACGCTTCCGCTGCTGGCTCTGCCGGGCCTGGCATGGGCTTATCGCCGGCGGTTACCCATAGCCGTGATTCCTTATGTGGCGTTGCTGGCGTGGTGGGTCGTCCTGCAACCGATCGCCTGGCATCTCGAATTCTATATCGTCTACTTCATCGGCGGCGTCGGCGGCCTGTTCCTGCTCGTTGCCGAGTGTCATCGCCACGGTAACCCGTTTGCCGTCCCGTATCGTTTCTGCGGGGCACTGTTGGCCGGCGGCGCGCTCATCCCGCTCAGTTTCTACGATTTCCATAGAGAGGCGTTTCACAGCAAGCAGGGGGTTCTTTCGGAGATCGTGGTTCGCGGGCTGGGCACCTCGATGGCGATCTTTGTCCTGACCGTGGCAACAATCGCCGTAGTGACGGTCCTGCGGCGGAGGCAAACACCGACTCAAGTCGCACCGCAAGGTGAGGTGGTTCCGTTTCTCCGCGAGCAGTGGCTTCCGCTGGGCGTTACCTCGCTGATGGCGTTGCCGCCGGTCTGGAACGTGTTGACCTACTCGATACCTGGCTCGGCATTGCTGCCGACGATCGTGGCCAATGTTGCGATGATTCTCGTTTCCTTGTGGCTGATTCACGTCGGCCTGCGCGACGAACGGGTCGTTCCCTTCGGCGGCGGCGTGGCTTACTTTCTTCTGTGGTCCCTGTTGCGTTACGTCGATCTGTTCGCCGACGCCGGCGGCATGCTCGGCGCGGCGTTGATGTTCTTCCTCTGCGGAGCGGCCCTGTTCGGCGTGGCCATGTTTTGGCACCAGCGAAAGGCGGTACAGCATGTCTGATTCTCCCACCGGTTCCGGCGCGATCCCGCCCGCGACAGCCGAAGTTCCCGGATGGCCGGCAGCCAATCGGGCCTTTGCGTGGTTACAGAAACACCAACGCGGAGTTCTGCTGGGGAGTGTGGCTCTGCAACTCGTTGTGCTGCTGGGGCTGACCGCTTTCAACGCCGCGCCCGCCATGACCGGCGACACCGTCATGCTGCGCGTCGTGCCCCTCGATCCCCGCGACTTGCTCCGCGGCGACTATGTGATCCTCGGTTACGAATTCAGCCGCGCAAGGCCGGGACAACTCCCAGGCTTCTCACGAAACGGTTCTTCCCATGGCAATCAAGGCAAGTGGGAGAACCGCACCGTCTACGTGTCGCTGGTGCCCGAACCGGACGGCGAACACTGGAAGGCCGACAAATTCAGTTTCCAGCGGCCCAGCCGGGGTAAGTTCATTCGCGGCCAAATGACCCGGTACGGCCGGCTGACCTTTGGCATCGAGCAGTACTACGTCCAAGAGGGCACCGGTCCCAAGTACGAGCGGGCGATCCGTCGTCAGGGGGGCTCCGCCCGAGTCGCCATCGACTCCGGCGGCCGGGCCAAGTTGCGAGGACTGCGAATCAACTGAGAAGAGGCGCATTCCAAGAAAAACACCATGCCTGGCCGGGAGATTTTTGGGGGGAACGGCACTCCGTTGCCGGAAAACCATTTCCCAGGTGACTTGCATCCCAAGCGGGTGACTCACGCCGGGGGTTACCTGAATCTGTCTGCCCTGCCAGGCATGGTGGGTAGCTTGCCGTGTTTTGTATGGTGGGTAGTTTGCCGCCTTTGGGTTATCCGGAGAGTTCGTCGAATAATGTGCGGAACCCGACCATCTCCCGGCCGAGGTGCCGCAGCCAAGCCCGCGGGTGCCAAATCTCCAGGCAAATCGCGGCGCCCACCAGGATGACCTCGGCGCCAGGCTCGACCCGGAGAAACTCACGAAATCCTTCGGGAACCAGTAGTCGTCCTTTTCCTGCAAGTTGCACATTCCTGTGTCGCGTCGACAGCAACCGCCCGAGGAGTTGTACCTCGGTCAGTCGGCCTTCAAGCCGGCCGCTACGCATCTTCCTTTCCACCAGGGCGATTCCCTCGTCGGTCTTCGCCTGCCAGCGAGGAGCGTTCCACAGGCTGAGGCAGCCGGGCCGTTCCTTGGCCAGGATACACTCGGCCGTGTCGGCCTCCAGCGCCTCGATCAACGCACCCGGGATCGACAAGCGGTAACGATCATCGAGCGTGCGGCGAAACTCTCCGAGGACGAACTCTGGCGGATTCGGTTCGGTTGCTGGGTGTTCGGTGGTTTGGGGCATCGTGTGCCGAGGCAACGAGGAAGTTTGTGTGTCACTTGGCGTCCATGCCCTGGCCGCGAAATCCGCTTATCTAGGTATTGGGTCGTATTTCCACGCAATCTACATATTTATGTCGCATAATGGGTCTGTTTCCCACGCCTGGGAGTCTATCAGCTTTCTCGGGCTTCGCAACCACCCTGTCGAGAAATTTTTCGTCGCCCGCCATCGGCGGCACGATGACTTGCCCAGCGAGGCGGCCACGCAATGGCAACTTCACCCAGAAACACGGCGCCAAGTCGTCATAACGCATTAACAGAAAACGACTTACAGTTAGTCGCTGTCTCCTGCAACCCATCACGCGGACTGGGGGGCGGACAACGGTATGGAGACAGTGAATAGACTGGGAACTTGAGGCTGTCGGTGTTCAGTTCGCAAGACTTTGGGCCTTTTCGC
>CAYUIQ010000219.1:0-4957 GCA_964444795.1 uncultured Planctomycetaceae bacterium
GATCGGAAGAGCGTCGTGTAGGAAGAGTGTAGATCTCGGTGGTCGCCGTATCATTAAAAAAGATGTCGTAATGGCTGAACTCGATCGAGTAGCTGCCTTGTCCGCCGGTCATGCTGGAGAGGGTCCGAGCGTAGGTGGTCACTTCGGCCAGTGGGACTTCGGCCGAGACGGTCTGCAGCCCGCCGCCGGCGGAATCCATGCCCAACACACGGCCGCGGCGGCCCGACATGTCGCTGTTCACGTCACCCACCTTGTCGCCGGGTACGGTGATCTCGATCTTCACGATCGGCTCCAGCAGGGCCGGCTTGGCCTCCCGAAAGACGTTGCGGAAGGCCATCGAGCCGGCCGTCTTGAAGGCCTGCTCCGAACTGTCGACCGCGTGGTGCTTGCCAAAGTGAACCTCGACGCAGACGTTCTGCACCTGATATCCGGCGATGACGCCCTGGACCATTCGCTCCTTGAAGCCCTTCTCCACGGCCGGCATGAAGTTGCCCGGGATCGTAGCCCCGACGACCGAGTCGATCCAGAGGAAGTTGTTCGCCGGATCGTAGTGGGGCGTCTTCATCGAGGCGAACCGCGCCTTGGTGGCGTACTCCTCGACGTCGACGTCGCCCGGCAGCGGGAACATGCGGATGTGGACTTCGCCGAATTGCCCGCGGCCGCCGCTCTGCTTCTTGTGCCGGTAACTTCCCTCGGCGTTGGCCTGAATGGTCTCGCGGTAGGGGATCTTCGGTTCCTTGGTTTCCAGCTCGACCTTGTCGCGTCGCTTGATCCGCTCCTGAATGATCTGCAGGTGCAGTTCGCTCATGCCCGTGATGACCAGTTCCTTGGTCTGGGCGTCGCGGTCGAGTTGGAAGGTCGAGTCTTCCAGGCAGATCTTGTTCAGCGCGCCGGAGAGTTTGCCTTCGTCGCCGCGGCTCTTGGGCGTCGCAGCCAGGCCGACCATTGGCGTGGGGAAGCGGATCGGCGCCATGGTCGAATCGCCCAGCGTGGTGGAGGTCTCGAGTTCCTCCATTTTGGTCACCGCAACGATGGCTCCCGGGCCGGCTTCCTCGATCGGCTCGGTCTCGTTGGCCTGGACCAGGAAAAGCTGGTTGATCTTGATCCCCTTGCGCGAGCCGATCAGCGGGACGGTTTGGCCGGTCTTCATCGTGCCGGAGAAGATGCGGAGGAAACTGAGCTTCTGGACGAAGGGGTCGATACGCGTCTTGAAGACCTGGGCGACCAGCGGTCCGTCGGGATCGGCCTTGACCTCGATCTCTTCGCCGTCGCCACCGGTGGCCTTTTGCGGCACAACGCCCGGCGGCAACGTACACAGGGCCAGCGCGTCGAGCAACTCGCTCATGCCGCCCCCGGTCTTGGCCGAAATGCAAACGACGGGAATCAGACTCCCCTCGGCCACCGCCTGCACAATCAGCGGCGCCAACTCCTCGTCGGTCGGCGGGGTGCCATCGAGGAACCGTTCCATCACCTCCTCGTCGGCCATGACGATCGATTCCATCAGCGATTCGTGAATCTCGGCCGGGTCCAGCAGCGCCCCCTCAATGTCGTCGGGCACCTTCAGAGTCTCGGCCACGCCGCGAAAATCGGCGCCGCAGCCCAGCGGAACGTTCAACGGCACGCACTCGCCACCGAACATCTCCTGAATACCCTCCAGCAAGGCCGGGAGGTCGATGTTGTCGGAGTCCATCTTGCTGATGATGATCATCCGCCCCAGCCCGGCCTTGCCCGCCTCGGCAAACACGCGTCGCGTGTTCACCTCGATGCCCGACTGGGCGTTGATTACGATCGCCGCCGTATCGGCACCCCGCATCGATCCCAGAGTCTGGCCGATGAAGTCGGGATAGCCGGGCGTGTCGATGGCGTGGAACCGCTTGCCGCCGTGATCGAAGTGCGTCACGCTCGCTTCGATCGAATAGCTGTGCGATTTCTCCTCTTCGTCGAAGTCGCAAATGCTCGTGCCGTCGTCGACACTCGCCTGCCGCTTCACCGCGCCGGTGGTCACCAACAGCGCGTCGATCAGTGTCGTCTTACCCGCCGACCCGTGACCACAGAAGGTAATGTTGCGAATGTCCTCGACTTTGTGCTTCGACATGGAAACTTCCTCTAACGTTTCAAAATTGCCCCGCCAGCGCGGGATCCTGTCATGATTTGTTGATTGCCAAGGGAACGGAGCTATGGTTGGATAACCTCTTAGCGTCCGTCTCCGGAGGCGGCGGTCAGTGCGTCGGGCAGTTTCAGGCTTCCTTCGTAGAGCGCCCGGCCGATAATACAGCCGGCCATGGGTACTGCGGCCAATTGGCGGACGTCTTCGATGGTGGTCACACCGCCGGAGGCAATCACGGGCACGTCGACCGCCGCCTGCATCTGAGCCATCTCGGCCAGGTTGGGCCCCGCCATCATCCCGTCGGTGGCAATATCCGTGTACACGATCGCGGCGATCGGATGCTCGGCAAACTGCCGGGCCAGATCGACCGCCGCCGTCTTGCTGGTTTGCAGCCAGCCGTCGGTGGCCACCTGCCCGTCGCGCGCGTCAATACCCAACACCAGCCGGTCGGGAAACGCCCGGCACATTTCGCCAAACCACTGGGGTTTCTTCAGCGCCAAGGTGCCGATCACCAGCCTGGCAAGCCCCAGGTCGAGCAACTGGCGTATCGTCGCTTCGTCGCGAATCCCGCCGCCCAGTTCACAGGGGATATCGACCGACTGAACAATCTCCCCGACACTCTGGAGATTAGCCGGATGCCCTTCTTTCGCGCCGTCCAGGTCCACCAGATGGAGGTGGCATGCCCCCAGATCGACCCAACGCCGGGCCATGGCGACCGGATCCTCGGCAAAGACCGTCTCCCGATCGTAGTCGCCCTGGCGCAGTCGTACACATCGGCCGCCTCGCAAATCGATTGCCGGCCAGATCTGCACGGTTCACGCACTCCTATTGGCGTCCACGACAAAAGGGGAAAGGACCTAATATCGCACACGAAACGCCCGATTGCAAGGTGGGCAAAAGTCGGGGGGACTCGTGTTCGTATAGCGAAATCCGCTCCTTCGGAACCAAGTAATCATTGACAGTTGGCCAAGCGGGGCAAGATAATTGGATTGTAGGTGCTTTTCTTACGATTTCCCCTCTCACGGGGAGGTCTTCCGCCCATGGCACCCAGCGAAGAATCCTGAAGAGCAATTGAATTCGACAAGAAAGGTCCGCGAAACATGGTTGGATGCAATCGACGATCGGTCCGTATCACGCGGCGGGTATGGGGTTGGCTACTCGCCGTCGGCGGATTCCTGTGGCTCGGCGCCGCGACGGCAACGGCCCAAATGCCGATGACCGTGGTGGTCATGGACCCGCTGGCCGCTCCCCTGGCCTGCGATTGCGTCGAGGGATTTGCCCAGCGCGATTACGAGCAGTTGGCCCAGTTTCTCAGTCAGCGGATTGGCCGCCCGGTGCGCGTGATCTTCTCCGAGGATCTCTCGCGCACGATTCGCGAACACCCCGATCAGGTCAGCTTGATTATCGGTAAGCAGTCGGTCGTCGCGTTCGACGCAGCCCGTTCCCGCCTGCCGTTGCGTCCGATCGCCCGCCTGACCGATTCGACGGGCAGCACGACCCTCACGGGGCTCTTTGTCGTTCCCCGCAACGATCTGGCCGAACAGTTGGTCGATTTGACCGGTTATCGCATCCTCTTCGGACCCGAGGACTCGGCCGAAAAGCACGCGGCGGCTATAGCGGCCCTGCGCCTGGCTGGGGTCGACGTGCCGAAGAACCTCGAGACAATTTCCAGTTGCACCGAATCCGCACTGCAAGCCCTGGAGAATGAAGGAAAATTTCCGGTCGCGGCCGTGATCTCCAGCTACGCGCTGACGCTACTGCAAGGATGCGAGACAATCGAGCGAGGCTCGCTGCGGATCGTTGGCCGCACCGCCGAGGTCCCCTTCGTCACCGTCTTTGCCACCTCGTTGCTCGACGACCCGGCCGCGGAGAAGGTTCTCCAAAGTCTGCTGGCGTGCAAAAGTGACGCAAAGTTACTCAAGGCACTGGAGTCGAAAAAGGGCTTTGTGGGCATCACCGAGAAGCCGGCCAAGTCGAAAGACAAACCGCGATCGAAGAGCAAGGCCCGATCCAAGACGAAAAGGCCACCGGCAGACGAAGCCGAACCCGAGGCGACGCCGCCAAGTTCGACCGCGGCGGAGATCAAGCCGCCGGCCAAGAACACCTGGCCCTCCTGGCGAGGGCCGGCCCGCGACGCGATTAGCCCGCATGTGCCGGCCGCCTTGCCGGAGAAAGTGGATTTGCTCTGGCGACAGCGGGTCACGGGGGTCGCGCTGGCCGGTATCGCGGCCACCGACCGCTACGTGATCGTGGCCGACAAGGACCTTCGCGATAACGAGGACATCTTCCGTTGTTTCGATGCCGACCTGGGCATCGAACTCTGGACGCTCCAATACCCAGCGCCCGAGAAGATGGACTACGGCAACGCGCCCCGGGCGACTCCCTTGATCCATGAAGGCAAAGTTTATCTGCTGGGTGCCTTCGGCGATCTGCATTGCGTCGACCTGATCGACGGCTCGGTCGTTTGGAAGATGAATCTCATCGACCGCTTCGGCGCCGAGTTGGTCACCTGGGGAATGAGCGCCTCGCCGCTGGTGGTCGACGACAAGCTGATCGTCAACCCCGGGGCGAAGGACGCCTCGCTGGTGGCCCTGGATCGGCTTACAGGCAAGGTGGTATGGACCGCGGCAGGCGAACCGGCCGCCTATTCGGCGTTCCTTGTCGGCCGTTTTGGCCCCAACCCTGCCGACAGAGTCCGGCAGATCGTCGGCTACGATGCCGATTCGCTTGGCGGCTGGGATCCCCAGACCGGCAAGCGCTTGTGGCGACTCGTGCCGGAGGAAGAGGGCGATTTCAACGTGCCCACGCCCGTCGCCGTCGACGGCCGCCTGCTGCTCTCCACGGAGAACA
>CAYUIQ010000219.1:5057-14955 GCA_964444795.1 uncultured Planctomycetaceae bacterium
ACGAAGACCTCCGGCCCGACTCCAGCACACCAGTGGTCGTGGGTCGAAAGGTGTTCGGCTGCTGGGGCGAGTTATTCTGCCTCGATCTGGACGACGGCCTGAAAACTGTCTGGGCTGCCCGAGACAAGGCCTTCGACCACTATGTCAGCCTGATCGGCGGCACCGATCGGGTGCTGATCACGAGCGTCGAAGGCGAACTGCTCTTGGTCCGAGCCGACGGAAACGAGTACGATCTGGTTTCGCGGTTGCAGGTTTTCGACGCGGAGTCGGAAGTTCTGTCGCATCCGGCCATCGTTGGCAACCGTCTCTACATCCGCAACCACTCCTGGATCTACTGCCTGCGGCTCGATGACCAATAAGTCGAGCGGCCCGGGCTAGATATTCACCCCTACTTGCGTTGGCCGGAAAGGTCCCCCTTTGATGGCGTATTCCTACAAGCGTGAACGAGAGATTGCCATTGAGGCGGTCATCCGGGCGGCTCAGTTATGCACGGCGGTTCAGGCGGAAATTTCGCCGGGAACCATCAAGAAGAAGGATCGTAGCCCGGTCACCGTTGCCGATTTCGGCAGTCAGGCGATCGTCTGTCGGGCGCTGGGCGAAGTGTTTCCCGACGATTCGATCATCGCCGAGGAGGATTCGGCCGTCCTGCAACAGGCCGGAAATGAGCCGATCCTGGAGCAAGTGGCCGGCCACGTGCGGCAGATCCATTCAGCAGCGGGGGTGACGGAGGTCTGCAAGTGGATCGACCGGGGCGTCGCCCGGCATTCGGAACAGCGGTTCTGGACGCTCGATCCGATCGACGGCACCAAAGGCTTCCTGCGGAAGCAGCAGTATGCCATCTCGCTGGCCCTGATCGTCGACGGGCGGATCGAAGTGGGCGTGCTGGGGTGTCCCAATTTGCCGCTGGCGCCGCAAGCTCCCGACTCCCGCGGAGCGATCTTTGTGGCCGTGCGAGGCCAGGGCGCGGTGGCCCTGCCACTGGGTCGCGACGGCGGAGAAACACCGCTGGCCGTGAGCCGGCAGGTCGATCCGGCGCAAACCCGATTCTGCGAATCGGTCGAATCGGGACACACGTCGCACGACCATGCGGCGGAAGTCGCCCAGCGGCTGGGGATGACCGCCGAACCGGTACGTTTGGATAGCCAGGCCAAATACGCCGTGGTGGCCCGGGGTGAAGCCGAGATCTATCTGCGCCTGCCCACCCGAGCCGATTACCAGGAGAAAATCTGGGACCACGCCGGCGGCGTACTGCTGGTGACCGAAGCGGGCGGGACCGTGACCGACGTGGCCGGCAAGCCGCTGGAATTCAGTCACGGCAGCCAGCTCTCGGCCAACCGGGGTGTCGTGGTGACCAACGGCGCGTTTCACGACCGCATTATCGAGACCTTGGTGAAGGTGGGGGTTCGATAGTCGCCTCCTCGCCGGGCCGATCTCGACAATCCGCCGCAATTTTCCCCCGGAAGACCGGATTCCTCTTGAAAACTCAGGGATTCTAGTAAAAAATAGCGACAGGGCAAGTAGCCTTGCGGGGGAGTACCATGTCGGAGTCACACCGGTCGGGCGATGATTCCAGGTTTGCCGTGGGCGATCGTGTCCGCGTGAGGACCGGTGTCCGCGATCCAGACTACCCCGATATGCCGATGGGCGGATGGACCGGCACCATCTCCACGCACCTGCCCGAAAGACCGTTTACCTATCTGGTCCTCTGGAGTGCGGAAACCCTGCGATCGATCCATCCCATCTACAGCCAGCGGTGCAAGCGCGACGGCGTCGACCTGGAGGAGATGTGGCTGGATGTCGACGAGTTGGAGCCCGATCCCGGCGGTCCGCCGGTCATCGAACACCCCACCAGCATCGTCGAACCGGGTCCGCCGGACGGTTTGTGAACGGAGTTGCGCTCGGCGCGGGTCTTGGGAGATCCGCGACGAAAGGGGTCGCCTCGTTCCTTGGAGTGCTGCGACTTGTCGCCGCTTTCCTTTTCCCTTGGTTCTTTGCCACGGGCGAGACGGTCGTGTTCGAGGAAGTACGGATACGAAGGGACAAGGAAAGCGATGACAAGTCATCGCACTCCAAAGGGCTCTCACCCCAGACCGTCCAACGCTTGCTCCAAGTCGGCGATCAGATCGCCGGAATCTTCGATCCCGACCGACAAGCGGATCAGCCCCGGCGAAATACCGGCCGTGCGGAGTTGCTCGTCGGTCAACGGGGCGTGGGACATCGAGGCGGGGTGCTCGATGAGGGTTTCCACGCCACCGAGACTTACGGCCAACACGGCCTGTTCGGTCGACTCGACAAGGCGCACGCCGGCCGTGCGACCGCCGGTCAGATCGAAACTGACCATGCCGCCGAAGCCGGTCATCTGGCGCCGGGCCAACTCGTGTTGCTCGTGGCTGGGCAGCCCGGGGTAATAGACGCGGGAAACTTGCGGATGTTCCTCCAGCGCCCGGGCGACGGCCATGGCGTTGTCGTTCTGACGCTCGACGCGGACCGCCAGCGTTTTGACTCCGCGCAACAGCAGCCAGGCGGCAAATGGGTCGAGACTGCCGCCGAGGATCGTTCGCCGGCGCCAGAGGGTTTCGGCCAGCGACTCATTGGTCACGATACACCCGGCCACGACGTCGCTATGACCGCCGAGATATTTCGTGGCGCTGTGGATCACGACGTCGACGCCCGCGGCCAGCGGCTGTTGGTTCAACGGCGAGGCGAACGTGTTGTCCATGACCGTGAGCACGCCGCGCGATCGGGCCACGTCGCAGACGGCCGCCATGTCGACCAGCGAGAGCGTCGGGTTGGTGGGCGTCTCGAAGTAGATCAGTCGGGTCTTTTCGCCGATGGCCCCGTCCAGGGCGTCCAGATCGGTCGGGTCGACCAGATCGACGTCGATTCCCAGCCGCGGCAGATCGGCGGTGAGCAGCTTCGTCGTGCCCGTGTAAAGCGACTGGCCGGCCACGACGTGGTCGCCCGTGTCCAGGAGCCCCAAGAGCGTCGTACTCACCGCGGCCATCCCCGAGGCGGTGGCAAGGCATTTCTCGCCACCCTCCAAGTCGGCGATCACCCGTTGCAGTACATCGATCGTGGGATTACCCCATCGCGTATAGTAAGCGGGCGGTTCGACCTGTTCGCTATACTCGGCCAACACGGCGGCCCGATCGTCGCGAAAGGTGGAACTCTGATACAACGGGGCCGTCAGCGGCGCCGACGGAGCGTCCACCGCCGGATGATGCACGGCGCGCGTCGCGGCGGCAAGGTCTTTCTTCTTCGGTCGGGGCATTTCGCGGTTTCTCCCGGCAAGGATTGTCAGAGAAACAACTGTCCAGTTTGCGGCTGGGTGCCTGGGGTCGAGTTGCGAGGAACGAGCGACGAGCCCCTAGTTGTAGGCGATCTGGGGGCTCCCTGCTCGTTCCTCGCAGTCCGACCCCAGGCACCCCAATGCGACAGTAACTCTCCGGTCGTCCCTAAGTCAACGAGCACGGTGCGCGGCCCACTTCGCCACGCACCGCTCATTGTTGCCGAGAATGTCCGATGAGACAAGTCTATTCAACCTCTTCACTCGGCACGCACCCGACCAATTGCAGCGAGTACTTACCGGCCTTGCGCACGGAGCCCGTGATGCGGAGCCGTTGGCCGACTTCCAGGGATTGGACGAACGGGGCGTAGTCCTTGTCGAAGATACAGGTGATTTCCAGGGCCGCGTAATCGGGAATGACCAGATCGACTTCGTTGACGTGCTGGAGATCGCGGGGGTCTGCTTCTTCGATCGCGGCCTTTGCCGCGGCATCCGATTCGTAGTTTCGATCGTCTTCGGGGTTCCAGACGCGGGAATGCGTGTCGTGCACGACCCCCTCGAACTGGAGCACTTTGCCCGCATGCTCTTCAGGCTTGCCGGCTTGGGCGTCGAGAATGATCTGGTTGGCCAACGCGGCGTCGAGCTGTTGTCGCTCGGCGGCCGGCGTGGCCAGCACGGTCATCCGGGCATTGATCTTCTGGTCTTCGGTGGGTTTGCATCCGACACAGGCCAACGTGCAAACCGCCAGCATCGCCAATCGCTTCGTCATCGTATTATCCCTCGAACATGAAAAAGGTTCGTTCGTGCCGGGGCAACGACCGATGTTGCTCCGGAGATTCGAGGGAATGCATCAAGCAGTTGGCGTGCCAGACCGCCGCGCACAGGTGATCGCCAGCGATCAAGTCGCGGGGGGACTTGGGGTTACGTCGATGGAACGGCGCTGCGACGAACAACCATCGGCCGACGGCACGTCGTCAAAGTGACGACGCGCCAAGGACCGATGCGACGGCGCGACACTTTGTTGGCAACCCGTTGAGATAGAGTGGATACGTGGCACCCAATACGGCCCCCCGGCAAAGCCGGGGGCTGAACGGGGCTGTCGCCCCTATCCGATCTTCGGCAGTTCGTACCCCTTGCGACGCGGACGGGCGACCCAGCGGTTCTGGTTCGCCTCGGGGTGGCTGGTGAACTGCTCGGTTTCGGGGTCCCACTTCAGCTTCTCGCCGACCAGGCCGACCTCGCGGACGATGTTGACCAGATTGCACAGCGCGGTCGAGCGATGGCCGTAGGCGACGTCGGCGTTGGCCGTCTCGCGGCTCTTGATACAGTCGATCCAGTTCTTCACGTGCGGGGCGGTTTCCGAATGGCCCTGTTCGGGAAGCGTCTTGGGCCGGTCCTCGCCGAGCAGCAGTTCCTTGGGGTTCGAGGTAACCTTGTCGCGGTTGACTTCGACCTTGCCCTTTTCGCCGACAAAAATGCAGCCCAAGCCCGGGCCGCGGTCGCCGTCCAGGTGCATGCGCAGTTCGACGCCGCTCTTGTACCACATGCGGACTTTCGCCCGCGGGCCGACAAGCTTGGCCATGCGGTAGTAGCGTTGCCCCGTTTCGTCGGCGCTGATTTCGCGTTGCTCAAACTTGCCCGTGTCGGCGATGGTGACCGGCTCCTCGAGCATGATCTCGACGGGGCCGGTTTCGCTGGTGCCCAGCCCGCGCTGGATCTGGTCGTAGGAGTGGGTCCCCCAACCGGACACGCCGAAGCAACGTCCGCCGGCGTCGTAGTCGGCCCAACGGCTCCAGCCGCGATGGATGGCCGAGTGATAAGGCCGCATGGGAGCCGAGTTGGTCCAAACGTCCCACCATCCCTCGGGTCCGCCGGCGGGCATCGGTTGCTCGGGCTGGTCGGTCCAGGGATCAGGGCCGATGAAGTTGGGAGCCAACACGACCTTAACCTTGCCGATTCCGCCGTCGAGGATCTTATCGCAAGCGTAGTTGTTCAGCGGGATCGACCGTTGCTGGGTGCCGATCTGCGTGATACACTTGCCGTGCTTGGCCGCATCGACCATGGCCCGGCCTTCCTCGATCGTCAAGCACATCGGTTTCTCGATATAAGCATCCGTGCCCATCAGGAGCACTTGCACGGCGATCCAGGCCCGGGCGTGGGTGGTCGTTTCGATCAGCACCCCGTCGAGCTTCTCCTTCTCGATCATCTTGCGGAAGTCGGTGTAGGCATTCCACTTCGCCTTGTAGTGGTTGAGGATCCGGCCGGTTTGCGGCTCGAAGCAATCGCAGACGGCGGCCATCTGGAACTCCGGGTACTCCATGCCGGCGCTGACCACCGAGCGGCATCGGTTGCCGCATCCGATCAGGCCGATCTTGACTTTTTCGTTCGGCGAAACTTCTTTTGCCCCGAGGGCGAGTGTGCTAGCGGAAAGGACCAGCGGCGCGGCGACGGCGGTCTTCTTCAAGAACGCGCGGCGTGTTTCGGTTCGTTTTTTCATCGTTTTGTTTCCTTGTACGAAAACGGGAGGGACCTGGTATGGTAGCCTCCTCTCCCGGAGGGAGAGGGGAGGTTCTCAAACACAGCCTACCATGACAGCGGGCAAGAGGCAACAATTCGCGGCTTTCTTGCCGACTCGGGGGACGAGGTCCAAAAGCTTGCCGACACCCGCGCCGTTCGAGCCGGACGATTTGCACATCGGCCGACTTTCATGCACAATAGCGGGTGTTTCATGGGAAAAACTTCGTCTCGACCACAAGGAAATCACCGAATGAGAATCTTGAAGAACAAGAACGCCGTTTCACGCATCGCGCTGCTGATCGGGTTGTCGCTGGCCGTGCTCGTGTCGACGTCGCGGGCCGATCAGCCGGGAAAGAGCCCGGTGAAGGTGTTCGTGCTGGTCGGTCAGTCGAATATGCAGGGCAAGGGCAAGATCGCCCATCTCGAACAGTTGGCCGAGCAACGGGCCAACGAGTTCGGCCATCTAAGGAAAGACGGTCAGTGGGTCCAACGGGACGACGTGTGGATCAAGTATTGGGACAAGAAGGGGAAGCTGACGGTCGGCTACGGCTCGCCGGAAGATCGCATCGGGCCCGAACTCGGGTTTGGCCATCTGATCGGCGAGGCGTTGGACAACCAGGTGTTGATCATCAAGGTCGCATGGGGCGGGCAAAGCCTGGCCTTGGATTTTCGGCCCCCGAGCGCCGGCAAGCCCGAGTTCGAGTTGCACGAGAAGATACAGCAGCGGATCGCCGCCGGCGAGTGGCGGATCGGCATCCGCTATAAGGAGATGATCGACGAAGTCAACGCTACGCTGGGGGACCTCAAGACCCATTTTCCCGACTACGACGGGCGGGGTTACGAGATCGCCGGGCTGGTCTGGTTTCAGGGCTTCAACGACGTGATCAACGAAACCTTTCGCAACGAGTACGGCAAGAACATGGTCCACTTCGTCCGCGACGTGCGTAAGGATCTGAAGGTGCCCAATCTTCCGGTGGTGATCGGCGAATTGGGCATGGACGGCGTCGAGGTGAACCCGCGTTGGGCCCACAAGCATTACGCCTTGCGCGCGGCCCAGGAAGCGCCGTCGAAGATGCCGGAATTCAAGGGCACGGTCGCGTTTGGCCGCACCGCGCCGGTGGTGGTCACCGAAGGCGACGCTTTCGACGGCGGCTATCACTACCGCGGCCGAGCCGACAACTTCTATAAGATGGGCGTCAGTTTCGGCGAGGAAATGAAGAAGATGCTCAAACCGTAGCAGGTTTAGCCCCGGCACTCGTGTCCGGCGTTTCGCAGCACGGTCGTTTTCTCCTGTTCAAAAGTCGAGTTTTGAACAGAAGGAAGCGGAGGGAGCAGAGGGAGGGGCTGTGCTTTCGACCGGGTGTGATGCGGAATGTCCTTTTCGGCCGGAATTTCCAAGACGTGAGGCATCGTGCGATGCGCAAAACACGTTTCATTTTGTGGGCATGCGTTGTCTGCGCCGTACTCGTCGGCATTGGAATCTACTTCCGTCCGTACTACACGGCTCGCGCCAATTTCTACGATGCGATTCAGCGGGATGACCTCTCCAAAGTTCGAGAATTGCTGGATCGCTACCCCTCTCTCATCCGGTCAGACAGCCCAGCGTACGGTGTGCCAGGAGGACTTACCATCCTCTCCGAAGGAGATCCGCCCCTAACAGTTGCCGTCATGTTCGAAAGCAGAAACGCGTTTGATTACTTGCTATCCCTGGACATCGACGTGAATACTGGAGGTGGGGGAAACCTTCCGCCTCTTATCACGGCGACTGCCGCAGACGACATTTACTTTCTAAGGGAACTTCTGGATCACGGGGCGGATCGTTCCGTTCGAGACGGTCATGGATACACCGCGGCGGATTGGGCGAGGCAATTCGAGAAAGATGACTTTCTTGATCTTCTTGCCGAATGACACGTCCGTCGGCTGACACCCTGGCGAAAACACAATAACCTCTTCTCTGCTTCCTCTGCTCTCTCCTGTTCAAAAAACAACCTTGGAACAGGGAAAGGGGACCTTCGGTCGCCCAACGCCGGGCACGAGTGCCTGGGCTAAACTCCGCCAAGGTTACAAACCCGTTACGAATCGGACCCCTCGTTTCCCGTAGAATAGGGGACGGAACGACTGCTGTCGGCGTTCCGTGTCACCCCTTTCTTACTCGAACGAGGAGAGACCGATGAAATCGCGAGACATTGTGGCCGTGCTGGGGGTTGCCGCGGCAACCATGGCCTTTGCCCTGGTGCTGATGGGCCCCGCACGGGTCGGCGCCGTCGACGCGCCCGAGGGCATCAAGCCCCAAATCGCCCAACCGAAGCTCGAAGTCGACGGCTGCCAATTCACCGTGGCCACCGACAAACCGGCTTACCAGCCGGGTGAAACCGTCATGCTGCAGCTCACGGGCACGAATCCGACCGACGAGCCGGTCGAGACGACCGTCTGGGTGAACGTGTCGAGCGTGAGCCCCAGGCTGATGGTGTCGCGGGTGGCGCCGCCCACCACGATGTTGCCCTGGGTTCACCAATGTGTGATGAGCCTCGAACCGGGCCAGACGAAGACCGTCGACGTGTCGACCGAGAAGAAGCTCGAAGCCAGCCAGATCGTTTCGATCGCGCTGAGCAACAAGGACACGATGGCCATGCTGCGGCAACTGACCGTGCGGCCCAACAACACGCAACAGCAGGCCGTCATTCAAGGCGGCGCGGCCAACCAATTGCTATTCCAACAATAGGCTAGATTATCCATGGGTCCGTAGCTACGTTCGCCAGAACGTGGTCGTAACCCTAGGGTATGCCCCACGTTCTGGCGAACGTAGCTACAAGCCGATGATCAATCCAGCAGAGGCCGAGTCCTGTAATCATGTGGAACCTCCGCACCTCTAGCGCCTGGTATTGCATCCCGCTGGGCGTGGCGATCGGACTGGTTGCCGCGGCCGCCGTGCTCTCGTTCTTCGACGGCACCGGCGGCCCGATGCCGGACTCGAACCGGTCGGGCGAGTTGCTCAGCGATTGCGACGGAACGATTCGCCAATTGGCCATTCAATACACGGTCGAGGCGGCACCGATCGTCGCGACCGTGTATGACGATTTCCTCGGTCAACTGCCGGCCGACGTGACGGTCCACGTGATCTGTCCCGGGCGGTCCGATTTCGACGACCTGACCGCCCGGCTCGGTCCGACCGCTTGTGAACTTTCGCCGGTGATCGTCGACCATCCGATTACCTGCTGGTCGCGCGATCGCTGGCTGGCCTTGCAACCGGCCGGCGACACCGAGCGGACCGTGCTGTTGCGTCCTCGGGCCGAAATGGCGGCGGAGATTTGGCCCCAACGACAGGGCGATCAGCGCGTGGCCGTCGATCTGGCGGCCGCTCTGGGCGACGGCGTTTCCAGCCGGCGCAGCGAACTCTATTTCGACGGCGGCGATTTCGTCGCCGACGACCAGACGGTATTCGTCACACCGGCCGTCCTGTTGCGAAACTTCCAGCAGACGGTCCACACCCGCGAGGAGCTGCTCGAAACGCTTGCCGACACACTGGGGCGAAAGATCGTCCTGCTCGACGAGGCCCCGGACCATCACGCGGGCATGTTTATGATGCCCGTGGGCAACCGAACCGTGTTGGTGGGCGATCCGGCGGCAGCGAAGAAGATCCTCGCCGGGGCGAAGGGGATCGACGCGAGCGATCTCTGTCCGCCCGAGGGCCCCGACTTTTCGGCCGCGACGATCGCCCGATTCGACGCCGTGGCCCGGCAATGCGAAGCGGCCGGTTATCGGGTGCGGCGGATTCCGGTCGTGCCGGGCGCCAACCGGCGCACGTACGTCACCTATCTCAACGTCATCCTCGACCAGCGCGACGGCCGGCGGATCGTCTGCCTGCCCATCTACACCGGCGCCGAGCCATTGAACCGGGCCGCGGTGGCCATCTGGGAAGAACTCGGCTACGAAGTCCGCCCGGTCGATTGCACCGACTGCCACATCCACTTCGGCAGTTTGCGATGTTTGGTGAACGTGGTGGGACGCGATTGAAACCGTTTAGCAGGCCGATGAAAAAGTAACATGGGTGGCTGGTGGTCGAGCGCAGCGAGCCCCCAGAACCATGTTTTCTGG
>CAYUIQ010000220.1:0-14586 GCA_964444795.1 uncultured Planctomycetaceae bacterium
GCTCGCTGCGCTCGACCACCAGCCACCCATGTTACTTTTCCAACGGGCTGCTAGCTCGCCTGAACTCTTGCGAGTCCAGCTACAACGGATCTCGCCCGGGGGTTTTCGTCGAATTCGGCTCATGGTATACTGATGTACATGCCGATAAGCAAACGGCCCCCGACCGACTTCCGGCACTGCCATGCCCTACGCCGAACTGCATGCCAAGACGAACTTCTCCTTCCTCGAAGGGGCCTCCCACGCCGAGGAACTGGTGCGCCGGGCCGCCGAGTTGGGATATGCCGCGGTGGCGGTGACCGATCGTCATAGCCTGGCCGGCGTGGTTCGGGCGCACGGGGCGGCCAAGGACGCCGGGGTCAAACTGTTGGTGGGGGCGGAGATCCATCCCCAGGACGCGCTGCCGGTGGTTCTCTGGACGACCGATCGAGCGGCGTACGGGCGGCTCGCGCGGCTGATCACCCGGGGACGCCGCCGGGCGGAAAAAGGCGCGTGCCATCTGACGTTTCAAGACGTGGCCGATCATGCCGAGGGGCTGTTGGCCGGAGTGATGGGTTCGGCGGCACTGATTGAAGGCGGTGGGTGCCTGGGGTCGAGTCGCGAGGAACGAGCGACGAGCCCCCAGTTGCAGCAAACTGGGGGCTCGCTGCGCTCGACCCCAGGCACCCCTCAATCCCAGACACCCCGGCGGGAAGTCGCAGGATTACCATCCTACCGCGAGCTGTTCGGCGACCGCTGTTACCTGCTGGCCGAGTTGCATCACGGACCCGACGACGCGAAGCGGCTGGACCGACTGATGGATCTGTCTCGGCAAACGCGCGTCCCGTTGGTTGCCGCCGGCGACGTGCATTACCACGTACCCCAGCGCCGCTTGTTGCACGATGTACTGGTGGCCGTGCGTTGCGGTTGTACCGTGGGCGCGGCGGGTGAACAGGGGGTATCGAAAAAGGGGTCAGGACCCCTTTGCCGGAACGGCTCGGAGGGTGGTTCGCACAAAAGGGTCCTGACCCCTTTTTCGATACCCCCGTTTTCGCTCTTCCCCAATGCCCAACGGCACATGAAGCTGGTCGAGGAGATGACCGCCCGGTTTGCGCGATGTCCGGAGGCGATCCGCCGCACCGTCGAGATCGCCGACCGCTGCACGTTTTCGCTCGACCAGTTGCGCTACGAATATCCCGAGGAACTGGCTCCGCCGGGCGAAACGCCGCGAGAGTATCTCGCCCGGCTGACCTGGTCCGGCGCGAAGAAACGTTATCCGCGAGGCATTCCAGCCAAGGTGCGTAAGCTGATCGAACACGAGTTGCACCTGATCGGCGAGCTGCACTACGAGGCGTATTTTCTGACCGTGTGGGATTTGGTTCGCTTCGCCCGGCGGCGGGGGATTCTCTGCCAGGGGCGTGGTTCGGCGGCCAACTCGGCCGTCTGCTATTGCCTGGGCATCACGGCCGTCGACCCGGAACATGCCGACGTGCTCTTCGAGCGGTTTGTCAGCCGCGAGCGCGACGAGGCGCCGGATATCGACGTCGATTTCGAGCACCAGCGGCGCGAAGAGGTGCTGCAATATCTGTACGAAAAGTACGGCCGCGATCGGGCCGGTATGACCGCCGAAGTGATTACCTATCGCCCCCGGTCGGCGGTGCGCGACGTGGGCAAGGCGTTGGGGTTCTCGCTGGATCGGGTCGACCGGCTGGCCAAAAGCATCGAACATTTCCACGACGAACCCGAGATGGACCGCCGCTGCCGCGAGGCGGGTATCGATCCGGAGAGCCAGTCGGGCCGGCAACTGATCGAGTTGGTGGACCAACTGGTCGGCTTCCCTCGCCATCTCTCGCAGCATACGGGCGGCATGGTGATGACCCGGGGGCCATTGTGCGAAATGGTGCCGATCGAAAACGCGGCCATGCCCGACCGGACCGTTATCCAGTGGAACAAAGACGATCTGGACGAGCTGGGGATCCTCAAAGTCGACTGCCTGGCGTTGGGCATGCTGTCGGCCATCCACCGCTGTTTCGATTTGGTCGGGCAGCATCACGCCCGCCGTCTGACGCTGGCCAATGTCCCGGCCGACGACCGCCGCGTGTACAATATGATCTGCCGGGCCGACACGATGGGCGTGTTCCAGATCGAAAGCCGCGCGCAGATGAGTATGCTCCCACGGCTGCGTCCGCGGTGTTTTTACGATCTGGTGATCGAGGTGGCCATCGTACGTCCGGGGCCGATCCAGGGGAACATGGTACACCCTTATCTTCGGCGGCGTAATGGCGACGAGCCGGTCGCGTATCCGAACGAGGCGATCCGCCGGGTGTTGGAAAAGACGCTCGGCGTGCCGTTGTTTCAAGAACAGGCGATGCGGCTGGCCGTGGTGGCCGCCGGTTTCACACCCGGCGAGGCCGACCAACTTCGCCGGGCGATGGGCGCCTGGCGACGTCCCGGGGTGATCGACGCCTTTCACGAGAAGCTGATCCGCGGGATGCGTGCCACGGGGCTGTCGGAAGAATACGCCGAGGCCGTGTTTCGGCAGATTCGCGGGTTTGGCGATTATGGGTTTCCCGAGTCGCACGCCGCCAGCTTCGCCCTGTTGGTGTACGTCTCGGCCTGGCTGAAGCACCACTACCCGGCCGCCTTCACCGCGGCCCTGCTCAACAGCCAGCCGATGGGGTTTTATGCTCCGGCCCAATTGGTTCGCAACGCTCGGGACCACGGCGTCGAGGTGCTTCCGGTGGAGATCAACGCCAGCGGCTGGGATTGCACGCTGGAGGGCTCGCCGCCGGCGTTGCGATTGGGCTTTTGCATGTTGCACGGCCTGCCGATTGCCCACGGCGAGAAGATCGTCGCGGCCCGTGGCGAGCGGCCGTTTCACTCGGTCGAGGATTTCTCCCGGCGAACGCGCTTGAGCCAGGCGACGATCACCCGGCTGGCTGATGCGGATGCGTTCGGCTCGCTGGCCGGTGATCGACGCGGGGCGCTTTGGCAGGCCTTGGGCCAATGCAACGAGGAGCGGCCGTTGTTCGACGGGCTCGATTCGCCCGACGAGCGGCCCGTGCAACTACCGTCCACCTCGGCTGCCGAAGACGTATTGGCCGACTATCGCACCACGGGCTTGTCGTTATCAGCGCATCCGATGGAGTTTCTCCGCGCGCATCTGGACGCCCTCGGTGCGGTGCCGGCGGATCGGCTGAAAAGTTGGCCCAACGGCAAACCGGTTCGCACGGCCGGCATCGTGCTGGTGCGTCAGCGGCCCGGCACGGCCAAGGGGATTACGTTTGTAACGTTGGAAGACGAGACGGGTCAGGCCAATCTGATCATCCGCCCCGATATCTGGCGCCGCTATCGCCGCGCGGCCCTGGGGGCGACGGTCCTCCTGGCCAGTGGCCGTCTGCAGCGTCAGGGCCGCGTGATCCACGTGCTAACCACCCGGCTGGAAAACCTCTCCGACCGCCTGCAATCGCTGGATCGCCAATCGCGGGATTTTTGCTAGGCCGGGTGCGTCACCGGCCCAACCCTGGTAGAATCCAGGTCTTCACGGCACGGCTCGCGAGTTTTCCCCGGTCAAAGGGTTGCGGATGACGACGACGGTATCAGCGACATGGACGGCCGACGGGGTTCGCGGGGAGAATGATCGCGAAGGCCTGCGCTGCCGCAGCTTCGTGGCCTTGCTGGCGGCCCAATTTCTGTCGTCGGCCAACGATAACATGTTTCGCTGGCTGCTCCTCCCCTTGGCCAAGTTCCTCGCCGGGCCGGAGCATGAGTCGACGGCCGTGGCCCTCGGCCTGGCCTTCTCGGTCCTGCCATTCCTCCTGTTTGCCGCACCGGCCGGCTACTTGGCCGACCGGTTCAGCAAGCGGAATGTCATCGTCGGGTGCCGATTTTCGGAAATCCTCATCGTCGGTTGTGGTGTGGGGGCCATCGTCTGGGGGCAACTCTGGCTGCTCTACGTCTTGCTCGCGGTGATGAGTACCCAAGCCGCGCTGAGCGGACCGTCGAAGTACGGGAGTATTCCCGAGATGGTTTCTTCCGACCGCATCTCGGCGGCCAACGGCCTGATGGGGCTGGTGACCGTGTCCGGGATCGTGTTGGGCGTGGTAGCCGGCAATGTGCTGTCGCAGATGACCACGCTGCCCGACGACGCGTCGCTGGCGCCGGGGCAATATCGCTGGTGGATTTCGGCGGCGGCCCTGTTGGCGGTCGGCGTCTCGGGATGGTCGGCCAGTCTGCTGATGAAGTCGCGGCCGGGCGCCGATCCGAGCCGAAAATTCCCCTTCAATGCCCCCCGGCAAACCTACCGCGATCTGAAGCTCCTGGCCTCCAGCGGACCGTTGCTTCGCGCGGCGCTGGGTGTGGCGTTCTTCTGGTCGCTGGGCAGTTTAGCCCAGGCCAACCTTGACCTGTTCGGCAGTGCGGAGATCGCCGGGAAGAAGCCCCGTGCGTACATCGGCATTATGCTCGGCGTGATGGTCTTCGGGACGGGGTTGGGAAGCTTCCTGGCGGGCATCTGGTCGGGGCGAAGAATCGAACTGGGCCTGCTGCCGCTGGGCGCCGCGGCGATTTCCGCCGGCTCTCTGGCGATGTTCATTCTTCCCACACCGGTCGGAAATCCCCTGCACGCCGCCTACTGGTGGCCTTTGATCTGTTTGCTCGGGCTGGGGATCGGCGGAGGGCTGTTCAACGTACCGCTGCAAGCGTTTCTACAGCGGTGCAGCCCGTATCGGGTCCGTGGCTCGATCTGGGCCGCCAACAATTTTCTCAGTTGCGCGGCCATGTTGGCCGCCTCGGGTGTGTTCTGGATTCTGGCCTCCATGCGGAATCTCGACGCCCGGACCATTTTCGTGCTCTGCGGCGTGGCCTCGGCCGGCGTGTTGCTCTACACGTTGCGTCTGGTCCCCCGCCCCACCGCGCGAGTGCTTCTCTGGTTGGGCGGCCGAACGGCCTACTGGATGTGCTGGCTCGCCACGCGGACGGTCTACCGGGTACGCCACGAAGGCATGGAGAATCTACCCGACTCCGGCGGCGTTCTTCTGGTGGCCAACCACGTCAGCTTCGTCGACGCCGTGCTGATCCAACTGCTCACCCGGCGACGTCTCCGGCAGGTGGCTTTTTCCTCCTATGTCGATAACGTCTGGCTCCGCTGGGTATGCCGGGAGATGGGCGTGATTCCCATCTCCGACGGCCGCAAGGCGATGGTCGGGGCCATTCGCGAGGCACGCAGGGCATTGCGTCACGGAGACATTGTGGGTATCTTTCCGGAAGGGAACATTTCCCCGACCGGTCAAATCGAGCCCTTTCTGTCCGGCTTTCTCTCGATGCTCAAGGGGACCGACGCGCCGGTCGTGCCCGTGCATATCGACGGGCTGTGGGGGAGTGTTTTCAGTTTCGAGCGCGGACGGTACTTCTGGAAGTGGCCGCGGGGGTGGCGCCGCCGTGTGACGTTGCGAATCGGGCTGCCCATCGACAACCCCGGCGACGCCGAGCAGGTTCGCCAAACCGTGATTGAACTGGGGTCGAAACCATGAGTCAGTCAGACGCGTCGGAAATGGTCTTGCCGCGACAGTTTCTGCGGATGTGCCGGGCGAACATGCGGCGGTCGAAGGTGGCCGATTCCATGGGCGCCGATCTGACCGGGGGCGATATGCTCACCCGGGCGCTGATCTTCCGCCGGCTCTTGCGCCGCGAGGTGCTGGCCGAGGACGAGCAATTCGTCGGCGTCCTTCTGCCGCCCACGGTGCCCGCCGTGCTGGCCAATATCGGGCTGACGCTGGCCGGCCGGGTGGCGGTGAATCTCAACTACACCGTCTCCTCCGAGGTGATGAACGACTGCATCGCCCAGTGCGGCATCCGCCACGTGCTGACCAGCCGCAAGGCGATGAAGAAGCTCGATCTGAACATCGACGCCGAACTCGTCTGTCTGGAGGACGTTCGCGAGAAACTCACCTTGCTGGACAAGGTCATCGGCACGTTTCAGGCGCGGCTGGTTCCGGCGAGCCTTCTGGAACGCCGCTTCGGGCTCGACCAGATCAAGCCCGACGACGTGCTCACGGTGATCTTTACCAGCGGTTCGACGGGCCGGCCCAAAGGGGTCGTGCTGACGTATGACAACGTCGGTTCCAACCTCAAGGCGTTCAACGATTACATCGACCTCCGCGCCGACGACGTGATGGCGGGAATCCTGCCGCTGTTTCACTCCTTCGGCTATACGGTGACCATGTGGTTGGCCCTGGCGCTGGAGCCCAAGGTCGCTTACCATTTCGACCCGCGGGGGGCGCGTGCGGTGGGCAAACTCTGCCGCGAGCATGGGGCCACGATCCTGATCGCCACGGCGACGTTTCTGCGGATGTACCTGCGGCGTTGCACGGCCGAGGATTTTCACGCCCTGGACGTGGTGATTGCCGGGGCCGAGAAACTTCCCCGCGAGCTCATGGCGGCGTTCGAGAAGAAGTTCGACGTGCGGCCGGTGGAAGGCTACGGCACGACCGAACTCTCGCCCGTCGTCTCCTGCAATCTGCCCGCCGACCGCACCAAGTCGGGCCGAACCGACCAACTCCGCGAGGGAAGCGTGGGAAGGCCGCTGCCCGGGATCGCCGCCAAGATTGTCGACCCCGAGACGGGCGAAGACCTGGGGGTCGACAAATCGGGCATGCTGCTGATCAAAGGGCCCAACGTGATGCAAGGCTATCTCGGCCGCGCGGATCTCACCGCCGAGGTGCTCCACGACGGCTGGTATACCACGGGCGACATCGGCATGATCGACGCCGACGGATTCATCCACATCACCGGCCGGCAGAGCCGCTTCTCGAAGATTGGCGGCGAGATGGTGCCGCATATTCGCGTGGAGGAGGCGATGGTCGAGGCCCTGGCGATGGACGAAGAAGAACTGCACCTTTGCGTGGCCGGGGTCCCCGATCCCAAGAAAGGGGAACGGCTGGTCGTGTTACACACGGGGCTGTCTCAAACGCCGGAGGAGGTCTGTCGCGCGCTTGCCGACGCCGGTCTGCCGCCCATTTGGATTCCCTCGCGCGACAGCTTCCGCCAGATCGACGAGATCCCCGTCCTGGGCACCGGCAAACTCGATCTGCGGGCGATGAAAGACCTCGCCCGCGAGATGTTCGATTCCTGAGCGGTCGCCGCTCAGCCGTGGATACGCAGCGCCACTTCGGCGACACGGCGGCCGAGGTTCTCTGCGGTGGTCATGCCGTACTCGTCTTCTTCCACGCCGCCGGGGGCGCCGCTCCAGACGGTGCCGCCCCAGTGGCCGCCGGGCTTGGCATCGCCCACGACGATCATCTGCTGGCCCAGCAGACACGTGTTGACCGAGCGGATGGTCAGTTCCTGGCCGCCGTTGCGTCCTCCGCCGCAGGCAATCACGCCGCCCACCTTATCGCCCAGGCCGAAGTTCCGCCGAAACACGTTGCAGCGGTCCAAGAAGGCCTTGCAGAGGAAGCTCATGTTGCCGAAGTAGACCGGCGTGCCAAGGATGATCCCGCCCATCTTCGCATCGGCCAGCACCGGCACCAGCTTGGGAAAATCGTCCCGCTCCCCGGGATCGAGCGCCACACCCGCCGCCGGCTCACCCGGGATCCGCATCCCCGCCAGTTCGATCAACTCGACCTCGACGCCCGCCTCTTTCGCCGCCTCAAGAGCCACCCCCAAGGCCGTCGCCGTACTCTTGCCCTTGCGTGGGCTGCAACAGATGCCCAAGATCTTGACCGTCCCCTCTGGCGAAGTTTCCTCCGCATCGTCGGCCAACACGGCCGTGGCCCCCGCGCTTGCAGCGGCCACCGTTCCCGCGGTGCCGAGGAACTTTCGACGGGTTACTTTGGATGCCATGGTGGTTTTCTCCTTTGTCGGCATTGCATTACCTCTCGTTACGACGCTTCCGCGTCGTAACGCACGCCCGGACGCTTCGCGCCCACGAATCGCCAAAAACCGGTACGGTGGAACCTACTGCCGGCGTTCTCGCATCCAATACTCTCGAAACGACCGCAAACGGGGCAGCGACTCGCGGTCTCTGGCTCGGTTGGCGGCGGCCTTGCTGGCGATGATGTCGTCGGGATGGCAGACGGGAAAACCCTCCACCTCGGCCCGACGATATTCAAACGCGCCCATAACCGAGCCAGTCCGGTAGGTTTTCTTCGCACCAGCGACGATACTCGGCCATGCTCTCGAACGAGCGATAGTCGGCGTCGTCCATCACCGGCTTGTAGGTTTTGATGAAGGCGTAGCGAAACCGCTCCCGTAGCGACCGCCGGGCCGCGGCCTCGAACTCTTCGAGCCACTCGGCCGGAATCTGGCCGCCGCCGGCCGATTCGGTGCCTTCGGAGGTGGATGGGGTGTCCATGTCCTCCATTGTACCCGCGGGCAAATCTCGCTCAAGGCCGACCGACCACAAACCGGAAACGCCTCAGTCTCCGCCCGGGCCAGCCGCAACGACGACACGGAAACCGTAGTTGTCGTGGCGGTAGTCGGGGCCGGCCCAACCGTTGAGACGGGAATTGCCCCGGAATTGTGACGTCGCCCGGTGGCGACCTCTTCTCCAGCCCTCCCTGCGGTGTTAGAATACGTGTGCGGCGACCGAATCGCCGCGGGACGATTCGGCGGATAGAACCGTGAAGAGCCTTTGCCAGAAAGCACCCTCATGCCTGTCGATCTCCAAGTTGTTCTTGATGAGGCCATGCAACTGCCGGAGGCCGACCGCTTGACGCTGGTCTCGCGGTTAATGCAAAGCCTGCCGCCGAGCGACATGGGCGTCTCGCTGGATGACCCCGAACTTGCCGCCGAGTTGGATCGGCGGTTCGCCGAAAGTGACGAAGGTGTTGCCTGGTCGCAGTTGAAGGCGGAAGGCTGATGCCAGCCTCCAGCGTGGTCTTTCATCGGCTGGCTGCCCGGGAGTACCGCTCGGCTCATAAGTGGTATGCGGACCGTGCCGCTGAAGCCGCCGAGAACTTCCGCATCGCGGTCGATCAGGCCGTGGAGCGTATCTCATCGCGGAGTGAGTCCCTCCCCAAGCTTGGCCCCGTATATCGTTTTGTGCGAGTGCGGCGCTTTCCATACGTGCTGATCTTCCGCCAGCGGTCGCCGGAATCAGTCATGGTGATGGCCGTAGCGCACACGAGTCGCCGACCGGGCTACTGGCGAAGTCGTCGGTGAGGAATCCCTTCACCAACAGCCGTTGGCCGCTAGCCGGCGCCTTCGGCTGGGCGATAAACAAGACGGCTACTACGCCCGCGTCAACTTATGAAACCGCTCGGCCAGATCGGCGGTCATCGGCCCGGGCTTGCCGGTGCCGATGGGGCGGCTGTCGACTTTCACCACCGAGATCACTTCGGCGGCCGTGCCGGTAAGAAAACATTCGTCGGCGATGTAGACGTCGTGCTTCGTTAGCGCCATCTCGCGGACTTCGATGCCCGCGCCGCGGGCCAACTCGATCACCGCGTCGCGGGTGATGCCTTCGAGGATGCCGGCGTCGATCGGCGGGGTGGCGATGCGGCCGTTGCGGACCAGGAAGAGGTTGTCGCCGGTGCATTCGGCCACCTCGCCCTTGTGGTTGAGCATCATCGCCTCGACGCAGCCGGCCTGCATGCCCTCGACCTTGGCCATGATGTTGTTGAGATAATTGAGCGACTTGATCCGCGGGCTGAGCGCCGCCGGATGGTTGCGCACCGTGCTGACGGTAACGATCTCCAGCCCCTTCTCGTAGTATTCGGCCGGATACAGGGCAATAAGGTCGGTGATGATGATAACCCGCGGGTTGTCGCACCGGTCGGGTCCCAGCCCGAGCGTGCCGCAGCCGCGCGTGACCAACAGGCGGATATACCCGTCGTCCAGGCCGTTGACCGCCAGCGTGTCGTGAATCGCGTCGACCATGGCCTCCTTGGTCATGGGGATCTCCAGCATCAGGGCCTTGGCCGAGTCCCAGAGCCGGTCGATGTGCTCGGTCAAGCGAAAGACCTTGCCGCCGTAGCTGCGAATCCCCTCGAAGACCCCGTCTCCGTACAACAGGCCATGGTCGTAGACGCTGATCTTGGCGTCTTCCTTGTCGTAAAGTTTGCCGTCGATGTAGACCTTGAAGGACATAAGGCTGCGTGGGGTTGGAGGAATGGGGATCGTGGTTTCTTGGTTTTCACGATACGGGTGCCATGCTCGCGATCTGGTAGCTACGTTCGCCAGAACGTGGGGCATCATCAGGGCTACGCCCACGTTCTGGCGAACGTAGCTACGACAGGGCTAGCCAAGCTACGACGCCTCGATTTGGCCGCCGGTGAGCCGAATCACGCGGTCGGCCTGATCGGCCAGGGCCAGATCGTGCGTCACCATGACTATAGTGAGATTTTGCTCGCGGTTCAAGGAGTGGAGAATTTCCATGATCTGGCCGCCGGTGGTTTCGTCGAGATTGCCGGTCGGCTCGTCGGCCAGGAGCACCTGGGGTCCGGCGACCAGCGCCCGGGCAATGGCGGCCCGCTGCATTTCGCCGCCGGAAAGCTCCCGCGGCTTGTGCTTCAGGCGATGCCCGAGCCCCACCATTTCGAGCAATTGGGCCGCTTTCTTGCGGTGCTGGCGCCTTCGCGTAAGAAACCCCCACGTGTTTTCGGCAATCATTAGCGGGGCCAGCACGTTTTCCAGCGTGGTCAACTCCGGCAGCAGGTAGTAGAACTGGAAAATCATGCCGAAATAGCCGTTGCGCAGACTGTCGCGATGCACGGCGGGCAGATCGTCGATACGTCGGCCGTTGAAGTCGATCTGGCCGCTGTCCGGCCGGTCGAGCGTGCCCAGCAGATGCAGCAGCGTGCTCTTCCCACAACCGCTCTTGCCGACAACCGCCAGGAATTCCCCCCGACGAACCCCCAGACTTACGCCCTGAAGCACGGGCACGTCGAGCGATCCCTTTTGGTAACTCTTGTGTAAGTTGATCGCCGCCAGATGATAGCCGATGGTCGACGAAGCGGGAACCCGACTGTCGATTCCGGTATGGGCTTCGGGAGGATCGGGATAGTCGGCATACCCATCGGCCACCCAATCCGTTTGGCCGTGAGGCGCCTCGGGAGGATATGGGCCGTCGGGGCGTAGCGGGGTATGGCCGATCGTGGCAGTCGTTTCCTCGGGAACCGCCTCCAGCGCCGGCCCGCCTTCTAGCGTGGGGCCACCCGGTACGCGGGCGGCAAAATGGTGCCGCGGGCCACCATGCGACGGGGGCGTCGGTATGGCCGAAATCGGCGTTCGCTGCTCATTCATAGCGCAAGGCCTCCACGGGGTTGAGGCGCGCGGCGCGGACCGCGGGCAAGACACTGGCCAACACGGCGATCGTGACCGCTCCGACGACAATCGCCGCCACGGTACGCGGATCGACGATGGTGGGGATCGAATGGAAGTAGTAGATGGCCGGGTCGAAGACGGCCTTGCCGCGAATCGTACCCAGCAGTTCGGCGATGCTGTTGATATTCTTGACGATCAGCAGCCCCAGCGCCAGTCCGACACCCGAGCCGACGATACCCAGCGACAGGCCGTAGGTGAGGAAGATCCCCATCACCCCGGCCCCACGGGCACCGAGCGATTTGAGGATTCCGATGTCGCGGGTTTTTTCGACGACAATCATGAAAAAGATGGCCAGGATACCGAACCCGGCCACGGCGATGATGAGAAACAGAAGGACGTTGAGGATGGCCGTTTCCATTTCCACGGCGGCCAGCAAGGGGGCCTGCCGGTCGCGCCAGGTGTAGACGCCGTACATGTGGGGCGAGAAGGCCTTGCGGAGACGGTCGCGCACGGCCTCGCCGTTCTGGCCGTCCTTGAGCTTGATGCGGATCGAGTTGAACATCGCCTGACCGGTTGTCGGATCGATCATTCCCCGCAACTGCTGCAACTTGCGAATCGGCACGAAGACGAAGCTGTCGTCGTACTCGCTCATCTTGCTTTCGTAGAGGTCGACGATCGTAAAGGTATCGCTGACCCCCTTGGGCGGCTGTCCGACGGTGGGCAACGTGATCTGGACGTCGTCGCCGGGCACCAGCAGGAGCTTTTCCCCACTTTCCGTGCGAATGCTGCTGAGCCCGATGCCCAGCACCAGGCCCGTGTGTTGCTGGCGCGAGGGATCGAATTGCCCGGCCGGCGAGGAGGCCCCCTGCCGGGCAAACGGATCGAACGGCGCCGAGCCGGACGCTTCGCCTATCGAGGGACGCTCCGGCATCTGCCCCGGCGGGGGGAGCGGCTCCGACTTGGGCACCGAATACGGGGCGGATTCAAACTCGGGCTTGTCGCCTTGTACCGCCTGTTGCCAGGCCGCCTTCCGGCGATGGACCCAGCCGGCGTCGGCCAGTTCGCCGCGCGACTCGGGATCGGCATCCGGCGACTGATCGTCTGGTGCGTATCCACCTTGGCGGAGTTGGAAGTCCAACTGCTGGCGATTCTCGGGATGCTGAAGGTATTGGGCGAAGTCTCCCACCTGGCCGATGGTCGTTTCGTCGATACCGATCAGCTTCACCGGCCGGGTGATCCAGCGGCCGCGGAATTGAAAATTGAGCATCGCCGGCACGACGACCGTCTCGCTCATTCCTTCGATCGCATCACCGGCAACGCCGCGAATCTGCTCCTTGTGCCACGCGGCATCGGGCACGCCGCTGAAACTCATCGAATCGAACGACACGTCGGAGAGGATTCCGTGAAGGCGGTTCTCCATCTCGTTGGAAAACCCGGACATCACGGCGTTGACCACGATCATCGTGGCCACACCCAAGGTCACGCTGATGATCGACGCCAAGGCGATATAGCGCGTGCGCAGATATCGCCAGCAGAGGAGGTATTTGTACATGGCTTGACGTGAAAAGGAGTTCGGTTGTTTCTTCCGTGACGAACTACTCTGCTTTCCGCCGCAAGAGCGGAAAAGAACCTACTCGGCTTCCGGTCGCAAGAGGGGAAAAAGAACCACGTCGCGAATCGACGGCGAATTGGTCAACAACATGACCAGCCGATCGATGCCGATCCCCAGCCCGCCGGCCGGGGGCATTCCATGGCGCAAGGCGCGAATGAAGTCGTGGTCCATCTTGGCCATCGAGTCTTCTTCGGCCAATCCTTCGAGTTGCCGACTGAACAGCTCTTCCTGCAAATCGGGGTCGTTCAGTTCGGTGTATGCATTGGCCAGTTCCATCCCCCGGATAAAGAGCTCGAATCGCTCGGCCACCGCGGGGTTGTCGGCCTTGCGCTTGGTCAGGGGACAAATGCTGGCCGGGTAATCGTAAACAAAGACCGGTCCTTCCAGAGCATCCTCGACCTTGGCCTCGAACACTTCGTTCTTCACCACGTCGGGGTGCTTGCCGGCGGTGTCCAAGCCGATCTGCTCGGCAACCGCCTTCATCGCCGCTTCATCGTCAGGCGCTACGCCGGTGTGTTCGGCCAATAGCTCGTCGTACGTCTTTCGGGCAAACGGCGGCGTGAAGTCGACTTGCGTTTCGCCCCAGGGCAGAACGAATTCTTGCCCCGTGGCGCGAATCGCCTCGACGATCAATTTCTCGGTCAAATCCATCATCGCCCGATAGTCGCCGTAGGCCTGGTAGACCTCGAGCATGGTGAACTCGGGATTGTGGCGGGGGCTGATGCCTTCGTTTCGATAAACGCGTCCCAACTCGTACACCCGTTCGATGCCGCCGACCAGCAGACGCTTCAGATGCAACTCCAAAGCGATCCGCAACACCAACGGCATGTCCAGCGCGTTATGATGCGTGGCAAACGGGCGCGCGGCCGCCCCGCCGGCCACCGCGTGCAGTGTGGGGCCCTCCACTTCGACGAAACTTTCACCGGCGAGCGTGTTGCGAATCGACTGCACGATTTTCGTCCGGTTGAGAAAGCGGTCCAGCACGCCCTCGGTGTGGATCAGGTCGAGATAACGCATCCGCTGGCGCAGTCCGGGATCGGTCAGCCCGCTGTGTTTCTCCGGCGGCGTGGCCAGCGCTTTGCTCAGAAAGTGGAGATCCTCGGAAAAGATGGTCAGTTCGCCGCGACGAGTGCGGTTCAACTCACCGTCGACGCCAATGATGTCGCCCAAGTCGAAACATTTCCCCAGGGCGAAATTTTCCTCGCCGACCTGCTTCTTCCCGATCATCAACTGGATCGTGCCGGTCCAGTCGCGAATATCAACCCAAATCACCTTGCCCGAGGGGCGCTGCCGGACGATACGGCCCGCTGCCCGAACCGGGGGCCCATGCTGTTGGGGCGGTTTGCCTGTTTCGCAGTCGCCAGCCGGCTCGACGACAATCTCGTCTTCTCGCGCCCGAATCTGACCGATGGGGATGTGGCCGTCGAACCGTCCGCCCCAGGGGTCGACGCCCATTTCCTGTATCTTGCGCATCTTGTCTCGCCGCGCGGCTTCCAGCCGGCCGACATCTTCCGGATCGGGTGTCTGTGGTGTGCTACTCATGGGTGCGACGACGTAATTCCCTGGAACGAAGAAAGTTGTGGATATAGGTACGGACCGCGGCATTGTAATGGAAGCAGATCGAGGGTCAATGTCATCTGCCCCCGGGACGAGTATTATTCGGCATTTCGCGCGGTGGGGGCCCTTATGCCGCTCCCGTTCGAAAGTGATTCGTTTAACGCCCAGCCGGAGGC
>CAYUIQ010000221.1:0-14536 GCA_964444795.1 uncultured Planctomycetaceae bacterium
TCTTTTCGACGGCCTCGGAGGGCCATCGTACGGGTTTCAAGCCGCCCCGATGCCGAACCTTCCAGCCTGGACACGTGTCCCGACGAACGATACAACGGACATCTAACAACCGACAGCGAAGACCAACAGGCATAACCCTTATGCTCAAGATCGACGGTTCGCTGGGCGAAGGCGGCGGCCAGATTCTTCGCACGGCGTTGGGGCTTTCGATGGTCACCGGCACGCCGGTGCGTATCGAAAAGATCCGCGCCGGGCGAAAGAAGCCCGGCCTGCGCCGACAGCACCTGACGGCCGTCCAAGCGGCCCAATCGATCTCCGGGGCCGAGGTGCAAGGGATCGCCGAGGGCTCCGGGGAACTGACGTTTCGCCCCGGTGCGGTGCGGCCGGGGTCGTACCGGTTCGACGTGGGCACGGCCGGCAGCACGACGCTCGTGTTGCAGACGGTCTTGCCTGCGCTGCTTTCCGTGCCGGCTCCTTCGCAACTGACGATCCTCGGCGGAACGCACAACGCCTGGTCGCCGCCGTTGGACTTTCTTTCCGTTGCGTTCTTGCCGCTGTTGGAGCGCATGGGAGCGACGGTCGAGGCGCGGCTTGGGCGACACGGCTTCTTTCCCGCCGGTGGCGGGCGGATCGAGGTGCGCATCGCGGGCGTGTCGACGTGGAAACGGCTCGATCTGCTCGATCGCGGGCCGATCGTCTCGCGACGGGCGCGAGCCCTGGTTGCCCGGCTGCCGCGACACATCGCCCAGCGCGAGCTGGAGGTCGTTCGCCGGCGCCTGGGGTGGAACCACGACTGCCTGGCGGTCGAACGGATCGAGGACTCCAACGGACCGGGCAACGTCCTGTTGCTGGAGATCCGCGCCCAACACGTGGACGAGGTGTTCGCGGGGTTCGGGCGGCGTGGTGTTTCGGCCGAGAAGGTGGCCGCCGGGGTGGTGACCGAGGCGAAGGATTATCTCGAAGCGGACGTGCCGGTCGGTCCGTATCTGGCCGATCAGTTGTTGATCCCCATGGCTCTCGCCGGCGGCGGCTCGTTTCGCACCATGCCCCTATCGCAACACACGCTGACCAACATCGAGGTGATCCGGCGGCTCCTCGACGTGCGGATCGTGGCGGTGCCGGTCGGTGAGGGCGTGGTGGACGTGGAGATTTCGGCCGTGGGTTAGTACGTCGTGACTCTGGCCGTTGGGTGCCTGGGGTCGAGGCGTGAGGAACGAACGCCGAGCCCCCAGTGATTCTCCGACTGGGGGCTCGGTGCTCGTTCCTCGCATCGACCCCAGGCACCCACACACTCAAGCGTTATGAGGTACTACTCACCCATCGCCCGAATCGCGTGTCCCAGCGCCCAGCGGGTGTACAGCGCGGCGGTGCCCGGCGTCTTGTCCGCGGCCGCAGCGCGAATCTCCGGCAACAAGGGCTTCGCGTCGCGGCCGATAGCCACGATCGACATGGCCGCGTGCAGGCGGACCCAGCGGCTGTCGGATTCCAGGCCGATGGCCAGACAGGGCAGGGCATCGGGTGATCGACCAATTTGGCACAGCGCCTCGGCGGCGGCGAAGCGGACTCCCGGGTGCGGATCATGGGTTGCCTCGCGCAGCGCGTCGGCCGACTCGACGGCGTCGGCTCCCAACGCGGCAAGCCCTACAGCCGCCCAGTAGCGGACCGCCGAGTGTTCGTCGCCCAGCAGTTCCGTCTGCTTCGCCCGGGCTGAAGGACCACTGCCGATTAGCTCGGCCGTTTCCAGAACTCGCTGTGTGGGGAACCGGTTGCCGTGCATCAACTCGTAAGGCGTGGGTCCGTCAGGTGGACTGTACAGATCGATTTCCGGCACCAGACCCGTGTCGCCCGTCTCCAACATCCAGTCGTGCATCGCGGTACGCATTCGCGATAGTGCCTCGGCGTGCTGGGGCGATGCGGCCAGGTTGTGAACCTGATGCGGGTCGGCTTGCGTATCGAACAGTTCCTCCGGCGGTTTTGTCGCGCGTGCGAGAAACTCGTTGTCGCCGGAGAGTTTTCCCTCGGCGGCCAGGCGTCGGATTGCACTTCGGGTCGGCGTCTGCTCAGAGTAGGTGCTTCGCTGCATGACGGGCCGGTGGGGCATGAAATGGCGGACGTACAGATAACGATCGTCGCGCACCGCCCGGCTGAACTCGTAACATTCGTCGACCCGATCGCGAATCGCGAAGATATACTGCCGCGGCTCCGGCGGTTGTTCTCCCAAGAACGGCTGCCCCTGCATCACGTCGGGAATATCAACGCCGGCCAAGTCGAGCACGGTCGGGGTGAAATCGAGAAAACTGACCAGCTCCTTATTCACCGTCCCCGGATCACCGGTGGCCAACTGTCGATACTTCGCCGGGATACGCACGATCAGCGGCACGTGCAGCCCCGAGTCGTACGGCCAGCGCTTGTGTCGCGGCATGCCCGTGCCGTGGTCGGAGTAGAAGAAAACGATCGTGTTCTCGGCCAGACCATCTTCGGCGAGCATTTTCAGCAGATCGCCCACCTGGTAGTCCATCGCGGTCACCAGGTCATAAAACTTGGCCACGTCGCGACGGATTACCGGGTCGTCGGGATAATAGGGTGGCAACACCATCTTGGCCGGGTCGTGCCGCTGCTCGGGTGTGAGCCGGGCCGTGCGTGCGGCGAACTGTTTCCCGGTCAGACGGATCTGCCCCTGATGGGTCGTCGTAAAGTTGAACACGCTGAAAAACGGCTTACCCGCGGGTCGTTTGCGCCAATGGGCCGTACGGCTCGATTCGTCCCACGCCTCGGGCGAGCGGCGGAAGTTGTAATCCTCCTTCACGTTGTTCGTGCAGTAATAACCCGCCTCGCGCAGATATTCGGTGAAACAACGCACCGACTTCGGCACGCGTCCGGCTCCGCGCAGATGTTGCGTACCCAGCGAACTGGCATACATGCCCGTGATGAGCCCCGATCGTGCCGGCGTACACACACTAGCCGTGGCAAAGGCTCGCGTGTAACGAATGCCCTCGGTGGCCAGACGGTCGATATGCGGCGTAACGGCCTGCCGGTCGCCGTAACAGCGCAATACGGGCGAGGCGTCCTCACAGGTGATCCAGAGGATGTTGGGACGCTCGGCGGCCGTGAGAGTTGGCGGCAAGCAGAAGAACGTCACAGCCAGAGTGATAGTCGTCAACAGGATGGATCGAGTAGGCACGCGAAACCTCCGCAGAGTTTAGCCCCGGCACTCGTGCCCGGCGTTTAGGGATCTGTTATCTTCCGTATAGTAGCCGTCTCGCTCCGCGAGATGTAGCCTTTCGTTGCGGCGCATGAGTGGCAACCGTAAGGGCGGAAAAGCTACATCTCGCGGAGCGAGACGGCTACTATACGCACAAATCCTACACCAGATCACCGCCGGGAGCCAGCAAACGTCGCGTAGCGTTGCCAACGGGACGGCGGATGGCCATAATGAAGGGCAACCCGAACACCCTTGTCGAAAAAGACTCCCGAGCCCTGTAATCGTCCCATTGGCATCCGCTACCGTTAATATGGGAGAATCGAATCATGGTACATCATCTTAGCCTGAGTGGAATGCTCATTCTTTGCTTCTCGTTTGGCTGCGGAACGGCCGTGGAGACCGAGAGCGGAGAAACCGCCGCCAAGGTAACCGAAGCGGAGAAGAATGCGATTGCATTCTTCCACAGAAGTACCGAGCCTCACGGACAACAGTTGGGAAAGGGTCTGATCCTGGACGAAGAGGGGAAACTGCTTGTGGGAAGACCGCGAACTCGGTACCCCGCCGACGGTCCGATGAATTTGGTATCCAAGGAGGAAGCACCAGGAATCACCACGGAGTTGAACTTGCGGGACGCACCGTTGGCTCCAGGGGATCTGGCCCATTTGCGGGCCCTCCCCAACTTGGTGTATCTGGACCTGTGTCTTTCGGATGTGTCCGACGACGGACTTGCCTACGTGGGGGAGTGCGACGAACTACGCTCCCTATACTTGTCGCGAACAGAGATAACAGACGCTGGTTTAGCGCATATTGGCAAGTGCAGCCGCCTCCGAGAGCTGCACTTGGATGATACCTCCATCTCCGAAGCCGGGCTTAAGCACTTGCGTCGACTTACGAATCTTCATGAGTTGAGCCTCAACGGGATCCCTCTCACGGATGACGGCCTGGCGCACCTAGAGGGCCTAAGCGAGCTAAGATGGTTGGTTTTGGACGGGGATCTCATCACGGACGCGGGACTCGCGCACTTGGCAAAACTGGAGAACCTCAGAACGTTGATGTTCAATGGTCTGCAAATTACCGATGCGGGGCTCGTGTATATCGGAAAGCTGAGGAACCTACGATACCTCTATCTGGGAGACTCGCAAGTGAAGGGCCCGGGGTTGCGCCATCTCAACGGCTTGGTGAACCTGAAGGCGTTGGAGCTTCCGGGAGCGCCACTTGCCGGTGAGGGCTTTGAGCACGTCCACGGGCTCGTCAGCCTCCGTGAATTGGATCTCTCCCACACGCAACTCGATGACGAGGGACTGAAACACCTCAAAGGGATGACCAGCCTTGAAGAAATCCGTATTCGCGATACGAAAGTCACCTATCCCGCGGGCGTCGACAGGCTGAAAGAGATACTGCCCAAGTGCGACGTGTTACCGCCGCGCATGGGCCGTTTCCACTGATGCGCCCGCCAATCGCCGAGCCAACCGACGGGCTTTCGGACGACTTCCGTTTACGACGAAGTCGGCCGCCAAAAAAACCTGATCGATGCGAACGATCATCGCACGACGTTCCTCTACGACGAGACGGCTACTATACGCACAAATCCTACACCAGATCACCGCCGGGAGACAGCAAACGTCGCGTAGCGTTGCCAACGGGACGGCGGCTGGCCATAATGAAGGGCAACCACGAACACCCTTGTTCGGCAAATGTGTCCGTGTTGCGTAGCAACAAGAGGATCGTCACGAGAATATCCACTCCAGCGGTACGCCGACCGACTTGCCGCTGTCGAAATGCCGGGCCGAGCTCCAAGCCCAGTCCACTGCCTTCCCGACCAAGCCGGCACGGACCGGATTCAGGTGCATGTAGTCGAGTTTCTCGGTGGCCTTCTTCTCAGAGTATAGACTGAAAGGATAATACCTTGGCTGCCAGAAGGGATCCTTCCGGTCGATCGTCTTGAAGTAGCCGGCCAATTGGCCACGCACAAGCTTCTTCAATTGCACGCTCGACTTCTGCTTCCATTGCTTCATGAAGTGGCTCAGTCGGCCCGGCTCGCGAAACCAGACGATCGCGTGGACGTGGTCGGGCATGACCACGAAACCGCAGCAGGTTCCCTCGTGGGTGGCCAATTCGGTCGCCAGCAGGCTAATCACGACCTGGCGAGTCCGAGCGTGATCCAGCAGGCGGCGACGCCGGTAACAGGAAAACGTGACGAACTGGGCATGCAACTCGTCATCGTAGATACATCGTCTGGACATTACCGTATTGTCGCACGGTCACACGCGAAGTACAATCCTCTTGTTGCGATGCAACACGGACACATTTGCCGAATGAGCGTGTTAAGTGGCAGCGCGTCTTGCGGCAAAGTGTCCGTGCCACCCGCGTTAAACGATGGTGCCGCGACCGTTTTGGGCTGCTCCTGAACCTTCAACACCCCCGAGAGGATCCAACCATGAACACACGACTTGCAACACTCGCCATTCTGGCCGTACTAACAATGACGGCCAGCTTCGCCGTCGCGGCCGGGCCGCCCAATGTGGTGATGATTATCGGCGACGATCAGGCGTGGGGCGATTTCGGCTTCATGGGCCATCCGGTTATCAAAACGCCGCACATCGATCGGTTGGCCTCGCAGAGCCTCGTCTTCACGCGGGGGTATGTGCCCTCGAGTCTCTGCCGGCCGAGTCTGGCGACACTGGCCACCGGGCTCTACGCCCATCAACATCGGATCACCAGCAACGATCCGCCGCGCGGCATCCCGCGAGACGAGTATCAGCGACAGCGAAACGAGCAGATCGCCAACATCGGGCGGGTGCCGACGTTGGCCCGAATGCTGGCCGAGAAAAACTACCTCAGCCTTCAGACGGGCAAGTGGTGGGAAGGTAACTTCAGCCGCGGCGGTTTTACCCACGGCATGACCCACGGCGACCCCACGCGCGGCGGACGGCACGGCGACGTGGGCTTGAAGATCGGGCGTCAGGGACTGGCGCCGATCTTCGATTTTATCGACACGGCCGGCGATCGACCGTTCTTCATCTGGTACGCCCCGTTCCTGCCCCACTCGCCGCACAACCCGCCCGAGGAGCTGTTCAATAAGTACAAGGACAAGGCCGACTCGCCGCACGTCGCCCGATATTGGGCCATGTGCGAGTGGTTCGACCAGACCTGTGGGCAGTTGCTCGGGCATCTCGATCGCAAGGGCTTGGCCGAGAATACACTGGTGGTTTTCGTCACCGACAACGGCTGGATTCAGCGTCCCGATAGTGGACGTTACGCGCCGCGATCGAAACAGTCGCCCAACGAAGGCGGCGTTCGCACCCCGATCATGATCCGCTGGCCCGGCCACGTCGAACCGCGTCGCGACGACCGGACGCTCGCGATCAGCACCGATTTGGTGCCCACGATCCTGGCCGCCTGCGACATGAAGCCCACGGCCGACATGCCGGGCGTCAACCTGCTGGACGCCGACACGCTGGCCGGGCGCAAGGCGATTTGCGGCGAGATCTTCCTGCACAACGCCGTCGACGTCGCCCGACCGATCAGCAGCCTGCGTTACCGCTGGGTCATCGAAGGCCGCTGGAAACTGATCGCCCCGCACGCTGCCAACGAACCGGAAGCCGCCGTGCAGTTGTACGATTTGACCGCCGACCCTCACGAGAACAACGATCTGGCCGATGAGCAACCGGAACGAGTGAAGCATCTGCGCGAGGTGCTCGATGCGTGGTGGACGGGGGAGTAGAGAAGAAAGGAGGTATTTGCCGATTACGTCTAAGAAATGGCTCTCAAGTTCCTCCGGGCCGAATTTTTCGCGAACCATCTGGGCTTCGCGTGTCACGAATCAGAGTGTGGCCACGCGATGGCACGGGCGAAACCCATCTGTCGGGGGGGCGTGATGTCCCGGTCCGTATGGGGCTCGCCGTCACCAAGGGTTTCGGTGTATCATGAAGTGTGCGCGGGCTCTTTCCAGCAGCGGTAAAGGGACTTGAAGATGAGAATCAAACGGGTATTTGTCGAAAAGCTGTTCGGCCTTTTCGACCATCAGATTCCCATGAACATGGGTGATCGAACCACGATCATCCATGCCCCCAATGGATTCGGCAAGACGACCATTCTCCGCATGATCGACGGGCTGTTCAATTCTCGATACTCGGAACTGCGGACCGTTCCGTTTTTCACGTTTGGCGTGGAGTTGGGCGATGGCAGGACGCTACGTGTTGAAAAGCGAAGGGAGGCAAAACGGGGAGAAAGACGGCGATCGGAGATGTCACGTGTCCTGTCTCTGGTCTTTTCGTGTGGTGAAGAAACACCGTATGAGTACGAGACGGTCTGGAGTAGCAAGGAAACAGGCTTTCCTATTGATGCCTTCGAAGACCTTATTCCACACCTCCGCCGAGTCGGTCCAAGAGAATGGATGACCTCTGACGCCGAGATTCTTGACACGGACCAAGTAGTTGAAAGATACTACGACATTCTGAGAAAGTATCTCCCTCCTCCGCACTCGGAACGACTCACCGAGCCACGATGGCTCCGGAAAATCAAGAAGTCCGTAGATGTTCGTTTTGTCCGCGAGGATCGACTGGTTGTTCGTCCGCAAGCCAAACGATCCAAAAGTCGCACCTGGCGATCGGAATCAACCTCTGCGGTAATGGGTTATGCGAAAGAGCTCGCGTCTGCCATCGGGGTCACTTTGACGGAGTATGCCGAGCTTTCACAGTCCCTTGACCGTACATTCCCCGTTCGGCTCGTTGACCAGTCACCTTCGGCGGGATTGACGAAAAGCGAACTGGCCAATCGACTTTCGGAGTTTGAGGCAAAGCGAAAACAACTTACTGAATTAGGACTGCTCGATCCAGAAACAGCTCCGCAGTTCCAACAGATCCCTGGGACAATCGATGAGACGAAAGCCAGCGTGTTGTCCGTATACGTCTGTGACGTGCAGGAAAAACTAGCGGTGTTCGATGATCTGGCCGACAAGATCAGTTTGCTCAAGGCGATCATCAATCGTCGGTTCAGGCACAAGAAAATCGTCATCAGTCGTGAAAAGGGGATTACGTTCACCACCGACAAAGATCAGCCGCTGGCGGCAGACAACCTCTCTTCTGGAGAACAGCATGAGGTTGTCATGCTCTATGAACTCCTCTTCAAGGTGCGCCGGGATTCGCTGATCCTGATCGACGAACCGGAGATATCTCTCCACGTGGCATGGCAAGAAGCCTTTCTGCGGGATCTTCAGGAAATGGCCCACCTGTCGAGTTTCGACGTTCTGATTGCCACGCATTCTCCCCAGATCATCAGCGATCGTTGGGACTTGACGGTCGAGTTGAAAGACGCGGTTGAACTGCAAGAATCGCTTCAATGAGAGAATCGACCACGCCATATACGGTCGCCAACGAAGTGCGCATGATGCGCACCAACCACAAGGGCACCATGGTGATCGTCGAGGGCCCGTCGGATAAGATCGCGTACCGGAATCTTCTCGATCAGAATGCTTGCCGTATTGTAATCGCCCACGGATGCGAGAATGCAACCGGTGCGCTGCAAATCCTCGAAGATGAGAACTTCGACGGTATCCTGACAATCATTGATGCCGACTTCAGGCACGTCGAGAAAAGGGCAAGCCCCTCGCCCAATCTGCTGACGACGGACCTACACGATCTTGAATGCATGATGATGGCATCTCCAGCGCTCGATAAGGTTCTGTCCGAATTCGCCGAACCGTCGCGCCTGAAAGCGTTTGAGGAACGGATCGGCCGTTCCTTCGTCGACACGATCCTGCGGAACACGATGATCATCGGATACTTCCGTTGGCTCTCTCTCCGAGACCAGCTTAGGCTGAGCTTCAAGGATCTGTCCTTTGGCAAGTTTGTGGAGCGTAGCGATCTACAGATCGACGTGCCGAGACTGATCGAGGAAGTCAAGAACAACTCGCAGCAACACGGATTGGACGATCGGGATATCCGATCGCAGATCGAATCGTTGCGAGATCCCCAACACGATCCATGGCAGATCTGTTGCGGTCACGATTTGGTTGCCGTATTGTCGTTTGCCCTGCGAAGAACGATTGCCGCACGCAATCCAACGGATGTGAAACCCGAAGCGTTGGAACGCGCTCTCCGTCTGGCGTACGAATCCGTGTACTTCCGAGATAGCGAGTTGTACAAGTCGATTCGGTCTTGGGAATCGGCGAATCCTTCGTACAAAGCGTTGCCGGTCTGAACGAGTTGTCGCGATTTTTTCCTGCTCCATTGACAGAATCCCATGAGGTGGCAAGTGATGCATGGAGAACGCGTGGTGATCTTCGTTGCGACCTTATCGATCGTTGCACGTTCGATGATTCAGGCCGACGACGACTTACCCGCCGCCAAGCCCGTGCCGGCGGTGCAGGTGATCCCGCTGCCTGATGATCGGGCTTCCTTTCAGCACAACGGCCGGGAACTGACGCGGTATCATTTCGGCCCGACGCTGATGCGGCCGTTTTGCTATCCCGTGGCCGGCCCCGCGGGTCGATCGCTGACGCGGATGGGGCATCCGCACGATCCGATCACGCATAGCCATCACAATTCCGTCTGGATTTCGCACAACGACGTCGGCGGCACCAGCTTCTGGGACGATCGGGGAGCGGGTCGGATCGTCCATCAGCGGATCGAACAGTATGCTGACGGAGAAGCAAGTGCCTGGCTGCTGGCCACCGCCGCCTGGAAAACGCGGGAGGGAAAGACGCTGCTGGTCGAACGCCGCCGCATCGAAGTGCGCCCCTCGGAGACCGCGGACCGGTGGCTGATGATCGTCGACCTGCAATTGGAGACCCCCGGCAACACGCCGGTCACCTTAGGTCAAACGCCCTTTGGGATGATCGGTGTGCGGATGGCCAAGACGATCGGCGTGCATGACGGCGGCGGGCGGATCCTCAACAGCCATGGGCAGCGGGACGAGGCGAACGTTTTTCGCAAGCCGGCCCGATGGGTCGACTACAGCGGACCGGTCACCCGGGAGCAAACCGGCGGCGTGACGCTGTTGGACCATCCGTCCAACCCGGGCCATCCCGCGCCGTTTCACGTTCGCAACGACGGCTGGATGGGCGCTTGTTTGACGCTGGACAAGCCGCTGGTGATCGAGCCGGGTCGCCCGTTGCGGTTACGCTTCGGGCTGTGGATGCACGACGGGGTCCCCAAGGCCGACGAAATCGAGCAGCGCTGGCAGACGTTTTCCGGCGGCAAGTTGCCGCCGATGCAGCGCGTGCGAGAATAGTCCGCCCCCCGCTCACAACCGCGGAATCATCTGCTTGACGCGATTGAGCAGGTTGTCCTTCGGCGGTTCGGCGGCCGGTTTGGCGGCCACTTCGATGGCCACGTTGTCGGTGAGGAAGCGGGGCCAGTATCCTTCCAGCAGCCGCATACAGTCGCCGACCTTGCCGTCGTCCAGCTTGACGTTGAGCAGGTAGATCAGTTTCGATAGCTCGGTCAGTTCGTTGCGAGCGAAGCGCAAGGTTGCCAACTCGATGTCGTCGATCCAGACATCGCCCGGCCCCAGGAGATCGAAACGCACGCGTACGTCCTTGAGATCTTTCAGCGGCAAGTCGCCGATGGGAATGACATAAGGTGCCCAGTTGGTTCCCAGGGCGATGGGCGCGGCGGCGCCCTGAGCCGCTTTTCCCAAGATCGCGGACCGGGAGAAGTAGGCGCCTTGGTGCCGGCCTTCCAGCGTGATCCGCAGCGGCGGTTGACGCTCGGGGTTGTCGATGCGCAGACTCACCCACATCCAGAGCCGGCCCGTGTTCGGGGTGGGAAACGGTTGGCTTACCAGGCTGACGATCGCATCGTCGGCGTGTAGATGTACCGACTGGTCCCCGGCGTGTTTGTGGGTCCGGTCGATCGTGACGCTCCCTCCTTCGCCGAAGGAAGTGAGCCAACCGGGAATCGGGTCGGCGGCGGCGGGCTTCTTCTCGAAGCCCGGATTTTGCAGCCCTTTCCAGGGCGGCGGATTACGCAGCACGGCTGCCCGGGCACTCAACTCGAGAATCTTCTGCTCCAGGGCCATCTTCACGTGTTCCGGCTCAGCGACCTCCAATCCCACCGGCACGGCGTTGGCCGAGTTCAGTTGCACGGCCACCAGATCGTACGGATCGAGTTGGACGTCCCAGGCGGCGCCTTGTGTGTCGTGTTGCAGGGCGCCGACGGAGCGGACACGGCTGAGTTCTTCCAGCCGACAGTCCGCCGCCGCGCGAAAACGCAGCTTGGCCGTGACGGCAAACGGAAGTTCGTTGACCAGATAGACGTAGGTTCGGTCCAAGGCGTGATAGTAGCGAACCACCACCGGCTGCCTGTCCGGACCGGCCGGATCGACGAATCGCTCGAAGGGTACGTCGGGAAGCTGCCGATAGACGGCGACCAGGCGGCGAATCGACTCTTCCTGTCCCAACGGCAGCCGCCATCCGCCGTCGAAGATCCGCCGCGAGTCGAAAGCGGCCAGACCGCGCACAAATCGCCGACGATTATTCCCCATCGAGGGGACCGTCTGCGTGGCCAGCCAGGTATGGGTTGGTTGAAACGGGCTCTTCTGGTCGAACGAAGCCAATCGCATCTCGTGTGGCTTGTGAAAGAACAAGCTTCCGGCAATCGGAGGAACGGAGAAGCAGTGCTGGGCGTCGGCCATCTGCTCGATGATCAGGTCCATCGCCTGATCGCCCAGTGTGTGCGAGGTGTTGACCCGCTCGGGCCGCAAGAGAATGGGGCTCCGCGGATCGCCGAAATGGCGATGGACGTCGATGCCCACCTGGAGCATGGCCTCGGACAGACTGGTTCTTCGCAACAACGTGGGCCGCAGCAGTCCTTCGAGTTCCTCGCCGGCGAGCATTTCGGCCCCAGCCAAATAGAGGCGTCGCCCGGGACCACGGCGTCCGGACCGCGTGTCGGCGACGTCGAACTCCGACTGCACCCGGATGAAGAACTTGGCCAGTTTGTCGGCTCGCCACTGTAGCCACTCGCGGCGTGCCTGGGTGTTTAGAAACTCGGCTCGCTGGGCAAAACGACTCTCGCCGGTTCCCGGCACCGCGACGCCCGTGTCGCGCTCGAACCGCGCGATCGTGACGTCGTCCATACCCCACCGGGGGCCGGGCAGTTGGGTATAGCCGTACGCCGAGAGCTTGATCGCCAGCCCGGCAAACGACTCGTGGTGGTCGTACCGCGTGACGATCTCGCGCACCACCTCGAGCATGGCCTCTTGCACGGTCGGATGCAGCACGTTGTAGTAGGGCGCCCGACCGCGGTTCGACCGGTACTTGTCTTGCCAGGTGGTCCCGTCGGCTCCAATCCAGCGGATCCCCTCGGCCTCGGCTCCGCCGGCGCGAAGCACGGCCTCCAGCCGGGGCAGCGGTGCGTCGAAATCGAGCGCCGGAATCAGCTCCAACTCCTCTCGATCGAAGAGGCACATGAGCATTTCCAACACGTCTTTTCGTACCGCGTCCTGACCGGTCGAGAAGAGGACCCCTTTGTCGTATCGGGGCGTGGGCTGCAGGATCTTGCTCGGGTAGATCGTGCTTCCGTCGGCCAGCACCGACATCATCATGCCGCCGTAACCGACGTGATGCAGATACTCGACCAGCCGGGTGCCTCCCTGGTAGAAGGTGAGCCAGTCGTCCAGGCTTTGCTTGCTCCACTGGTCGCGGGCTTCGGTGGCCGAGAAGTTCTCCGGAAACAAGGGGCGATCGAAGTAAGCGGCCAGCAGCCGCTCGGGCCGCCGCAATGCCGCCGGAAACGCACGCGGCAACCGGTCGCCCCCGGTCAACACGCGGATCTTCCCATACATCGCCGGAAGCCGGCCGTCGCCGTTGGTCACCAGTACCATCGGCGTCTTGGTCCGGGGCCAGAAGATCAAGCGATGTCGGGCCCATTGGGCCGCCGGGGGATCGATGCCGCCGACCTCCTCCGGAACAAAAACGCCGGAATCCAACCCGATGGGCATCACCGCGCCCGACGCGTTGGGTTCGATGATGCTAATGTTCATCGTCTGCGGCACGTTGTTCGGGTATTCGATCTCCAAGACGTGCGGCTGGCCGGGACGTTCGATGGGCAACGAATAGGCCTCCCAGCCCACCTCCGAGCCCTCGCCTCCGGCGCCCAGCATGACCACGCGACCCAACGAATGCTCCACCGTTTGCACCGAGTCGTTGCCCAACGGGCCGCTCCACAACCGGGGTAATCCGGGAAGCTGCGGGAGCTTGGCGAATTGCTCGTACCATTTTGGGTTGGCCGGATCGATCTCCTCGACCTGGGTCCACTGCCGGCCCAGTCCCACCGGAACCGGCAACGGGTGCGGGCTGAGCATCAGCAGTTGCAGGCGGCGGTCGATCGAGGGCGCGCGCCGGAGAAGATTCACTCCCAAGCCGGTCCGCTGCGTGGCCTTAATCTGCAGGTCGTACACCCCTTCGACCGTCGGCAGAGGGACGTTGATCTTCCGCGCGACCGGATTGCCCGCCAACACGTCGAACGAGGTCGCCCAGAGCACCGCGTCGCCCCGACCGACCAACAGGCGAACGTCGATGCGCGCGGTTTCTTTCGGCGGAAAGGGCAGCTTCCGCGGGGTCAACTGAAAATCGAGTTGTTCGCCCGGCGAGAAAATCAGCGAGTCGCGACCATCCGACAACGCGATGCGCAACGTGTCTTCGCCGGCGCGGCGTACGAGAAGTCGGTTGCCCTGATCGTCCAAAGCCGCGTTGTGGAATCCCTTGTCGAGTTGACTCAACGGGACCTCGATCCACGGGGCATTTTGCTTCGGTCTGGCACGGCCGCCGGGGGTTAGTCGAATGCGAAGCACGGCATCGTCCGGCGCGATGGCCAGAAGATCGATTCCGTCGTAGGTCCGGCCGCTGCGAGACGCGATGTTCAAACGGCCGTCTTTCAGCCACATCGACCCCGGTTCGTCGGCCTCGATGCCCAGCAAACGCGGCTCGGCCAGCGTGCCCTGGCTCAGTTCGATCTGGCCGGTCCAAACTCGCTCGGCGCCCCCACCCCAGGCGATCCGCACCCGCGTCGTTTGGGCCGCCGCCGGATCGGCCCCGAGCGACCAGAGGGTCAGTGCCACCGCCAGCGCAAGAAGGAAGCGTCCTGGCGCGACGGCTTCCTGCTGCCGCGCAAGTGGGTGGTTCGATGTCCTCGGACTTCCATGTCCCGGCATCGTCGTCCCGACACATTAAAAGAATGAACCTGGATGGACCGGTGGCTAAGGGCGGAGATTATAGCCAGAAACCGGTCCATCCACCTACCCCGAATTGGGCCGTTTTCGAGGGAAAGGGATCGGGGCACGGCCGTGTCGGACATGTGGAACTGGTGGAAAGGAGAGAGATAGGGTATC
>CAYUIQ010000222.1:0-14533 GCA_964444795.1 uncultured Planctomycetaceae bacterium
CGATTGCCTTCCTGCGATTTGCCGGAATATCCGTACGACGGCCTCGGAGGGCCATCGTACAATGAAATCCGAAGACCACGCCGCTTCACGCGTAGACGGCGTGCTTCATCCGGGCGATGGTCATTTCGTAGAGTTGGATGTACTGCTGGGCGCTGCGGGTCCACGACCAGTCTTGCTTCATCGCCGTGGCGATCAATTGGGTCCAGGCTTCCGGCCGGTCGAACATTTCGCACGCCCGGCGCAGGGTCTCCGACAGTGCCAGCGAACTGTATTCTCGAAAGGTGAACCCGGTGGCCGTGCCGGCGGCCAACGTGGCGGGCGTCGTGTCGGTGACCGTGTCGGCCAGACCTCCGGTCGCCCGGACTACGGGCACGGTTCCGTATTTCAGGCTATAGAGCTGGTTCAGCCCGCAGGGCTCGAACTGGCTGGGCATCAGGAAGATATCGGACCCGGCCTCAATGCGATGGGCCAACGGATTCGAGAATTCCAGCCGGGCGGCCACTTTCCGCGGGAAGCGTTCGCCCAACCGGCCCAACAGGCGGTGGTATTTCGGATCGCCGGTGCCCAGGACAACCCATTGCATGTCGGACGATTTCACCCACTCCTGCATCACGGCACCGACCAGATCGATGCCCTTCTGATCGGCCAGCCGGCCGATAATTCCGACCAGCGGCACGTCCTCGCGTTGGGGAAGGCCCAGTTCCCGCTGCAAAGCCTCTTTACACTCCGGCTTGCCCTGGCCGACGCTCCGCGCGTCGTAACGGGCCGGCAGATGGGGATCGATGGCCGGGTCCCACTCCTGGTAGTTCACGCCGTTGATGATGCCCGAGAGTACGTCGTGCCGATGCTGCAACACGCCCTCTAGCCCGGCGCCCAATGGGGCGGTCTGAATCTCTTGGGCATATCGCGGACTGACCGTGTTGATCGAATCGGCGAAGACCAGGCCCGTCTTCAACAGGTTGAGGTGACCGAAGAACTCCATCTGCTGCCAGTTGAAGTACTTCCAGTCCAACCCGGTCAGCAACATGTCCCAGTGCCAGAACTGTCCCTGGTAGGCCATGTTGTGGATCGTAAACAGCGAGGCGATCTGTTCGTAGCGAGGCAGGCCGCGGTATTCGGTTTGAAGGTACGCGCCGATCAGGCCGGTCTGCCAATCGTTGGCGTGAATCACGTTGGGCCGTAGTTCCAGCAGGCGGATCGCTTCGAGCACGGCGCGAGAGAAGAACACAAACCGTTCGCAGTTGTCCGTGTAGTCGACGCCGTCTTCCTGGTAGAGCCCCGCTCGATCGAAATAGTGATCTTGCTCGACCAGATAGACCGGCACGTTGGAGCCGGGAAGCTTGCTGCGGAGCAGATGGCCGGTGACCGTCTTGCTGCCGATGGGAACGATGAACTCGATCCCCACCGGTTCGATCGGCAGCCCGCACGTCTTGGCCTGCCGATAGGCGGGAAGGATCAGCGTCGGTTCGTGCCCTGCCCGGGAAAGCTCCACGGGCAGCGCGCCGCAGACGTCGGCCAATCCACCGGTCTTGGCAAAAGGAACGGCTTCGCTAGTGGCAATGAGGATATCCACGGCTGGAGACTCCCAAGATCCGTCACGAGGCGGGGAAAAACGGCTGACACAGGGTGGGAAAAAGGGGACGGGCACCTTTTGCCTGAGAGGCCCTTCGGGTGCTTCGCACGGAAGGTGCCTGTCCCCTTTTTCCCACCTCGCGCCAACTGCCCACATATAACTCTACCCGATAAACGGGATCCCCGACGTATCCAGAAACGTCGAAGCTACCAGAAACCCGACCGAACGCAAACATCGATTGCCCTCTTGACCGACAAAAACCGCCCCATCGCGCTAGCTGGTCCATTTCCGCGTTTCCCGCGCGGGGCGGGGTGTGCGCTGATGGTTGAACGGTGTGAACGTGTCCCGTATCAAGGGATGATGCCGCCCCCCCAGGCAGGCTGGGGTGGTGGCAGGATGTGACCGAACCGTTAGAATGCGTCTGGGCAATCTCCTCAAGAGACCTTCAGATTCGGGAGGCTATCGGAATGGGCCATCACGATTCGCCCCCATGGCTGACCGAGGCGGCCGGGGAGTTCGACCGGCACAAGGCGCGTGGCAGCGGCGTCCACGCGGCCACTTGCCTTCGCGCCGGACTGACCGTGCTACGAGATTCCCTGTTTCTGCGGATACACCACGACGTGGATGAGGCCGTGGGCAGGGACTCGATGCTCATGCCGGTTTCCGAACTCAAGACCAAGCAACGAGCCCTGGAGCGGATCGAGGCCTATCTGATCGCCGAATCGGCCACGGCCGCGGAGAAGTTCGGCTACCTGGGCACGACCCCCCAGTGGTACTTCCCGTGGTTGGCACGCCTGCGAATGCACGACAGCGGCCTGGACGAAATCGTTCTGTCGCAAGCCGAGGACTACCTGGGCGAAACGTCCGAGGGGCGACACAGGGCCTTCAGCGACGAATTGGGGCGGCTTCTGCCGGGATCGAGACGCGCGCCGCTGGTCCTCTTTCGGCTCGTCCCCTTGGCGATCCAGCTTGCCACGGCTTGTGCTTTCGAGGATCGTGACACGACCGCCACGTTGCGTCGCGACCAGTTGCGCATTCTGCCGGCCATTTCCGATTGCCGACAGTGTCGCGGACGAGTTTTGGAGTGCGTCGAACCGTGCCGTGCCTGCGGAAACCCGCTCTGGAAACACCAGTGGCTCACGGCCGTTGACTAGCCCCAAATGTTCATCAGCCGATAGTCATAGAAACCCGAAGCGTAAGCGAGGGACGACCGATAAGCTCCCTCGCTTACGCTTCGGGTCTCTACGAATGTTTCAATTGCTCGATCACGGCCGGCGAGACTTGATGGCCGGGACAGGTGAGGCAGCCGCTGCCCAGGTCGATGCCGATCAGCTCGACCAACCGGCGCAAGGCGAACTCTCCTTCGTGGGGCAGGCCGAGAAAACGGGAAGCGGCCGATCCGGCGGCCACCACCCGGGTCATACCCGAGGTGACCAGCGCGGCCACGGCCGAGGGCCATCGAGCCGGCGGCGCCGCCAAGACGGCCGTTTGCAGCGCATCTCGGTAGGGAGCCAGCGATCGGTGTACCTCCGAGAGACTCCCCAGCGGCTCCACGAGCACCGTGCGGTAGCCGGCGGGAATCTCTTGCGGCCCGGCCGTGCTCAGCAAGACCGTGTGGTCCATGGACCCGGTGGCGGCGAACACGCGAGCCCGATTTCCCCACGCCGCCCACTCCCGCAGGGAATACACTTCCGACTTCTCGTCCAGCGAAAGTGTTCGCCGGGGCAGATGTTCCCGAACGTTGGACAGGGCCCGGCTCAATTCAGCCGCGACCCGCCCCGGCAGCGAGCCGGAGCCGTCGGCGTCTTCGACCAGCAACAGGCGTGGAGAGCTACACGCCCGTTGCTCCCAGAGCGCGACGTCCCAGGCCAGTGCGGGCAGCGCCTCATCGAGGTCGACCCCGTCGCACACCAGCCCGATCCCCAGGCGGGGTCCGTAGTGAATCACACGTCCTCGGCAGCGATCGGCCGGGTACGCCTCGACGGCGGCCTGGCCGCCCCAAACGACCACCGCGTCGGCTTCCTCGCGCAAGACCTGATTCAACTCGTCCTGCTCGCTTTCCCAGGCACAGACGGCAATCGATCGGGCCAGCGGGCCGCCGGGGTCGAGACTCTTGAGGCGATCGGCAAACAGGCCGGTGAAACCGGAGTCCTCCCGGCTCAGTTTGACCAGTACGGCGTTGCGAGTGAGCAGCGATTGGGCGATGGCGACCGCACCGCCCAAGAATACGTTGCCGGCCAAGGCATGGGCGACTACGCCCAACGGAAAGCCGCGGCTGAACCCGGTCTCCCCTTCATCGGGCTGCCAGCGGTCCATCAGGTCGGCGCGGCCCAACTCCCGCGTCAGTTCCCCCAGGAGCACCTCGCGGCGAAGCGAAAGGGAGAGCATGGTCAACGAATCCTGCACGGCCCGGCGGCTGAACGTGCCCTCCAACAAAGAGCACGCGCGGCGGAAGTCGTCGGACCCGGGTTGCCAGAGCCGGCCAAACTGTTCGAGCGTGACCAGCAGGTCGGACAACGGCATCGCGGCCAGTTCACGGCCGGCCGGACGTAGCGACTCCAGGCATTGGCGCAACGAGGCCGGAGTGTCCGGGCGGAAATCGGTGGGAGGTAGTGTTTGTGGATCGGTCATGTTCGTCTCTCTTGGGTGCCTGGGTCGAGGCGTGAGGAACGAACGCCGAGCCCCCAGTGATTCTCCGTCTGGGGGCTCGCTGCTCGTTCCTCGCATTTCGACCCCAGGCACCCACATATTCAAGTATCATGAGGCGCTAACCCACCGCCTGTTCGATCTTCATCGCGCACGTCTCGAACCGGGCGACCGAAGCGCGACCCCGCGGAACGATAAACGGCGTTGCCAGTCCGCAGTCGCATCCCCGATCGATGACGACCTTGTCCGTCGTGAGAATCTTCAGCAGAGGGTAACTGGTTGTCAGCGGCGTGGTCAGTTGTAGCAGCCCCGTCCTGCCGCGATCCTCTTCCTTTCCCGTCTCCGGATCGACGGCCTGTGCGTGTACGAAGACGGGCACGTGGTAGTTTCCTCGGGCACATTGAACGAACACCGCCGGACATTCGCTCAGCCCGAACATGTCCCGAACCGCTTGGGGGCCGATCTCGAAGAAATCGGCGACCAGCCGGCGAAATCCTTCCTGATCGAGTTGCACACCGGGCAGAAACGACTTCCATCCACCGCCGGTGAGAACGAAGCTGCCTTGCGGCAATGGCAGACGCCCCCTCCCCGTCTCCCGCATGCCCTGCACGGCCGCGGCGATCAGCGCGGGATAGCCGACCAGCAGGACCGGACCCTGGCTGGCTGCCTCGGTAACCGCCTCGATTGCATCGGGCATGGAGAAATCGGGCTTCGAGTTCCGTTGCCGGGCGAGGTACTGAATCGAGCGGACCTGCGGCATCGAGCGCAGCACGGCGTCGATCACCACCGAGCCGGCCATGCGGGTGGTGGCCGGATCCAGCAGAAAAGCCAGCGCCTGCATGTTGTCGGCCCCGATCTCCAGCCCGTCGTAAACGGCCGCCATCGCGTCGACTCTCCGCCGCATACTCGGCTCGTCCAGCGGCACCGCGCTGGCAGCGCCGGTTGTGCCCGAACTGGTCAACTCGACGGCGATCGGTACGTCGGGGGGCAAGTCGAACCGAAACCCCTTAAGCACCGGCAAGAACAGCGGCGGCAACGCGGCGATCCGCTCCGTCGTTTCGATCGGCCGAGGTGAGATACCGTCCGTGCGATCGCGAACGAAATCCGCGTAACGCGGAAACCGCGTCAGTAGCACGTCCAAACACGCATCGACCGCCGCGATGAATACGGCCTCGGGCCAGGGGTCGGCGAAAACCGGCTCGGCGAGCAGCTTGTCGATGGGATCGGCCGCCATCGCATCCATCCTTATTCAACGGTCGAGCAACTCGGCCAGATTGACGCTGGGGTGGACCAGGGCAGCGTGGCCGGCCGAGATCTCGACCAACTCGGCGCGGGGCAGTTGCTCGGCCAATGCCCGACCCGACTTGGGCGGAACCACTCGATCGTTTGGCGCCACGAGCACCAGCGTGGGTGTTCGGATCTCGGCCAGCCGGGGCCTCAAATCGAGCCCGGCAATCATGCATGCCCGACGCCAGAAGGCACGGACCGGGACGTCGGCCGTCTGCTCCCAAAACTGGCGACGCGTCTCGGGTTCCGTGTCCGGCGCAAAGAAGAACGGGCCGCGAAACCGGCGCGTGAAGGCGGGACTCGGCTTCGATCGTGTCAACGCACCCACCACGGTGGCCAGTCGGATCAGCAATCGCCGCGGGTACCACGCAAACGTATTGACCAGGACGAGCCGTTCGACCTTCTCCGGGTAGCTTAGCGCGAACGTCATGCCGACCGCTCCGCCAAACGACTCGGCGACGACGACCGCCGGGCGCTCGATCCCCTCCCGGTCGAGTCGAGACGCCGCGGCTTCGGCCAACTGCTCGTAGGTCGTCTTCCGGTCCTGTGGGTACGATTGGCAAAGAACGCGATACGACCGGTTCAAATCGGTCTGCCGAAAGAGGAGTCGTCCGGTGCCGTCCAGCCCGGGAAGATACAACAGCGGCCGACCGTCCGTCCGATCCGTTTCCGTGCCATGCTTGTCAACCATCGTACCGTCGTCCTTACGGGAGATCATCCGCCGGCTGCAACGGGCTTATACCCAGGATGAATCTCAGGCGGTGATCGGAGGCCTCGAAGTGGACCGTTGCCCGACGCATGTCGCCCGAGCCGCTCAGCGCGAGAATGCGCCCCAACCCGTACTTCGGATGGCGAACCCGCATCCCCTGATGAAAATGGTCGGGCACCGATGACGACTCGTCGCTGCCGGAGGCCAACTCGGCCGCCGTCGTCAGGTGAGCGGCAAAGGGCGACGAGGACACGCTTCTCGACGGAGCCGGTCGCTCTGGCTCATCGGTTCGGTCCACTTCATAGTCCGGGTCGCTTTCGCGCCGCTGGTGAGTGTCCTGCCATTCGGGCACCGGTTCGTACGACCCCTCGGCCAGCGGCTCGTCGATCTCCATCTCGCCACGGGGTAACTCCATCAGAAACGGGCTGGGGACCGCCGTCTGGCGCCGCCCGCGAAATTCGCGGTTGCGCACCCGGCTCAATTGCAGTTCCTGCCGGGCTCGGGTAATGCCCACGAACATCAACCGCCGTTCCTCCTCAAGCTGGTGCGGTGAATCCATGCTCCGCTCGTGCGGCAGGAGCCCTTGCTCGACGGCCACCAGATAGACGACGGGAAACTCCAGCCCCTTGGAGGCGTGCAAGGTCATCAGCGTCACTCGGTCGTCGTCGGCTTCCCAGGCGTCGGTATCCGCCACGAGGCTCGTTTCCTCAAGAAACATCTCCAGCGACCCGTCGTCGCCGTGACGCTGGTCGAATTCGCGGGCCACGGTGAGTAATTCCTCGATATTGGCCAGCCGCTGGGCATCCTCCTCGTTGTCGGACTGTTCGAGTTGCTTCTGGTATCCCGATTCGCTCAGCACGCACCCCAGCACTTCCTCGACCGGTCCGTGCATCGCGGCGGCGAGCCGGTCGAATAGCTCGACAAACTGCCCGATCAACCGAACCGGCCGGCTGCCCAGCGAATCGATCTCGCGGCAACGGCGAGCCGCCTCCAGAAGCGAAAGCCCGCGGCCGTCGGCATGGTCGGTAAGCCGCCCGAGCGTTGTTTTTCCGATACCCCGCGCCGGCTTGTTGATCACGCGGAGCAAGGCCACGTCGTCGCGCGGATTGTTCAGCAAGTGGAGGTAGGCCAGGATGTCCTTGATCTCGGCCCGCTGGAAAAACTCCAACCCGTTGACCATCTGGTAGGGAACGCCCTCGTTGCGCAGGGCGAATTCCAGGGAACGAGAAAGCGCGTTGATGCGATAGAAGACGGCAAAATCGCGGGGACGGCGGCGACCGGAACCGATCTGGTCGGCGATCCGCGCGGCGATCGACTCGGCTTCCAGCTTCTGCGTGGGATACGTGATCAGCCGCACCGGCTGGCCATCGCCGTTCTCCGTAAAGAGATCCTTCTGCTTTCGCCGTACGTTATGGGCGATCAACGCGTCGGCCACGCGCAGAATCCTCTTCGTACTACGGTAGTTTCTCTCCAGCCGGACCACCCGAACCTTAGGGTAGTCCCGCTCGAATTCCAGAATGTTGTTCAGGTTGGCGCCGCGCCATCCATAGATCGATTGGTCCGGGTCGCCGGTGACCGCCAGATTGGGATAGTCGATCGACAGCGCCCGGGCGATCGTGTATTGGGCCAGATTGGTGTCCTGATACTCGTCGACGAGAATATAGCGATAGCGGCGGTCGAGATCCCGGCGGAGCTGGTCATTCTGGCGGAGGATCGTAGCGACGTGCAGCAGCAGATCATCAAAATCGACGGCATTGGACTTCGCCAGCAGGGCCTGATAGACCGGGTAGATGTGCTCCGCGGCGATTCCCAGGGCGTGTCCCGGTTTGGCTTCGTATTGTTCGGCGGTGATGAGATTATTCTTGGCCCAACTGATCGCCGCGCCGATCGATTGGGGCGTGAAGGTCCCCAATGGGATCTTGGCCGCGGTCAGAGCTCGCTTGACCGTTCGCCGGCTGTCGGATGTATCGTAGATTGTGTAGTTTGCCTCAAGGCCAACAAATTGCGCATACTTCCGGAGCAAGCGAGCACAGAAGCGGTGGAACGTTCCTACCCAGACCTCGGTGCCGGGGGCCAGCGACAGGACACGCTGGGCCATCTCGTCGGCCGCCTTGTTGGTGAAGGTCAGCGCGAGGATCTGGTGCTGAGGGACACCGTGATCGAGCAGTCGGGCGATCCGGTGCGTGACGACGCGAGTTTTCCCGCTGCCTGGTCCGGCCAGGATCAGCAGCGGACCGTCGATATGTTCCACGGCCTCGCGCTGGGCGGGGGTCAATCCGTTGCAGAGAGGGTTCAACGGCAAGATCCTTCTTGATGTCTTGTTACGATGTTCCGCAATGAATACCCACCACACAAGGGGGTATCGGCATGTTGCCGCACGCAGGGCCCGAGGCACCGAACTCCGCAGTCACCCGTCTGGGGGGAGTGGGGGAAACGGTCGCTCGGGGAGAATTCTTATCAAAAAAACGCTATCCAAGTCGCCCTAAGTTGTTATACTCTTCGGTATGGATGATGAGTAGGACCTGTCCTCGGGATCGCATGTTCGACTAAACCGAAACACATTGGGAGGGAACCCATGACGCGGATTCCGTTGAGCCCACACGATGGGCGTGCTGAAAAAATGGCCCGGTGCCTGGAGATGAGTACGGCCGAAATTGGTCTGTCGGTTCGAACGACGAACTGCTTGGAGGATCGGGGCATATTTACCGTCCGCGATCTGTTGAATTGTACCCGCGAAGATCTGCTGAGCATTTCCAATTTCGGCGAGAAAACGCTGGAGGAGGTTTATAAGGCCCTGGCAGACATCGGTTTCCTGCGGAGATCGAAGCGGAAGACCGCCCAGTGTGGACACGCGTAACCACTGGCGAAGCAAGTACTCGGCTGCTGAACGGGACTGCCCGCGCGCCGGCGCCGCGCGTGCGGAAGTCGGGCGTGGGGATACCCCCCAACAGTGACCGCCCACATGATCGGCCGGCCGAAGTGGTGAAGGGGGCGTCTTGGCTCGCAGTTTTCGACTCTTCGACAAAAAACGCGGTAACCGGCGTACCGGATCCAAGCGATGGGGGAGCGTGGGCGAACTTGTCGTCTTCGCCTCCTTCCTGCTCTTCGGTTGCGCGGTGGGCGCTATCATTCTGGACACGCTGGTCGTTCCCCAGTGGAGAGCCAACCACGAATTCGTCAAAGTTTTCTGCCAAGTGCTTGAGGCGGGGGTCGGCGAATCCCAAGACGACGACGCAACCGTTTATCGCCCGGAAATCAAGATCGAGTACGAGGTCGACGGCCGGACCTACCGCACCCGGACGTACGACGTTGGCTGGGCGTACTCCGGTGGCCGGGACGGCAAGCAGGCAGTAGTCGATTCATTTCAAGAGGCGGCCGACGCGGGTAGAAAGGTCCCCTGTTGGTACGATCCCGAGCAACCGAAAACGGCGGTGGTTGTGTGTGGATACCGTTGGTGGAATTGGCTGCTCTTCGTTGTGCCGCTGTCGTTGATCGCCATCGGAGGCGGCGGCCTGATCTACACGGCCATGCATTGGGGTAAATCAACTGAGCACCGCGCCGTCATGGCGGGCCGGTTGGCCCGGCGGGAACCGTTTGCGGCCAACGGCCGGCCGGCCAGCCCGTTTCCCAATGTCCCCGAACCGGCACCCGCGGCCCTTGGCGCCGGTCGCACCTTGCCCGTGCGCCTGCCCGGCGACATCTCCACCCGCTGGGCGCTTCTCGGGTGGGCCAGCGCGTGCGCGGCAGCCAACACCGCAACGATTGTCTTGGCGGTGCTCGTCGTCGGCGGACATTGGGCCGGCCACGGAAGTTGGTTGCTCACCTTGTTGCTGATTCCGCTAGTGGCACTGGCGGCATTGACCATCTCCTTTCTTCTCCGCCGCCTGTTGACCGGCTCCACGATGATCGAAATCTCCGAGCATCCCCTACACCCCGGACAGACTTGCCGGTTGTTCTTCTCCCAGTCGGGACACTTGCGGATCAACTGCCTGGAGGTGTTGTTGGTCTGCGAGGAAGAGGCCACGTATCGCCAGGGGACCGACACCCGAACTGAACGAAACGAGGTCTATGGCCAACGGCTCTTGGTCGAGGGGCCGTTTCGGGTTCGTCGCGGAAAGCCCTTCCAAACGACATGCCCCGTGACCGTCCCGGCCGGAGCCATGCATTCGTTCAAAGCCAACCACAACGAAATCGGCTGGAAACTGGTCGTCAAGGGCGACGTGGCCGGATGGCCCGGCTATCGCCGCACGTTTCCGCTGGTGGTGCGGCCCGAGCGCGATAAACACGGCGACGAAAACGGCAACGCCGTCCGGCCGGCCGGCTCGGTGGAAAGCCGCGGGAGGGCGAGCCAGTGAGCGAACCGCAGGCGATTATCCGGCTGGACGAGAACGGCCGCACGTACTTTCCCGGCGACACGCTCTCGGGAAGTTATCATCTGGACGGGATCTCCTCGGCCGACGTCAAGGCCATCGAAGTCTCCATCCTGTGGCATACCGAAGGCAAAGGGGATGAAGATCTGGCCGTGCATCATTTCCAGCGACGCGAAGCCGGCAACCGGATCCGCCTCGAACTGCCACCCCAAGGGCGGTTTCGGACCGTACTGCCCAACAGCCCCTTGAGCTACGACGGCGCGATCGTCAAAGTCGGCTGGTGCGTGCGGGTGCGAGTGTTTCAGTCCGGCGGAAAAGAACTCCTCAGCCAACGCTCGTTTCGCCTGGGGAAAGTTCGGCCCGGCCGATTGGCGACCTCCTAGCATGCCCCAACAGCCACTCGACGAACGCCGCCGGCCGGGTAACCCCTTCTCGACCGGGTGCGTGCGCCCCGGGGCGCTCGACTTCATCTTCCCCCGCGACCGGAGCCCCGGCGACCTGATCGAGAAACTCCAGTCGAACCGCTGGTGGGGCCAGATCACCGGACCGCACGGCAGCGGAAAATCGGCCCTGCTGGCCACGCTGCTCCCCGCGCTGCGAGAGGCCGGGCGGCAACCGCTGCTGATCCAGCTCCACGACGGCCAGCGATGGCTGCCCGGCGAATTTCGGCAGGTTCGCCAAGGGGACGACTCGACTCTGGTGATCGTCGATGGATACGAGCAACTCAACTTCCTCAGCCGCGCCAAGCTGCGCTGGGTGTGTCGTCGCCGCGGCCTGGGGCTCGTCGTGACCACGCATCGGCCGGCCGGTTTCCCCCACCTGTTCACCACCGAGCCTTGCGTCGAACTGGCATGCCGTCTCGTCGAACGGTTGCTCCAGGACGAGCCCTCGGCGATCAGTCCCGACGAGGTAGCCGCCGCGTTTGTCACCAGCGACAGCAACATTCGCGAGATGCTGTTCGCCTTGTACGATCTGTACGAACGTCGAGAAAAACCCGCCAGGGAATGACCTTTTCTTGCCCGGTGCGTCGCCACATCGCGTCGCAAATTTTCGGCCGTCCCCTTTACCTGCCCCGGTTGTGACCTACCCTTTCATTAAGGTAAGTACACGGCGGAAGGTGCGCCAGGCAACGCCCCCCCGGTACAACCCGTACATGCGGCAGGAATTGACTTCCCCTTACGACTCTCGCAAAGCGAAAGGGCGACCAATCGATCGGTGGCACGCCGGTTGCCTGTTGACATCGCCGCGCCGCGGAGGTCTGATAAAGGGAGCCCCGTCTTTCCAATTTAGGAGACAATTGAAGATGAAATACCGAACGATACGCGGTTTGTTGTTGGTCTGCGGCGCTGCGGCGCTGTTGGCCCTTGCGCCGGCTCGAAGCCAAGCCCAGTGTGGTCTTTTCGGGCTGCGATGTTTCTTCGGCGGAGAGCCGACGATGCGGGTGCCGTACGCGGCGCCGTACACCACGTATTCGCCGGTTGTGGCAGCGCCCGCTTCCCCGGTCGTGGCATCACCACTGTGGCGCCCCTTTGCCGCGGGGCGAACCACCTTCAGCCCGGTCGTCGGGTGTGGCACGTGCCCGACGCCGACGGCCGGCAACTCGTGTGTTACCCAGCAATGTTCTTACACGCCGCGAACCGCCTACCGCACGGTCTACGACGTCGTGCCGGTGACCACGCAACGGGCGGTGACCGCGATCGATTCGTGTAGCGGATGCGCCGTGACCGCGTATCGGCCCGAGGTGACGTACGTGCGCCGCGCGCGTCTCGTGCCGTACACGTCGTACTCCCTGGCCTGCACCAACGGCTGCAATCCGTGCGGCACGGGCGGATACGCGACGGTGGATTCCGGTTGCGCGACGGGTGCCTGCGGTGCCATCGTCCGATCGGCGGCCTCCGTGGCTCCCCCGGCGGCCGACAACGAAGGATCGGTGCTGGCCGACCCAGCCAAGCCGGAAACGCCCCAGACGTTCGCTCCCAAGTCCAACGGCACAAGTACACCGCCGGCCGACGCTGGGAAGCCGGCCGAAGGCGGAGCCGCGCCCACGCCCGCTCCGGGAGCCGACGTCAGTTTCCCGCTGCACCAAGTGCCACGGCTGATTGCTCCTGAAAACCGCGTGACCGCCCGCCCGATTCGCCTGATATCGTTGCAGACGAACCAAGATCTGGCACTCGTGCCGATCGTTCGCCCGGCGAACGTCGAGCCGGTCGTCGAGAAGATCGACGACAGCGGCTGGCACGCGGTTCGGGATTAACGCGGCACACTAGCCGAGTCGCCTTCGGTTGACTAAACTCAGATCGTACGTTCCTCTGCGATCCCAGCCACCGGCGACGTTTCCCCAGGCCCCTCCGGGGAGGCCCCTCCGGGGTCAGACCCTGTTTTCAGGCATTCATCAGTAGCCGCTCGATCCTTTCCGGTTCGACGCTTCGTACCGCGTTCCCCTGCGAGGTTGTCATTTCGCAAACAGAAAGCAACCGAAAGATTCAACGAACTCCGGTCGCTGGCGAGGAGACACATCGAACATATCAAGAACTGCCTGTGCGGCAACGTACACCACTACGATATCGGTTGTATCGACCGGCTGCCAATCAACGTTCGTGATGATCACATTTGCCTGTAACTTGGCCGTGAATTTCACGGGCACCTGTTTCCGCGCATTACGCACACCGACAATCGCCGCTTCTTTCCATCGATTTGCGTTCCGGGCAGCGAACTCGATCGTCAGCGATTGTTCGCCGTCTCGAATATCGGCCTCTAATTCGACGACCGCAAAGTAGCCTTTCGCACCGTTCCGCGCGGACAACCGCGCCTTTCCGGTAATTCGTTTCATTCCTGAGCCTCCATCCCCCGCCTCCGGGGTCAGACCCTGTTTTCACTGTTTTCAGGCATTCGCCAGTAACCGCTCGATCTTCTCCAGCTCTGATCGCAGCTTTTTCGACGCTTCGAGTTCCTTCTCTGCCCGGCGGATCAGGTTGCTGGCACTATCGGGATGACCAAGGCCGAATAGGTCGGCCAGTTCTCGGAGTGTGGCGGTCGTGCGGCGTTGTGCCAGGTAGGCGGCCAAGTCTCTGCCAGGGGCCGTGGAACGCCTCACCGCATACGATTCGACAGACACACCGTAGAATTCCGCAGCCACCCGGGCAACATCCTCCGCCTTCAACTCCAGCCGGCTCCACTGCGGCACTTGATCGGGATGGCGAGGCTGTTTGGTCAGCCGCTTGATGCGAGCAACAAATCCCTCGCTACCCAACAACCATCCTTCCTTCGCCATCTCGAACGGACTGCTTGGTGGGTCGACTATCCCCGACTCGACGAATCGACGATAGGCCGCCACGGCATCGCTGCCCCCCATTTCACCCTGCCAGGCTTCGTGCAGCACGTCGTAACGTATCCAGTCCAGCCTCGCGCTCTTGCGGGCATAGCCACGATAGCTCGACCACGGCCAAGCACGGGGATGCTCGACCAGCGGGCGCCGACCGCGCACGGGGTTGAGGTGTGCGTAGCGGCTGACGTTCCAGAAGTAGGTTTCGTCCTCGATCAGTTCGCCCTTGAAGCGACCTTGAAACAGGTGCCCAGGCTGCTCGTGCCGCTTGGCGTACCAGTTCGCATAGCCGCTCAACAGGTACTGCATCCCGCGCGACAGATTCGGACGTGGCGTGCGAAAGCACAAGTGAATATGGTTGGGCATCCACACAAACGCAAAGACTTCCCAACCGGTGCGATCGACGGTTCTCTCCAGCCCCCAGAGCAGCCGCTGGTAGTCGTCGTCCTGGTGAAACAGCCGTTGCTTGCCATTCCCCCGTGCCATCACGTGGTAAACCGCACCCGCGAATTCGATTCTCAGTGGTCGGACCATGGGAAGAATCTACCACAAGACCGAAAGCCTGTAAACAGGGTCTGACCCGAATGGCACTTCCATAGTCCAGGTAACGACTTACGATCGTGCGC
>CAYUIQ010000223.1:0-14205 GCA_964444795.1 uncultured Planctomycetaceae bacterium
GCCTGGTGGTCGAGCGCAGCGAGCCCCCAGTTCACCGCGTACCGGGGGCTCGCTGCGCTCGACCGCCAGACACCCACTGGTTTCATGCGACAGTAATCCCTTGACCGATCCTCAGAACCTGAAAAACTCTCCCGTCGGATCGCCGGCCTCGCGGGTGATGAGGAACATGTAGAGCGCCGGGTCGATATCGGTGGAGACCGTCTGCACGTTGGCGTCGACAAACAGGGCGTTGACCGCGCCGGGATGATGACTGCTGGGGCCGCAAGTGCCTTGGTTCTTTCCCGGCAGATAGGGACCGTCATCCGGGTCGTCGTAGTCCCAGTCGAGGTAGGTCCTCGCCTCGAGCGCGTAGCGTGAATCGGCGAACTTCCCGTCGAAGCCCGTGGGAGCGAAGAACGGCAGGACCTCTCCGTCGACCGTCGGCTGGGCAAATGTTGCGCCCGGCGCCAGACCGACCAACGTCGCTTCGCTGCCCACGGCCCAGCGAGCGGCCACCGGCTCGGTGGTCTCGGTAATCATGATCGTTCGGCTCGTTCCATCGGTTTTGAAATCGGCTGGCTTGTAGGCCGCGCCCGGGTACATGGCCCCGTCGGGGTGATAGTCGGGTGCCGTGGGCCGGTATCTGGGCGCCTGGGGGTCGGCCGTGGCGACCGACAGACTCTCCCAATGCGTGGCGCCCGTCGCCTTGTAGTTGGCGATCGCGCCGGAAGATGCTCGCGGATTGGCAAACGACGGGCCGTCGCAGCTGGGACAAAGCAACTCGCCGATCTGCGTGTTCAACAGGCTCTGTACGCCCGGCTTCGACGTGTCTCCCGGACGATCCGCTTGCATGTCGACCATGCCGTAGACCGCCCTATTTTCCATCTCGGGCAGAATCTGCATCACCCAACTCCAGCCGTCCACGGCCGTTATCCGGCCACTTGCGTCCCGCGTGACGTGGCTGGCCGCAGGAAACGTCTGGGACCGGCTGGCGTAATTGTGCAGCGCGGTGCCGAGTTGCATCATGTTGTCTATACACGCCGCCCGGCGGCTCGCCTCGCGGACCGTTTGCACCGCCGGTAAGAGCAGGGCAATGAGCACGCCAATGACGCCGACAACGACGACCAGCTCGACCCAGGTGAGGCCGCGGCGCGTCGATCGGGAAACGTGCATGACAGGCCTCCTCTGGTGAAGTGAAAAGAGGGCCTTCGCGTCACCGATGATCCTACCACGAACGGTTCGGATAGGTCAAGCGTTTTGGGCGGGTACTACCGAGTCCCCGATAGTTCGTTGAAAGAGGTTCTTCCGGGAATTTCGGGGAAGGTCGTGGGTGGCTGGCGTCGCGCGCAGCAAGCCCTCAGTCGGTTGCATTCTGGGGGCTCGTCGCTCGTTCCTCGCAACTCGACCCCAGGCACCCATTTACCCAGGGCTACGGGGCCCTGGACAGCCTACCGTTTCCGGCGGCGTCGCACGACGGCCGCGGCGGCCATGGCCAGGCCGGCCAACAGCGCCAACGCGCCGGAGGTGGGTTCCGGTACTGCTAGGGTGATTTCACCGGCCGTGTAGAGATTGCTGAGATCCCAGTAGACGGCGGGCGGAAGCGGCGGGCCGTTGATCGTGACGTCGTCGAAGAGACCGCTGGTCGCGGCGAAGTCGAGGATGTCGTAGGTCGTGCCCAGCGGCGGCAAGTCGCCGTCGACGTGTACTTCCAGTGCGCCGCCGGCGCCCAGCGTGCCGTTGACCACCAGCAGGTCCCATTCGCCCGCGTCGGCGTCGACGTCCATCCGCAGCGTGCCGCCGCTTGCCTGGGTGTAGTCGCCTTCGATGGTCGTGGTGCCGATTTCGCTACCCGTGTCGGCGAAGACCGCTCCGCCGCCCAGCAGCGACCAGTTTTCGTTGCCGGCCGGGTCCCATTCCAGGAAGGCGTTCTGGCCGCCCCAGTGGTCGCTCCAGCGGAATTCCAGTTCGTGCCAGCCGGCGGACAGGGCGACGCTGGTGAAGCTATGCACGGTCCAGGGATTGCCGGTGGGCTCGCCCAGGTCCGAAGCGTCGGTATAGTCCCAGAGGACCGTTGTGCCGTCGATCATCAACAGGGCGGCATCGTCGACCCGCTCGCGGAAGGCGTAATCGCCGGCCACGGGGGCATAGACGCTGGCCGTGTAGACGGCGCCGTAGTAGTCGCTATTGCCGCCGGGGTAACCGCCGGGAGGGGCGCCGCCGCCGTAGGAGATGAGATCGACGATCTCCTCGGAGTGGGGAGCCGGCGGCGTCCACGAACCGGGGTTGTCGGTCATCTCGTTGCCGTCGTACCACTTGACGTTCCAGCCGGCGGTCATCGGCGTGGCGACGTCCAGCACGCCACCGGAGTTGTCGAGGGTGAAGGCGACCGTATCGGCCCGAAGCGCGCCGCCGGTGAAGTTGAACGCGGCCGTGCCGGGACCCATCGACAAGTTGCGGGTCTCCAGAATCCCGCCGCCGAGGTTGTAGGTCCCGTTGCCGCTGCCCACGGCGATTCGGGCCGTATCGGCGTAGACCATGCCGCCGGTCTGGTTGAGCGTGGCGGTGCCGTTTCGGGCGACTTCGAGCGAAGCGGGCGAGACGCTCGATCCGCCGAGGCTGACCAGGGCGTTGCCACTAACGTTCATCTGCCCGGTCGTTCCACCGTCTTCGGCGAGGATGATCCAACGGCCGGCATTGACGCTGTCGCCGGTCATGTTGTAGGTGCCGCCGGAGCCGCCGTAACGGCCGACGGCCATGTGGTTGACGTGGTAGAAGAGCCCGCCGCTCTGGTTGAGCGTGCCGTTGCCGCGGGTGCCGATCTGCGGGTTGTTGTTGACCACCACGAGACCGCCGGACTGGTTGAAAACGCCCGTGCTACCGCCGGAGTTGGCAACGAGGAGATTGCCGCGGCTGTACACTTCGCCGCCGGCCTGATGGACGGTGCCGACGGTGCCTCCGGACTTGCCGACGAAGACCGTACCGCCGTTGACCAGCCCGTCGTTGAGCCAGAGCGTACCGGTGGAGTTGCTCTGGTCGCTGACGTTGAAATCCGACTGGGCGTAGGCGATGCCGCCGTCGAGGTGATACTCGCCCGTGCTGCCGCCGGCGGTGCCGATGTTGAAGTAGTTGTTGCTGTGCAATTCGCCGCCGGTCTGATGGACCGTGCCCTTGGTGCCGCCGGCCTTGCCGATGAAGACGACGTTGCCGCGGACCAGCCCGCCGTCGAGATACAGGGTGCCCTGGCTGTTGGGCGTGTCGGCGACGTTGAAGTCGCCGCCCACGAGCAGTTGGGCGTTGTCCTGGACACGGGCGACGGCCTCGTCGCTGCCGCCTTGGGCAATGGACATGTACGAGTTGTTGTTGTAGACGGCGCCGCCGGAGAGATTCAGTTCGCTGGGATTGCCTGCCGTGCCGTACATTAGCGTGCGGGCGGTGTTGACGACCCCGCCGGACATGTTGTAGACGCCGTCGTTGCGAATCTCGATCGTATCGATGACGTTGACCGTACCGCCGCTCTGGTTGAGCGTGCCGCTGACGCCGTGGTTGAGAGCGACGTCGAGGTTTCGCGTATTCAGCGTGGCGTTATCGCGGATGTTCATCGTGCCGGTGCCCAGTTCGGCGATGATCGTACCGTTGTTGTTGGCCGTGGCCACGGCGTTACCCTGCAAGGTGATCGTGCCGACGCCGGGCGCCCAGCGTCCGGCGACGAACCAGCCGCCGACGTTGAGTTGGGCGTTTCCGCCGGCGTCGATTGTTCCGGTGCCGTCCCAGCCGGTCTGGAGGTTGGCGGCGTTGAAAGTGCCGCCGGTCATCGTGTAGGTGCCATGGGAGCCTCCGTTAACGCCAATCAGCGCTGTGTCGCCGCCACCGGTGACGGTCACGGTGCCGCCCGACTGCGTAATCTGGCCGGTGCCCGCGTTGCCGACGCGGAGGATCGGCGTGCTGACGGTGGCGTTGTCGGCAACGGTGAGGATACCGGTGGTGCCGCCGTGGGCGCTGGAGAGATTCGCCGCCGAGTTGTGTACGGTCACCTGGGCGTTGCCGCTGAGATTGAGGATCCCGGTCACCGTGTCCCAGACGCCGATTTCGAGCATCTCGCCGCCGCCGTTGGTGTTCACGTCGAGCGTGCCGCCGCTCATGTTGTAGGTCGAGGTTTTGTTGCCGCCCTGGCCGACCACGAACCAGTTATGGGCGGTCACGCTGCCGCCGGTTTGGTTCATGGTACCCGTGCCCCGATCTCCCACTCGCATCACGCCGCCGGTGACCAGGATGTCGCCGTTGGCCAGCGTGAGGCTGCCCGTGCTGGCATCGTTGACGGCGATTCGAAGGTCGCCGTGGACGGTCAACGTGCCGCCGGTCTGGTCGACGACGCCGATGCCGTTGCGGCCGACTTCGAGGCCGTTGTTGACCCTCATCGCGGCCGAATCGGCGATTTCCAGCCGGCCGGCCGAGCCGCCGTCTTCGGACAAGATAGCATTGGCGCCCTGGAAGGCCGCCGAGCCATGGAGACGGAGCGTACCGTCACCGCCGCCGTAACGTCCCACGGCCAGCCAACCGCCCCAGGTCGCCGTTCCACCGCTTTGGTCGAAGGTCCCCTGGTCGCGGGCACCGATCTGGAAGTTGTTCTGAACACCCAGGGCACCGGCGGTCATCGTGTAGGTACCTTGGCTTCCGGCATTGGCGGCAATCACCAGCGAGTCGCCGCCATTGGCAGTTACCGTCCCGCCGTTCTGGTTGACAATGCCGGTACCCGACTCACCGACGAGCAGCCCGCCGGTGGTGGTGAAAGATCCGTTGTCGTTGATCGTGATCGTGCCGGTACCGGTGCGGCCGACCAGAGTTCGCCCGCCGCCCTGCTTGTCGAAGATACCGCTGTCGTTGATGATCAGTTCGCCGTCGGCGTTAAACTGGCTCCCGACGCCTTCGCCCCCGAGGCGGAAGTCGTTGGTGCCTTGGGTGAACCGGGCGTTGTCGGAGATCGTCAGTGTGCCCTTGACGCCGCCGGCCCCGGTGAACGCCCCCAAGGCGGTCTCTCCGCCTGCCGCGTGCGTGGCCAGCACAATCGCGTTGCCGGTCATGTTGTAGGTGCCGGTGTGCGTGACGCCGCCGAAGCCCTGGCCGATGTTGAACCAACTGCGGTTCTCCAGCGTCCCGCCGCTATGGTTGACGATCACGTTACCGGGCATGTCGCGGGCGAGGACCACTTCGTGGAGCACCGGCGTCGTGCTGGTGATGTTGATTGTGACGTTACCCGAAAGCTGGTCGAGGATGAACGCGTTGTCGGAGAAGCCGGGCACCGTATCGCCGGTCCAGTTCTGCGGCGAGTTCCAGTCGCTATCGCCGGGAGCACCGTTGTCGAAATCGTAGGTGATGCCGTAGGCCGCCCCCGTCGACGCCAGGGCCACTCCCAACACCATGACTGCCAGTTTGTTCAGCGATCGGTTCATTGCAACTCTCCGTTGTGTCCGTCATCTTGCCTTGACCGGGATGACGCGAAAGAACATGGGTCCCACGGTTTGCTCGACTTTCAGTATAATCCGATCTGCAACACGGGATACAGAATTTCGTGCTCGGGGCGAGGCTGGCCGTTCCCGGAGCGGCCGTCACCTGCCCCAACCGATCACTCCGTTCTCTTGTGTTGTCAAGGGTTTACGTCATTTGCCGGGCGTCCGCCGGGGCGCCGGGACAGTCAATTGCCATGATGGGCGAGGGTGCGGAAATGGGTGTCTTCGAAGCGTTGCTGGTTCTTCTCCTCGCGATGCTCGTTCGCAAGACCCCCGGACGCAACGAGGGAAATCGTTTACTTCCGGGGCGGAGGCGTGTAGCATAATAGGTTCTGTTGCCCGGCCGCTTATCGGCACGCAGTAACGGTGCCGAGACGCCGGAGACGCGTTGGCTGTCAACTTCCAAAAGGAGACGAAATATGTCGCAACAAGTAACCCATCTTCATCGTCGGCGGTTCTTAAAGACCGCTATGGGAGCCGGGGCCGCGCTGATGGCGCCGATGGCCATCCCGGGCACCGCACTGGGTAAAGACGACGCCGTCGCGCCCAGCGAGCGGATCACGGTGGGCGGTATCGGTATCGGAAACCGCGGCACCTACGATCTGGGGTGCTTTCTACAACAACCGGACGTTCAGTTCCTGGCCGTGTGCGATGTTAAGGCCGCGCAGCGTGCGAAGATCAAAGGGATAGCGGACCAACACCACCAGAACAACGACTGCGACACCTACCGCGACTTCCGCGACCTGCTGGGGCGCGACGACATCGACGCCGTGTTGATCGCGACGGGCCCGAACTGGCACTGTACCGCTTCGGTGTACGCGGCCCGGGCCGGCAAGGACATCTACTGCGAGAAGCCGTGTACGAAGAACGTCAAACAGAGCCTGATTCTGGCTGAGACGATGCGTCGCACGGGGCGGGTGTTTCAAGCCGGCACGCAACGCCGCAGCATCCCGCATTTCGCCTTTGCCTGCGAATTGGCACGCACGGGCAAGCTCGGCAAGATGAAGCGCGTCCATGCCCATCCCGCCGGCATGCGGGCAAAGATGAGCGGCTGGAACCCGCCCGCTCCCGAACCTCCGAAGGAGGAGGTCGATTGGGACATGTACCTCGGCCCGGCGGCGTGGCGTCCTTACAACAAGGGTGACATGAACGGTTTCCACTTCGAGAAGGGCGGCGGTCTGGTCGGTGGCGGAGTGCTGGAATGGGGTTCCCACTGCGTCGACCTCTGCCAATGGGCGGTTGGCGATTGCCCGGCCCCGGTCGAGTACAACCCGCCGGAGAACAACGAGATCATCTGCCGTTACGAAGACGGTGTTGAACTGGTGATCCGCGAGAAGGGTTGGATCGGCCTCGGTTCCTGCCCGGTACGGTTCGAAGGCGAGACCGGTTGGGTCGAAGCCGGCGACAGCGGCAAGATGGTACTCAGTTCGCCGGAACTGAAGGCCGGCCGCGAGGTCGCCGAGATCGGCGGCTACCCGGCGACTTTCCACGTGCGGAATTTCCTCGACTGTGTGAAGACGCGTAACCAGCCGAACACAAACGCCGAGGCCGCGTGTTGGGCCCACGTTGCCTGCCACGGCGCCAACAACGCGCTCTTCCTCGGCCGGCAACTGACTTACGACCTGAAAACACACGCCTACGTCGACGACGACGAGGCCAACCGCTTGCGTTGGGAGGCCGTTCGCTCGCCATGGAGGATTTAGTCGTCCGCCAGAGTCGCGTCCCCAAGTTGCACGAAGGGCGTGGCCGTAGGTCGTTTCCGTAAGACTATACCCAAGGAACTCTACCATGACATACTGCAAACCAACCCGCCGCCGACTCGTTCTCGTGTCGGTGATCCTCGCCACGGCCGCCGGCACGGTCCGCGCGGACCAAAGAACCGAGGAAGCAATAGCCCGCGAACAAGGTCTGATCGCGATCCTGCAAGCGGCCGATTCGCCCAAGGGCGAGAAGGCGATCACCTGCAAGAAGCTGGCCGTCTTCGGCTCGAAGGACGCCGTGCCCGCGCTCGCTCCGCTTTTGGAAGATGAAGAATTGATCTCCTGGGCGCGGATCGCGCTGGAGGCGATCCCCGGCCCCGAGGCCGATGCGGCGCTGCGTGACGCGCTGGGTAAGCTGAAAGGCCGCTCGTTGGCCGGTGTGGTCAATTCGCTGGGCGTGCGACGTGACGCCAAGGCCGTACCCGCCCTGGTCGAACTACTCAAGGATCGTGACAACCTCGTGGCCACCTCGGCCGCCGCTTCACTGGGCAAAATAGGTGACGAAGCCGCCAGCAAAGCGCTGCGGCAGACGATGGCGACCGGCCCCGACTCGATTCGCTCCGCGGCGGCCGAAGGCTGCATCTACGCGGCCGAGCATTTGCTCGCCGGCGGCAAAAGCGCCGAAGCCGCTGCGATCTATGACGAAGTTCGCGCGGCGGACGTTCCGACGCAACGCAAGATCGAGGCCACTCGCGGCGCCATTCTCGCCCGCGGACTCGACGGCATACCGCTGTTGGTTGAGCAGTTGCGATCCGCCGACAAGAAATACTTCCAGATTGGCCTGATGACCGCCCGCGAACTGCCCGGTCAGCAAGTGGCCGACGCGATCGCCGAGGAGATGGTCAAGGCAACGCCCGAACGTGGCGCGTTGCTCCTGCTCGTGTTGGCGGCCCGCGGCGACAGCGTTGCATCGCCGGCCGTATTGCAGGCGGCGAAGGAAGGCCCCGCCCCCACGCGGATCGCCGCCATCACGGTGCTGGGTAGCAGCGGCAACGCGACGTGCGTGCCCACTTTGCTCGACATCATGGCCGGTGAAGACGCCGATGTGGCATTGGCCGCGCAAACGGCATTGGCCAACTGGCCCGGCGCGGATATCAACGGCCAGGTCAGTGAGCGACTCGCCACATCCCGGGGCAAGTCGCTGTTGCCGATCATCCGACTGATTGGCAAGCGGCAGATCGATGCAACCGACGATCTGGTCAAGCTGCTCGAGGGCGACGACGCTGCCATTCGTCAGGCCGCGTTGGCCGCGTTGGGCGAAACCATCGCCCAAAACGACTTGGCCGTGCTCATCACTCGCGTCGCCAAACCGAAGAAGGCCGAAGACGCGCCGGCCGCGGAAAAGGCCCTGAAGGCCGCCTGCATCCGTATGCCCGACGGCGAAGCCTGTGCCGACACGCTTGCCGCCGCCATGAAAGGCGCGCCGGTGGAGACACAGGTCAAGTACCTGGAGGTGCTCGGCGCGATGGACAACCCGCGCTCGCTTACCGCGTTGGCTACTGCCGCCAAGAGTGGCAAAGAGGAGTTGATGGACGCCTCGACCCGTCTGTTGGGCGGGACGATCTCGCTCGACGCCGCACCGGTGATCCTTGACTTGGCCAGTACGCTGCCCGACGGCAAGTACAAGATCCGCGCCATCCGCGGCTACATCCGGCTGGTCCGTCAGTTCAACATGGACGACCGCGACCGCGTGCGAATGTGTGCAAGCGCGCTGGATGCCGCCGACCGGAGAGACGAGCGGAAGATGGTCCTGGAAGTGATGGAGCGTTATCCGAGCATCGACATGTTGCGACTGGCCGTCGATCTGGCCAAAGATTCGGAACTCAAGGCCGAAGCCGCCGGCGTTGCCCTAGTGATCGCCCAGAATATCAGCGGTGGATCGGTCGACGTCCAGAAGCTGTTGGCCCAGATCGGTCACGATCCCGTAAAGATCGAGATCATCAAGGCCGAATACGGCGCCGGCGGGAAGGGCAAGGACGTGACGGAGATTATCCGCAAACACGTCCGCGGGTTCCCACTGATCGTCCTGTCGTCGGGCAGCTACAACAGTGCCCTGGGCGGCGACCCGGCGCCGGGAGTCGTCAAGCAACTGCGGATCCAATACCGCATGAACGACAAGCCCGGCGAGGTCGTGTTGGGCGAAGACGCCACGATTGTGCTGCCGGTGCCGAAATAGCAGCCACCTTGGTGGAGCAGTTACCGTAGTACCCACGGTCGCCAGACCGTGGTTCAAGCCGCGTTCCACCGTCTGGCGACGGGTGGCTACGACACTTGCTTACTCTGCAAGCTCGGAAGACCGACTTTGGCCCGCTGTTCGTTGCATGCCAGACACCCTGGCTCGAACCATCGACAAAGGACTGGCCGTACCTTGTGGTACTTGCACTTGCCGGAACCGAGATCCAACCAGAGACACGGATTGGAATTCCGATAGCGAGCACTGCGAGCGTAGGCGTCAACTTGTTGAAGGAGTGCGTCTGACGCCTTCGCCGCCTCATTGGCATCGAAGGGAGGAAGCGAAAAAACCAAACAACAGATTCCACAGTTATCGCACGGACTATTTGACGATGTGTCCATATGCCAGCGGAACGAAGGTTATGCAATGATGTTTACAGGAGGTGGGCGGCGGTGGGTGTAGTGTTGCCATTCCCAATAGCTCTATCCACCAATCATACCAGCCGATCGGACACGTGTCGATCTTGCCACCGGCGGCCGGAGAGCGTAATCTGTTGGTGTCATGAGCCGATCCGAAAAAGAGAATCGTGAAGCCCTCGACCGCCGGGTGGTCGAGTTGGAGACCCTGTTTACGTACCTGCAGCAGACGGTCCAGGATCTGGATGGCGTGGTGCTGCGTCAACAGGAGCGATTGGAAGCGGCCGAGGCGACGTTGGGACGATTGGCCGACTCCATTCGGTCGGCCCAGGAATCGAGCGAGACGGATCGCCCGGCCGAGGAGGAACGCCCACCCCACTATTGACGGTTACTTCGGGCAAAACGAGACAGGGGTGACACGCAGTTGTCACCGGGGTCGGGTAGACTTTCGGCACATGAATACGCCTACATCTCGCGCCGATCCGCGCGCCAACCATCGTTTGTTGATCGTCGATCGCCACGCGCTTCTGTGCCAGTCGCTCCAGGGGCTCTTCCTGCGAATGTCGATTGTCGAAGCTGTGGCCGTGGCCACAACCGCGGAGAAGGGACGTCACACCGCAGCCTCATTCGTGCCCCATGTAGTCTTGCTGGGGGCATGGGTTGACCCGTGCAGGGGGTTCGATTTCGAGCCGCTGGCCAAAGCTTGCCGGCCGGAAACGGGGATCATTTTCCTCGACGACACACTGCGCCGCTGGCACGTGCGCGAGGCGCTCCGCTACGATCTGGGAGGCTACTGGACGAAGCAGGACGACCTGGAGGCTCTGGTCGACGGCGTGCGGCGGGTCGCGGCCGGTCAAACCTCGTTTTGCCCCGCGGTCCAACGACAACTGATTCAAACGAAAGAAGGCTGGGTCTTGCCGCCCGAAGGCGACACGGCACTGGACCAATTAACGGACCGGCAAAGGGAAACGCTGGTCGGGTTGGCCGAGGGGCATAGCGTGCGGGAATGCGCCCGACGGATGGGTATCAGCGAGAGCACGGTCGACAACCACAAATCGCTGATGATGAAGAAGCTGGGAATTCACAAGGTATCCCAACTTGTGCGATTGGCCTATCAGGAAGGGTTGCTGCGTGTTCCTTAGGGGGACGGTTCGGTTCCCACAGCCGTGGAACTGTTCACGTGGCTTTGGACGAGGTGGGGCATCCATAGGGCCTTGTCGACCAATTCCAGCAGCACCTGCGTATCGAACGGTTTGCGAAGATAGTAGGTCGCCCCGACGGCGTGACTGCGGCGGATGATGTCGGGGATCTGGGCACCGGAAAGGAACATCACGGGCACATCGTGCAACGCCGGATCCTCCTTGATTCGTTCGCACATCTCCAGGCCGCTGTGACCGTTGAGATTGATGTCCGAGAGGATCAGATCCGGGGGCGTGGTCCGGGCCGTTTCGATGGCCTCCTCGGCGGTCGTGCAGCATCGGCAATTGAAGCTGGCCGATAACGCCGCGGACACTTCGTCCAGCACCTTCATCTCGTCGTCCACGATCAGAACCAACGGCTTCTCTTGCTGGAAATCGTTCATGGGGCCTCGCGACGTCTGGGGTTGATGAAACTCGGCGACCTCTCGCTGTGGTTTGTTTCGACCCCCGCGGCGGAAGTCATTGAGCCAGGTTCCCCCGGATCGCCCAGTCGATCCAATCGCCACGGCCGTGACAATCGGGCCGGCGACCGGCTGGCCCGGTTTTTCCGCCCCTTTGCTTGAATACAGCCCCCGCTCCAATTAGGATCGTGCATGGTAATCTCGTCCATCCCAGGTTTTACAGGCACGATCCCCCGATGACCAATCTCGACTACGCCGTGTTGATCGCTTACTTCGCCCTGATGGCCGGCATTGGCCTGTGGTCGATGTTGAAGATTAAGAAACAGGAGGATTTCTTTCTCGGGGGGCGGGGATTCGGCAAGATCCTGCAGAGCTTTGCCGCCTTCGGCGCCGGGACCGGCTCCTACGATCCGGTGGCCGTGGGCCGGACCACCTTTACCGGTGGGCTGGCCGGCATCTGGAGCGTCATGCTCTGGTTGTTCGTCACCCCCTTCTATTGGATCACCGGCGTCTGGTACCGGCGGATGCGCTACCTGACCCTGGGCGATTGGTTTGTCGAGCGCTATCAGAGCAAGGCCATGGGGTTGGCGTACGCCGCGTTCGGCCTTGTCTTCTACATGGTTTACCTGTCGATCGGGTTCTCAGCCATCGGCAAGGTGTACGTTCCCCTGCTGGGCATGAGCGAGGTGAACGTTTTTTGGCAGGACGGGGCGCTAGAAATAAAATTCGTCGTGGTGCCGATTATCGCGGTGGTCGTGTTGGTCTACGGCATTCTGGGTGGACTGCGAGCAGCCTACTGGACCGACTTGATTCAGGGCGTGTTGATCATCGTCCTCTCGGTCCTGTTGATTCCCGCCGGGCTGGACCTGCTGGTCGAGAAAGCGGCCGATCCCCAACTGACCTCCACGCTGGACGGTTTCCAGGTGATGCACCAGCAGGTGCCGGCCGACTACTTCAACATCGTCAGCAGCGGCGGGCAGTTTCCCTGGCATTACATCGCCGCCATCACGCTGTTGAATCTGGTGGGCGTGGTCGTCATGCCCCACTTCATCGCCACCGGCGGTGGCTCGGCGAAGAGCGAGATGTCCGCCCGGGTGGGGTTGGTGACGGGCAATTTCATGAAACGCTTCTGCACGATCGGCTGGGCGCTGACCGCCCTGATTGTGCTGGCCCTGATGGCCGACAACGTGAAAATCGGCGAGGATCCCGACTTGGTGTGGGGGGTCGCTACCCGGGAAATCCTCGGCCCGTTCCAGCTCGGGCTGGTTGGCCTAATGTTGGCCTGCCTGCTGGCCGCGCTGATGTCGTCGGCCGATTGCTACATGTTGATCGTCTCGGCCCTGATCGTACGCAACGGCTACTCCGCCTACGTCAATCCCGAGGCAGGCGAGAAGGCCTGCCTCCGGCTGGGTAGGTTGGTCGGCGCCGTGGTGATCATCTGCGGAGCCGTCTGTTCGCTCTATTTTTACGACGTTTTCAAGCAGTTGAAGATCGCCTGGGAGTTGCCCATCCTTTTCGCCGCGCCTTTTCTGGTGGGCATGTTTTGGCGCCGGGCCACGAAGTGGGCAGCCTGGGCGACGGTCTTATTCACCCTGCTGTTGTTCTTTGTCGTTCCCGCCGTGTTGCCCCGATTGGCACCCGATCTGGCCGACAACCCCCGCTACACGCCAGCCAACGACATGATCTCGACCGTCACGTCCCGCGAACTGGCCCCCGCCGATGTCGATCGCCGGGAAGCGGCAATCGAAATCTGGCGGAAGCAGGTGGCCGACGAGAATCTCGACCTCCGCAAGGCGAAAATCGGTCACTGGCATCCGGTGGTCGGCCGGTGGCTCAAGGAACAGAAAGTCGCGTTGCCCCTCTTGGGCGACGAGCGGCAGAAGAAGGACTGGCTGGCGAAGTGCATGCCCCTGCCCGCGGAACTCGAACTGGGCAAGCAAATCCCGAAACGGTCGTTCACCGGCGGCAAGTCCGTCTATTGGCGAGGCCAGCTCATGCCTCTGGACGAAGATGAAAACGTCCTGCTGTTCGACAAGTCCGGAAAGGTCATTGCGTTGGCCGTTCGCGGTGAGGGCGGCCAAATCCGCGGCATTCAACCGGTCGAGGAAGACCGCGAGCAAATCGTACTCGAGGAAGAGATCGAAAGGTGCGAAGACGATGGCAAGCAAGTGATTCGCCAGCAATTCCGCGCCGACTGCCGACTCCGCGGTTCGGGACTCTTCCGCGTCGATTTCGTGATCTACGACTGCCTGGGAATCGACCTGACCCAAGCATCCAACGCGACGTTGGAGACGCTTCGGCTGCCCACGCGGATCGTGCTGCCGTTTATCGTGATGATCCTCTTGAGCCTGATCACGCCGCGTCAGGAGAAGGCCGCGCTGGACCGTTACTACGTGAAGATGAAGACGCCGGTGGATCCCGACCCCGAGGCCGACCGCCGGGAATTGGAACTCTCGCTGGAGAATCCCTCGCGCTTCGACAGCCGCCGGCTGCTGAAGTTTGGCGGCCTGGAGATGCAGCGTCCCACGGCCATCGATCTGCTGGGGTTCGTCGTCAGCTTCGTCATTTGCTTTGCCCTGATCGGGCTCACCGTCTGGCTGGCCAACTTTGGCGGGTGATCTGTGGTGTGTTCCCTACGCGGTTTACGCGGCGTTTTGGGGAAGATGGCCGTAATTCCGGGTTAGCAGTCCGTTGAAAGAGCAACATGGGTGCCTGGCGGTCGAGCGCAGCGAGCCCCCAGAAAACGCGGTTCTGGGGGCTCGCTGCGCTCGAC
>CAYUIQ010000224.1:0-14201 GCA_964444795.1 uncultured Planctomycetaceae bacterium
CCGCCCCGGAAGTCCGCCCCGGAAGTCCGCCCCGGAAGTCCGCCCCGGAAGTCCGGAACTGCTACCCCTCTCAACTCACCGCCTCGCACCAGCCCTCGCGGCCAGGCGTTGCACGTGATCGATCAACAACCGTTCCGGCGGGACCGGTAAGCGCCGGAGCCGGGAGGAAATCGGTTCGGTGGCGCCCTCCGATTCCTCCGACTGCAGCTGGCGCAGATAGGTTCGTAGTATCTCGCCGTGTTCGGGCCGTGATTCCAGGAGAAAATGGACCCACGCCCACGCTTCGGCGTACTGGTCCAAGGTCATCTCTTGACGCGGATCGAGGCGTGCAAGTCGCCCCAGATCGGGCTGCCAATCGCCGCGCTGGAGTCGCTCTCCCAGCAGATCGAGATGGGCCCTGTTCAGACCCCGGCGCCCTCGGGCGACCTCGAAGTACTCGGCCAAGCCCTCGTCCAGCCAGAGCGGCAAGTTGGGCACCACCGAGTGAAGATACCCGTGGGTGACCTCGTGGCGGAGGTCTTCGGCAACGCGATCTCCCCACTGCACGTAGACGACCAGCCGGGTATCGGTCTTGACGAAAAACGCCCGCCGCTCGGGATACTCCGGATGGTGCTTCCAGATGTACCCCTCGAATTGCTCGTTGTCCTCGAACAGATAGACGTTGATCGGTTCGTCGGAGAGGACCAGACCGAGTCGCCGCGAGACGTCGCCGCGCCGGGCTATCAACTCTTCGATCAGCCGATGCCGCACGGGGATCTGAAAATCGCTGTGAAAAACCAACTGTTCGCGAACCAGCGTATGCCGATCTGGCAGCTTCAACGGAGTTCGCCATGCGGTGGCACATCCGGCGGAGATCACCCCCGCCATCGCCAGCACCATCGCGCAAAACACCCGCCACGATCCGTTCATGCAAACCCTGTCGCTGAGAGCTCGGAATCACGTCGCTCGGCGGCCATAGAAACTCGCCGAGGGCCGGATGGTAACGGATTCCGCGAACGGGCCCAATAGCAATACCATAGAGGGGTGCGGTCGGCAAGCGTACGGGGCTTCCTTTCTCCTTTCCCGCGATCCGGCAAGGGCGGGCAAACCGCCCCGCAGTCGGCTATAATAGCACTTCTCCCGCTGTTCTCCCCCGCGTCAACCTGGAGCCCGTCATGCCGAGTCGCCTGCTTTGCACCTGTCCCATCGTGTTGGCTGTCTTCCTTTACCCCTCGATTGGTGGGGCCGACGAGCAGTGGCCCCAGTTCCGCGGGCCCACCGGTGACGGACAAAGTGCGGCCGCCGATCTGCCCATCCGCTGGAGCGAGACGGAGAATATCATCTGGCAGACGCCGATCCATGGCCGGGGATGGTCGTCGCCGGTGGTTTGGGGCGATCAGATTTGGATGACCACGGCCACCGAGGACGGGCGACGCATGGCGGCCGTCTGCGTCGACCGCGAGTCGGGCAAGATCGTCTACGATATGCTCATGCTCGAAGGTCACGAGCCGGAGGAAATCCACACGCTCAACAGCTACGCCTCGCCCACACCGGTGATCGAAGCGGGCCGCGTGTACGTCCATTTCGGCTCGTACGGCACGAAGTGCCTCGATACGGCCACGGGCCGAACCATTTGGGAGCGGTGTGATCTCCAGTGCGATCATTACCGCGGGCCCGGGTCCTCGCCCGTGCTGTGCGGCGACCGGCTGATCCTGCACTTCGACGGCATCGACGTGCAGTACATCGTGGCCCTGGACAAGAAGACCGGAAAGACCGTTTGGAAGACCGATCGCTCGACCGACTTCGGTACACTCGACGGCGATCTGCGCAAAGCCTACTCGACGCCCGCGATCGTACCCCGGGGCGGACGGCTGTGCATGTTCAGCCCCGGCGCCCAAGCGGCCTGGGCTTACGATGCCGAGACGGGTAAGGAACTGTGGACGGTTCGCTACCCGGGCGGATACTCCAACGTCTCGCGTCCCTTGTTCGTCGACGGGCTGGTGTTGCTGAACACGGGTTTCGGCCGCCCTCAACTCTGGGCCGTGCGCTGCGGCGGCCGCGGCGACGTGACCGACACGCACGTCGTCTGGAAGGTCACGAAAAACATCCCCGCCAAGCCCACCCCGGTGATCGTCGACGGCCTAATCTACATGGCCTCCGACACGGGCATCGCCTCCTGTCTCGACGCCGCCACCGGCGAGACGATCTGGATGCATCGCATCGGCGGCGCCTATTCCGCCTCGCCGATCCACGCCGCCGGCCGCATCTACTTCTTCAGCCACGAAGGAAAGACAACCGTCATCGAGCCCGGTCGCGAGTACAAGGAGTTGGCCGTCAACCAACTCGACGACGGCTTCATGGCCTCGCCGGCGGTTGTTGGAAAGGCGATTTATCTGCGTACGAAGACGCGGTTGATGAGGGTGGAGTGAGGGAATATGGATCCTGACGCCCTTTTCTCTGACACCTTTTTCTGTTCAGGACTCTTGGATTGACCCCACCTCGCTACGTTGTTCAAATCGAACCATGAAGAAACAATCGATCTTCTTGCAGTGGTCTCATCGACTGGTACCGCCGGTCATTGATTTGGCTTCGCTGGCGGGGATGTTCTTCTTGGTTCCGTGGCTCGGCGCTCAGATCTTTGCTCAGTCGTCGGTCAACCACTTCTTTCTGATCCCCGGCTTCTTCCTGATTGTCGTCGGCATTGTTGCCATTCGTAGCCTGCCGGAATATGCGATCGATGAGGACCGTGAGGACCCATCTTTCTTGGCCGTCTGCCTGGTCATTTTTATGATGGTCACCTACTCGCTGCTTTACGTCTACGCCACGAATATTGGCGGTGGCGAACAGGGAAACGATGGCATTGCGGTCATCATTTTCTTCATCTTCCTCCTGCCGGTCATCGGCGCTTTCGTTGTGCCCACGACCAGAACCAAGCCGGACACGGTGCGTGCCCTGATCGCCAAATCGGTCGGCTTGATCAGCGTCAACTACCTGACGCTTATCGGTGCATCCGTCTGGTACCATTTTTCCTCTCTACCGACCCCTGAAGATCCAATCTACGCCACGGGGGTTTGGTTCCTGATCCTTTTTGGAGTCCTCTATCTCCTCTTCCTGGCCTTCTTCGGCCTGCCTCGGATTTACCTACTCCGAGCCACCGGCGATAAGTATGGCTTGACCGTCTATTTGGTCGGATTGGCCATATTCCTGTGGGACAAAGTCCCCCCGGTGAACTAAGAAAAGAGGCGGTGTACATTGCGTCGGCTGCAATCCAGACTACTCCTCATCACGATCGCGGCGGCAACGCTGGGGCACGGACTCGTGTCGTCGGGGGAGCCGCCGGCGCGGCCCGTCGAACTCAGCCAACGGCCCGCGGAGTTCATCCTCTCCAACGGTATCGTGTCGGCCGTGTTCGACAAGGGCCAAGCGCGGATGGTCTCGTTGCGCAAGGGTGGGCGGGAACTGATGGGCGGCGGTGGGACGGGCTATTTTCAGATGGTCGCCAATGGGGCCTACTCGTCGCCACGAAACGCCACGGCGCGGATCGTGGTCGATACGGACGAGTGCGCCGACGTGGCGTTTACACGGGACGAGCCCGACTATCCGTTTGTGATGGAGCTGCATTACGTGCTGCGGCGAGGTGAGAGCGGTTTGCATACCTATGTTGTCTTTGAGTACGACGCCGAGCACGCTCGATTGCGTACGATGGGCCTCCGAGCCCGTCGACCGGGGATTAGCGACGGCCTCGGAGGGCCATCGTACGGAAGCGACGGGCCGGGAAGCCCATCGTACGGGCTCGACGGCCTCGGAGGGCCATCGTACGGGATCGCCCACGAGGGGGCCGAAGCGGCGCAGATGGAACAGATGAACTGGTGCGTGCGGCTGGACCCGGAGATCTTTCGGTACGGCCACGTGGATGACCAGCGGCAGGTGGAGTTGCCCCGGCCGGAGGACATCCGCGGCGGCACGACGCTCAGCCCGCGCGAGGCAACGCGGCTTGCCGACGGGCGTATCGACGATAAGTACACGTTGTCGGCCATGCAAGGCGACCACCTCGTTCACGGCCTGACCGGCGACGTCATCGGCGTCTGGGTTGTTCAGCCAAGCCGCGAGGACATCAACGGAGGACCGACGAACCAGGAACTGACGCTGCACCAAACGCGGACTACGCCGGTTCTGCTGCGAATGGCTCAGGCGGCGCACTACGGATCGGGCGTGCTCGACTTTGACCCGGGCGACGGCGTCTGGCGGAAGCTCTATGGGCCGTGGCTGCTCTATGTCAACGGCGGCACGAGCCGCGAGGCGCTTTGGGCCGACGCCAAGCGAAAGGCGGCGACCGAAGCCGATGCTTGGCCATACGCGTGGCTGGAACATGGACTCTATCCGAACGCTCGGGGCACCGTCACCGGCCGGCTAACGGTCCGCGACGGCAGCCCGGCAGCCGGGGCGCAAATCGTGTTGGCCGCGCCGGAGCAAGGACGAACCCCCAACTGGCAGCGACAGGGCAAGGGATACCAGTTCTGGGCGAAGACCGACCAGCACGGCGTGTTTCGCATCCCCAAGGCGCGGGCCGGCGAGTACACGCTGTATGCGTTTGTCCCGGGGATGCTCGGCGAATTCCGCCACGACGGCATCACCGTGAAAGCCGGACGGACGACCGACACCGGAACGCTGCTCTGGCCGGCCAAGCGACCCGGCAGGACCTTGTGGCAGATCGGCACGGCGGACCGAACGGCGGCGGAGTACAACGGCGCGAATCGATACCGGCAGTGGGGCACGTGGCGGGAGTTCCCGAACCGTTTCCCCGATGGCGTGGACTTCCGCATCGGTGAGAGTCGGGAGGATCGCGACTGGTACTACCAACACTGCACCGTGGAGGGCCCGGACGGGCAATGGCGGCCCGTGCCGCGGACCGTGCGGTTCAACGTGGACGAGCCGCCGACCGGGCAGGCCGTTCTGACCGTAGCCCTTGCCTCGGCAAGGACGGCCGGGCTGAAGGTTTCGCTAAACGGCACGCAGGTCGCTTTCTGGCCCCGGCTGATCACCTGCGGGGCCAACTGCCGCGACGGCATCCGCGGGTACTACCGCGAGAAGATCGCCACCTTCGACGCCGGGCTCATCCGCCAGGGCGAGAACGTGCTGACCTTCCAGCAGACGCGAAGCGGTCAGTTCAGCGGAATCATGTACGACTGCATTCGGTTGGAAGTGGGTACTCGGCAAGAGGTCAACGACGCCGGTTCTTTCGGCCGGTAATTGAGGCAAGCGCCGGTGTGGCCGGCTGGAGCTACGGTTGACTGTTTGAATCGCCGCCCTGTGCCGTCGGTTTCTGGAGCGTGAGTTTCCATGTCGAGCGGTTCAACATGTCGCTCTCTAGCTTGGACGTTCTCGTCGAGATCTCGATCGTGTACTCGCTGGCCTGTGAATCCGCCTCTTCGAGAAACAAGCGGACCTGGGTTTCGTTGCCTGGTTCGAGCTTCTCATCGCCTCCTTCCACCTCAACATCACAATCGTTGCCCTTATCGTCGCGTGCGTTGCCGTTTGTCTCAGGAGGAAAGACCGCCTTCTGGGACGAATTGACCATTTTGCAGTCGATCACCAGCACACTGGCATCGTTGGAAATACGAAAGCCCGGCACATCTTTCTTTTCGTCTTCCGTCGCTTCGCGCACGGACAGGGGCGTGATCTCCAGATTAGCCAGTCTGAACGTCTGCCTCATCTTGACAGGCTCTTCCCTGTCTTCAATCGCCATTGCCTCAACCTCTGCCGACACTTTCCCCGCGCGGCGATCCAACTCATCCAGTTTGGCCTGATTCGGGCCACACCCGGCCAGAAGTGTGAAAGCCAACAGAAGGCTCAACCGCACTGGCCACCGAACTGCAACTTTGTCGCGCAAGGTACTGCTCATGGCAACTCTCTCTAGATTATGGGAACATGCTTTCCTTGACGAAGCTGGTCGGCGACTGACCAAGACGAAAACAAACGGAAAATGTGACCAATCGCAATGCCAGCGCCATTGTTCTTGGGGTGATCGTGCTTGTCAAGCACGCGGACTGAGAATCTCCGATTCTTCTGCGGAGAAAAGAAAAGGACACGCATTGTCCTATTCACCTCCGAAAACCGGGGGTTTTCGGAGTTTTGGGTATCATCGCACCAAGATCCATCTGATCGGGGCCGAGAAAAACCTCCCTTGACAGGGGGCTGGGGGCATTGCTAGCATTTCGGGCATGGACGTTCCAAAACACGGTAATGGAGACCTTGAAATGGATGCAGTCCAGACAACGGCGGCGCGGCAGTGGGATGCGATCCTCGGCGAGTTGCGAGAGGTGGTTCCCCGGGTCATCGAGCAGCTTCAGGACCTCGAAGCGGCGGCCGAGGCGTGCTTCGGCTCCTGCGAAATGGGCCCGGAGGAATGGTCCGAGCAGTCGGCCGACCTGGAACATTTTGTCACCCGCGACAAGGCCACGGGCGATTCCCCGGAGGATACGGCCGGCCATGTATTCGAGTTGATCCGCGACGCGCTGGAAGCGGGCGACTCGCTGGTCAATTTCGAGTCGTTTTGAGACGACCTTATAGTAGCCATCTCGCTGGAGCGAGGTGTAGCAGTTGAGGATCCAGAGTTGGCCGAGCTACATCTCGCGGAGCGAGACGGCTACTGTACGCGGCGAGTAATCAGGTGCGATTTCGATCGCCCCCCCCGATAGAGATCGTAGCGCGGGTCGGCATACCGGGTGAAGAAGGCATCGAGCCGCTCGGCGAGTTGCGCCGTGACGGCAGCGTGCTCCCCGCGCCCGATCAGGTTGGTTTCCTCGCCGGGGTCGTTTTCCAGATCGTACAATTCGTCGGGCCCCCGCGGGTTGTGGCGAATCGTGTATTTCCAGCGGTCGGTGCGGATCATCCGGCTGTTCTCGAACTCGTAGAAGACGACGTTGGACCAATCGATCGTCTCACCTCGCAGCACGGCTGAATAGTCGCGGCCGGGCGACTCGGGTCGATCGGGGATCCGGTCGGCCAGACCGAGATAGCCCAACAGCGTCGGGAAGAAATCGTAGTTCGAGACCATGATGTCCGACGTCTTGCCGGGGGCAATCGCCGCCGCATGGCGCCAGATAAGCGGGATGTGGATCGTGCTGTCGAACGTATGCAGCGGCCGCGAATGGTCGCCCATCCCCCACATCCGGTTGTGTCCGCCGGCCAATCCCTGATCGGCGGTGAACACGACAACCGTGTTCTCTTCCAGGCGCAGCTCGGCGAGCGTGTCCAGAACGCGTCCCACGCCGTCGTCGATACCGCTCACTTCGGCCGCATAGCGGCGCATCGCCTGGGGGTTGTTGATGTACTGCCGGTTGTTGTGCAGCCACGGATGGGGCGGATTGCGGGGAAACGACTCCAGCGGCTTGTCGGCGTAGAATTCCGCGTGGCGATTGCGCGCCGGCCGGAGCAAACTGCCGCCCAGACCGTACGGGCCGTTGTAGGCCAGGAAAAGAAAGAACGGCCGGTCCTTGTGCCGGCGGATGAAGCGGACGGCATGGTCGGTCCAGAAATCGGTCTGGTAGGCCGGTTCCTTGCGAATCGCGCCGTTTTCGATGACCGGAGCGTCGTAAAAGGTCGTCGTGTGGCCGTGCGGTTTGGTGATCCAGTAGGTGAACCCTTCCTGCCGGTGGAGGTTGTCGCCCAGGTGCCACTTGCCCGAGAGCCCGCAAACGTATCCGGCTTTGGCCAGAATCTCGCCCAGCGTGTCGAACTCACCGATCGTACTGTAGGCCGCCGGTCCGATCTGCGCGCGACCCGCCGCCAGGTAACAATGGACACCGTGCTGCGAGGGGATCAGGCCGGTCAGATACGTCGCCCGGGTGGGCGAACAGACGGCGTTGGAACTGAAGCAACGGGTAAAGCGAATGCCCTGGCCGGCCAGCCGGTCGATCCGTGGCGTGCGGATCTCCCGGTTGCCGTAGCAGCCCAGCGTCCACGGCCCGTGGTTGTCGGTGAGAATAAACACGACGTTGGGATGGCGTGGTTCGGCGGCAAGCGATGAGGAAAAGGGCAAGGCCGCCGCAATGAGCAACAGACACGACAGTCGGGCGTTCATCGTTGGTTCCTCCGCGAGTTTTTACTCCGGCTTCCCCTCACCTTCCATCTCCAACGGTCCCAGCAGTTTCTCCAACTCCCGGCCGAGTCGCGGGCCGCGTACGTCGATGGCAACGCCGCGTCCGTCGGTGCCGACGAGGATCATTTGGGGGATGGCCGTGACGCCGAAATGGACGGCCATCGGATGGTTCATGCCGTTGGCGTCCGGATCGCCGCTGTAGAGGATCTTCCAGGGAATTTCGACCTGTTTGATGAATCCCTCGACGGCGTCGCGCTGTTCGTCGCAACTGATCCCCACCACGTCGAACCCGCGCCCGTGGTATGCCTCGTAGTGCTTCTTCACGTTGGGGATTTCGGCCCGGCACGGCCCGCACCAGGAGGCCCAGAACATGACCAGCACGACCTTGCCTTTGTACGCGGACCAGTCCAACGGGGTCCCGTCGACGGCGGTCCCTGCGATCGTCATGGGGCTGCCAACCAGGGTGAGGCGGCGCGCACCACCGAGAAGTTTTTCGCCAACGCGCGCGATATTCAGATCGTCGCTGTCGGCGAGAATCTTGCCCAACGAGCGGCAGGCGGCAACGGCCATTTCCTTGTTGCCGCTGGATTCCATCGCCCAGGCGGCTTGCCGTGCCAGGCTGACGTCGCGTGACGCAATATCCCCCGCCGCGAGATACGCTTCAATGTCGGTCAACAGAGTCTTCATTTCCGCCGTCTCGGTGGGCCGAAGACCGCGCAGGCGGATCTGCAACTGGATGCTGCGCACCTGCCGGGCGAGTTCACCCCGTCCGGCCTTCTCCAATTCGCCGGGAAATCGGGCCAGCGCTTCCGCTGCCGCACCGTCGCCAAGCTGCCCGAGCGTGGTCAAGGCGCGGACCTTCCACATCGCCGCGGCCGCGGCCTGCTCCGGGTTCGGCTCGCCGGCGAGGATCCGCTCCGATGCCGTTACGATCCGCTGCATCTGCCGCAGCCGAAACGTGCGCACCACCTCCTCGTCGCCCGGCGCCGGTTGCACGGCGACGATCCGCAGGAGGTACTCGAACACCTCCTCGACTGTTCCCTGGGGCACCTCCGGCAGGTCGGCTCCAGCGGCTCCAGCCGGGGCGGTCGGCGGTTGGGCCGTCGCCACCGAGCAGGCGATGCCCACGACGACGGCCCCAGCGGCGGCAAGACCGATCACGCGGAAGGAAAACGAAGGAGAAGACATGCCAGCAACCTCCGTGTCATGTAAGTGTTTTCCGAAATCGTTTACTTCCGTACGACGGGCTTCCCAGCCCGTCGGAATCCCAATCGACGGGCTCGGAGGCCCATCGTACATTGGCTATCGACGGGCTGGGAAGCCCATCGTACATTGGCTCTCGACGGGCTGGGAAGCCCATCGTACAAGTCCTGAGTCATTGTATCAAAAGGCCGACAGCGTCGCATCATTTCCGTCGCACGGTCAACTCGGCCGGGTCATTCGCCAGGGATCGAGGGCTTCGTTGAGCTGGTCCTCGGGCAGGACACCTTTTTCGGTGCAAAGCTCCCGGATCGTTTGGCCCGTCTTGAAAGCTTCCTTGGCCAAGGCGGCGGCCCGCTCGTAGCCGATGTAGGGGTTCAGGCCGGTGACCATCGAGAGGCTCTTCTCCACCGCCGCTTCGCACGCCGCCCGATTGGCTTCCATTCCCTCCAGACACGAGCCGGTAAGTGTCCGCGCCGCGGCGGCCAGCAGACGGATACTCTCCAGCGTCGTGTGGCCCATCACGGGCATCATGATGTTCAGTTGAAACTGGCCGCCGGCGGCTCCGCAAACGGCCAGCGTTTGGTCGTTGCCCATCACCCGGGCGGCTACCTGCATGGTGCTTTCACACATCACCGGGTTGACCTTGCCGGGCATGATCGAGCTGCCCGGCTGCAGGTCGGGAAGCTTCAACTCGTGGAATCCGCACCGCGGGCCCGAGCCGAGCCAGCGGATGTTGTTCGATACGTTCAGCAGGGTCGACGCCACGCAGCGCAACTGACCGTGACACTCGACCAGCGCGTCGCGCTGGGCGTTGGCCTCGAAATGGTCCGCCGCCTCGACCAGCGGGATACCCGTCGCTGTAGCCAGCAACGCGGCCACGCGGGCGCCGAACTCGGGATGCGTGTTGATGCCGCTACCCACGGCCGTGCCTCCGACGGGCAACTCCCGCACGGCCTGCTGTCCGCGACGGGCCCGGTCGGCCGATAGCGCCAGTTGGCGCGCCAACCCGCCGATCTCCTGGCCCAGCGAAAGCGGCGTGGCGTCGGCCAGATGCGTGCGACCGATCTTCAAGACGTCGGCCCAGGTCGAAGCTTTCTCCGCGAGCACGTCGCCGCAACGCGCCAGGGCGGGGATCAGATCCTGCTCGATCGCCACGGCCACCGCCACGTGGATCGCCGTGGGAAACGTGTCGTTGGTACTCTGGCCCATGTTGACGTGGTCGTTGGGGTGAATCGGCTTGTCGGCGGCAAACCGGTCGCCCCCGGCTAGCTCGATCGCCCGATTGGCAATCACCTCGTTGGCGTTCATGTTGCTGGAGGTACCCGACCCGGTCTGAAACACGTCGATGGGGAATTGGTCGTCGAACTTCCCCTGGGCCACTTCGTTGCAGGCGTCCAGCAGCGACTGGACCTGATCGGCCGACAGCGGGTTCTTTGCCGAGGGGGTCAATCGGCCCAGATCGCGATTGGCCGCCGCGGCTGCCCACTTCACCAGGCCCATGGCATGGATCAGTTCGGCCGGCAGGGGCCATCCGGAAATCGGAAAGTTCTCCACCGCGCGCTGCGTTTGCGCCCCGTAATATGCCCCGGCGGGCAATCGCACCTCGCCCATCGAATCGCGTTCGACACGGAAGTCGCTCATGGTTGATCCTTGCTTGGGATGGATGATCCGAACTGTGCTTTGCAGCGAATTTATCATACCGGGCGGGCTAGTTTTGGACACCGGGAGCCGGGCTAAACAATCAATCGCCACAATAAATTGCCTGAATTGCCTAAACCCCCTGTCGTTTCACCGCAATCGAGTCGATCGGGTTTCCTACGCTTGTGAGCGGTCGAATTGGCGAGCATAATACAATGGGACTGTTCCCTGCTCTAGTGGAGGTTCCCTTGACTGTGTGGTAGGGAGTCGTCGATCGCAATGGCACCATCGTTTGACCCATACTCGCAATGGCTGGGGATTGCCGATCCGAAGCGGCCGGTCGACCATTACCGGCTCCTGGGCGTAGAGCGGTTGGAGAGCGATCCCCGAGCATTGTTCGCCGCGGTCGATCGTCGCATGGCCACGCTGCGCAAAGTGCGGGCCGGCCAGCACGCGGGCGAGTTGCAGCGAGTAAGGCACGAGATTATCGTCGCCAAGGGATGCCTGCTCAATCCGAAGAAGAAAGCGGCCTACGACGCCCGGCTTGGCGCGGGGGGCGGTTCTACTTCGTCGCCGAGTGAGTCGAAGACACCCCCGCCGCTGACCCCCGCCATGCCGGCCGCCCAGATCGTGGAGTTGGAGAGGGCGCCGTCGACGGTCGTCGAGGACGATCCCCCGCAGCGCAATTATCAGTTGCTGGTCCTCGGCGTGCTCACGGCGGTGATCCTCGTGGGGACGGGGATCATGGTCGTCGTGGCCACCCACCGACCCGAGCCGAAGGCGGTTGAGTTGGCGGGCGCCGATCTGGAAATCGAACCCGATACGCCGGACGACGCAGAGGCCAAGCCGGCAGCACCGTCGCATCCGCTGGCCGTGCCTTCGCCGGAACGATCGGGAACACGGCCCACCGAGCCGAAGCAATCGACACCGGGCGTCGATCCACGGCCCGACGACACGGCCACACCGCCACCAGTGGTGCCACCGACCGATCCTGCACCGCCCGTGTCGTTGCCCGAGGGAGAACCGAGCGAGCCGGTCGCCCGTTTGCACGTGGAGGGCGCATTGCAGCGAGCCCGAGCGGCGCTCTCGATGCGAAAGATCGCCACCGCCGACGAATTCCTGACGTGGGCCGAAGTTCGGGCCGAGCCGGGCCAGCAATCCGAGATCCAGCGTTTGCGACAGGCGCTCGGCAACGTGCGGTATTTCTGGTCGATGCTTCACATGAACGTCTCGACGCTAAAGACGGGTGAACGGCTCTCGCATGGGCCGTCGATCTTCACGGTGGTCGAAAACACGCCCGAGGGCTTGACCGTTACCCAAATGGCGACCGGGCAGACCCAGCGTTGGCCGACCGTGACGCAGTTTCCCACCGAGCTGGTCCTTGCCATCGTGGAGACGAAGTTCGATCGGCAACGGCCGGAAACGAAGTTGGCCCACGCGGCGTTTCTGATCTTTGATCCGCAAGGCGACCGGCAGCGGGCCTCCCGGCTTTTGGAGGAGACGGAAGAGGCCGCGACCGCGACAGTGGCCCTGCAAGCGGCGGCCCTGCAAGGGGAATTGCCGTTGGAGTTGGTCATGTTGCCGGGGGAGTCGCTGCTGCCGCCGAGCGATGTGCCGCAAGTACCCGGTGAGGAGCGTCCGGGGGAAGTGGCCCCACCGGTCAATCCCGGGGGGGTGCTGCCGGCGCCCGGCGGAGGCCAGCCCCTGGGTCCGCCCGCCATACCGCAAAGCCCAGCCCTGGTGGGGCCATTTGCCGGACCGGCGGAGCCGGCAAACGGAGGCATGGAAGGTCCCTTCGTCATCCCCGCGGAACCGGAGAAGCTGATGGCTCCGCCCCCGGCTGCGCTGGCCGCCGCCGAGGCGCACATCGCCGCGACTTATGGCATGGCGATTCGGCAGGCGCGGCTAGGGTTTCAGAAGCAGAAGATGGCCCGACAGTTCCTGGGGCTGGCCGATTTGGCCAAGAACGACCCGACCATGCGCTATGCTTTGCTGGCCCAAGCGGGTATCATGGCAATTGACGCCGCCGATCCGTCGCTGGTGCTGGACTCGCTCGATACGCTGGATGCCGAGTATCGGATCGATCGATCCGAACTGCTGGACAAGGCGATCCAGGGGATGAGCGACGGCATCGGGAGATCGCTCGACAGCCGGTTCGGCCTGGCCGAGCGTCTGATGTTCCTCTGCCGCATGAAAGCCGGCGCGGGGGACGACGAAACGGCCATCCACTTGGCCCAGGGAGTGATCGACTTGCTCCCCAGCGGTGCCCGAGGGAATGCCAAGGACTTGAAGCAAGAGGCGGGACGGCTGAAATTCACGTTGGAGACGCGACGGGAAAACAGACGCTAGAAAGGTTGAGCAACGTGCCAAAACGAAATCACCCGAGATCCGCATTCACGCTGGTCGAGTTGCTGGTCGTGATCGCGATCATCGGTATTCTCATCGGATTGCTGCTGCCAGCCGTTCAGGCGGTTCGAGCGGCCGCCCGGCGGATGCAGTGTAGCAACAATCTCAAGCAAATCGGCACCGCGCTGCACAACTACCACACGGCCCAGAACTGTCTCCCCTTTGGCAGCGGCTACAACGTGGCCCGAACCGGAACCTGGGCGGCGTTCATCCTGCCGCAAATGGAGCAGAAGGCGCTGTACGACATTTTCGACTTCAACTTGGACATGAAGCACGCGGACAACCAACAGGCTGTCAGGACGGTAGTCAACGCGTATATTTGCCCCGCCGATCCCCAGGGCGAAGATCCGATCATGGACTACCGCTGTAGCTTCAATCCCAGCCCGAGCATGGCCCTGTGGTACCCGGTGAGCATGGGACCGACCAAGCCCGACACGTGCGACCCGTGGTGTGCCGCGGGGGATGGGAGCTATTGTTGCCAGGGCGAGAACTACGGCACCAAGGCGCCTTACGGCGGGGTGGGGATGTTCGCGCGGCATCCGCGAAAGATCCGCTTTGAGGACGTGATCGACGGCACAACCAACACGATCATGGCCGGCGAGACACTGCCCGGGCATTGCATTCATAACGTGGCCTTCGGCGGCAACTTTCCCATGGCCGGGACTACGATTCCGCTGAACACCATGGAAGGCGAAGGCGGCACGACCCACAACACCAGCCAGCACTGGCGCGTCTGTGGGTTTAAGAGCCTGCATTCCGGCGGCGCCAATTTCATGCTCGGAGACGCCAGCGTGCGGTTCTTCTCCGAGTCGATCGACTACCGTATCTACAACGAGTTGGGAACCCGTGACGGCGGCGAAGTGGTGGCACTGCC
>CAYUIQ010000225.1:0-5674 GCA_964444795.1 uncultured Planctomycetaceae bacterium
CTGCGGAACCGAGGCCGTCTCGCCGCCGGCGCGGGAGCCGAGTTCGTTGTAGAGGCGGTAGTCGATCGACTCGCTGAAGAAACGCACACTGCCGTCGGCCATACAGAAGTTGGCCCCGCCGGCGTGTCGGCTCTTGAACCCGCAGGCGGTCCACCAGTAGGAATTCACGCCGTCGGGCGAGGTTTCCATGGTGTTCAGCGGGATGGTCGTGCCGGCCAAGGGGAAGTTGTGGTTGTAGGCCCCGTTGAACGTGCAGTGCTTGGGGATCGTCTCGCCGACCATGATCGTGTTGGTCGTTCCGTCGCGAATCTCCTCGATGCTGACACAGTGGGCGGCCCGATCGAACAGTCCCACCCCCTCGCGGCCGTTATTGCCGCAGCAGCCGTAGTCGGCCGTGTCGGCGCAGCAGTAGCTTCCCACGCCGTCGGGGCAATAGGTGCAGGAGACCGACGGCGAGGTGCCGTCGCGCGTCGGGCCCATCGAGACCGGATACCAGAGACCCATCGACCCGGCCGGGTTGTGCGAACTCGTCTGCACGCGCCCGCCCAGCAACGCATCGCCCGAGTCGCCGTCGGCCGGGCAGATGTAGGTCGAGATGACCGCTTGGGCGGCCGGGAGATTCACCGGGTCGGACATCCGCCGGCCGAAATCGAACTTGTCGTACACGGCCTGTTGTTCGACGTAGGGCAAGATAAACGCCGCCCAGGTGCCGCCCGAGGAATAGGGGAAGTTGGCCCCGTAGGGCAGCACGTTGGTGGCCCCGTGGTAGTTGTGCAACCCCAGGCCGATCTGCTTCAGGTTGTTGCTACACTGCATCCGCCGGGCCGCCGCCCGAACCGCCTGAACGGCCGGCAGCAGAAGCCCGATTAAGATGCCGATGATGGCAATCACCACCAGCAGTTCGACCAGCGTGAAGCCCCGCCGCCGCGATCCATTTGCCATCGGCAAGCCCGGTTCGCTCATGACTCTTCTCCTGTCCGATCGACACCACCCACACCCGCGGGAGGTTGCCCGTAACCGTTGCCCCAACGGTTCATTGTCGTCAACCCGCGTCGCGTGTCAATCGAAATGCACGGAAGCCGGGTATCGGCTGGCCTTCTTTCCACGGGGCCCGAGCCCGACTACACTGGTTGGTGTGGTCTAAATGGGTGGCATGATTCCGGGAAAGAAGGGGCTGTCACCCTCTTTCCCACGGCCGAGGGAATTGACGGGATGAAACCGAACACCGGCACCCTCGCACTGGCCGTGTTTCTTCTCTTGACGCTCGCTCTGGGCGCCCGGCTGGCGTGGGTCGCGAGCCGGTTGGAAACCGGCCCCGAAACGCTGGCTTTAAGTTGGCGCGGCGCGACGCTCGGCCAAATCGGCTGGCCGCGGGTACCCCTATGTGATCTGCCGCCGGCCGAACAGGCCGATTTCTGGCTGGCGGAAATCGATCGCGTTCTTTCGGAACAGGAGCCCAGTGCCGAGTTGCTGATGGGCGCGGCGTGGATGCTGGACGGGCCGATCCGGTCGGACCCGTACGACTATCTTTCGCCGGCTAGACTGGCCGAAGGGGTTCCTTTCCCACCAGGCGAGAATCGCCTTGACGGACAAATGTCGGAACCGTTCGATGTCAAATGCTCGGCCCGTTGTGTCGATTTGGCTGCCGCGGCGACCGAACTGGAGCCAGACAACGTCGGCCTCTGGCGGATGCGGGCCTTGCTGTTGTTTGGCTTCTGGAATTTTGACAACGCCCAAGACAAACGCTGCGCCGACTGGCTTGCGCAGTTGGATGAGTGTGCGCGACACGATCCGGACAACGCTCTGTACGACTACCTGGCGGCAATGAAGCTTTGGGAGGGAAACGCACGATCCGAGTTTCGCATGGACGGCGCGGATTTGCGTGCGAACGACCCCGAGCGGTTTGCCGAGGGCAACGCTCGATTCGAGCGGGGTCTGAAGAAGAGGCACTTCGCCGTCGGTGCCGCGGCGTTACCCAGCGCGGCCGAGTTCTTACGCCACACGAGACTCCCGCTTGTCGAGCAGACCGACGTGGCCATGGAGCTGTGCGTGAATGACCGAGCGACGAACCTATTGCGCGACCTGCAGTGTGGCCTGTCGGACTGGGTAACAGCAAGAGAATGGGAAGGGGATTGGGCGGCAGCCGCGGCTCTCGAAGGCCAAGCCCGGCGGGTGGCTCGCCAGATCGACGCCAATGACTGGCCCGTGCTTTACGTAGAGGCCAGAGGTTGGGATCTGCTCGCCGCCAAGCTTCTCCTGGTGTCGCCCGAAACGGGTTTCAACCCGATGCCGGCCGAGGAATTGGCGGAACTGCAGCGGCAGCGCGAGACGTTGCGGGTCGAACACGATGTCATTTGGAGCGTCATTGAGCAACTCGGCACGTCGGTTGACCTGGATCTGATTCGCCGCAACGAGCACCAAGATGTGGCAGCCGTGGTCCCGGCGCTGGTCATGGCCGGCACGCTGAAACTGGCCGTGACCCTCATCGTCCTCAGCGCGATCGGGATCGCGACCGGTAGCCGATTGACTCATCGGCGGACCTCCGCGCCCGGTCCGCGCGTTGCCGGGCCCTCTTCGCCGCAATCGTTACATTTGGAACAGCCGTTAAAGTCTCACACCCCCGTCTGCCGAAGTCTGTTTTGGCAGACCGGTCGATGACCGGCACGTACAGGGGGGAGATCATGATCGTTTCGCATCGGCGTAAGTTCATTTACGTCCATCTGGGCCGTACCGGGGGGCGGAGTCTCACCACGGCGCTGGCCGTGCATTGCGGCCCCGACGACATCATCACCACCGTCGAGGGCCATCCCGGGCGTAACGAGGCCGGGTTTCGTCGCCATGCGACGGCTTCGGAGATCCGCGGCCAGGTGGGCCAGCGGGTCTGGAACGAGTATTTCAAGTTCACCTTCGAACGGAATCCCTGGGATAAGATCCTCTCACGCTACTGGTCGTATGCCGGCACCGATCTGAAGAAATCGTATAAGAAAGTGTACGAGAAGCTGTTCGGCGGGCCGTTGACTTTCAAGCAGTGGTTTGCCATGCGGGTGTGGCAGGGGCGGCTCTTCGGGCTGGGACACATCCGTCTTCCCCGCCACTATCATTGCTATACCGAGAACGACCGCCAGACGATCGACTTCATCGGCCGCTTCGAGTGCCGTCAGGAGCATCTGGCCCTGCTCTCCGAGCGACTGGGGCTGCCCATCGACACGTCGGTCCGCATCGGCACAAAGACCCGAAAGAACCGGGCACCTTACACCGAGCACTACGACCAGGGCATGAGGCGCATCGTCGAGCGGATCTTTCGCCGCGACAACGAGTTCCTCGGCTATGCCTTCGGCCAGCCTCATCCGACCAACGTGATCGAGCCGCACCCGGCCCCGCGCACGGCCGCGGCGTAGCCGCTGGCCCGGAGGTAGAGCCTACCCTTCCTCTCCCAATGCCCGATCGATTCGCGCGACGCAGGTCTCTTTGCCCAGAATGGCCAGCGTGTCGAACAGCCCGAAGCCGACCGCCTTGCCGGTCACCGCGACCCGGGCGGCGTGAATGATCTGGCCGATCTTGATCTCTTCGCTCTCGACAAACGCGTGCATCATCACGTCGAGCGACTCGGCATCGAACGGCTCGGTTGCGGTGAGCCGGTCTTTGAACTTCGCCAGCAGGTCCCAGGCGGCCGGCTTGCGGATGCGCTTCGTGAACGCCTTCTCGTCGTAGGCCAACTGGTCGTCGGCTCCGAAGAAGTAATCGTAATCGAGAATATCGCCGGCCGTCTTGATGCGGTCGTCGGCCGCGGCGACGATGCGGGCGACTTTGGACCGGGTTTCGTCCGCGTCGGGTTCCTCAACCAGCCCGGCCTTTTCGAGGAAGGGAAGCACCCGCTGGACCTTCTCTTCGGTCGGCAGCGCTTGCATGTGCCGGGCTTGGAAGGCCGAGAGTCGGGCCGGGTCGAAACTGGCCGGGGCCTTGTTCACCCTTTCGAGGGAAAACGCCTCGATCAGTTCAGCCCGACTAAAGTCTTCGGTCTTGTCGTCTAGGGACCAGCCCAACAGGGCCAGGTAGTTGATCAGGGCCTCGGGCAGATAGCCGACCTCGCGGTAGAAATCGACGATCACCGGGTTGAACGTATCGAGTTCGGTTGCCAGGCCGATCCGCTCGGCGACGTGCCGGCCGTGCCGCATGAGTTGGGCGAAGTCGCGGTTCTTCTCGTACTTGGCCAGCTTCCGCTTGCTCAGCTTCGTCTTACTGCCCGGCTCCGCCACCGCCGGCAGATGGGCGTACTCGGGCAGTTCATAACCGAGCGATTGGGCGATGAAGATCTGCCGCGGCGTGTTCGAGAGATGCTCTTCGGCCCGAATGACGTGGCTGATCTCGAAATCGTGATCGTCGACCGTGCTGGCCAGATGATACAGACACGAGCCGTCGGCCCGCTGCACCACGTGGTCCTGCTCCCGGGCCCACTCGAACTCGACCCGGCCGCGAACCAGATCGTCGACCACCAGCGTGCCCTCGCGCGGCATCTTCAACCGCACCACGGCCGTGCGTCCCTCGGCCTCCAGTCGCTCTTGATCCTCGGGCGTTTCGGCCATCCACCGGCGGCTGTACACCCAGGAACGCTTCTGGGCCTGGGCCGCTTCCCGCTCGGCTTTGACTTCCTCGGTCGTGGCGTAATCCCGATAGGCAAACCCGCCGGCCAACAGCGCCTCGGCCGCCGCCTGGTAACGATCCGCTCGCTGCGACTGATAGTACGGCCCATGCGGACCGCCGACGCCCGGCCCTTCGTTCCAATCGATCCCCAGCCATCGGAATCCGTCGAGGATCGGTTCCAGCGCCTCGTCCACATTCCGCTGCCGATCGGTATCGTCGATCCGCAAAATGAACTGCCCCCCGTGCTTTCGAGCAAACAGCCAACAAAACAAAGCCGTCCGCACCCCCCCAATATGAAGGTATCCGGTCGGGCTGGGAGCAAATCGCGTACGCGTGGTCATGGGATTTCCGTAGTACGGGTGTCAAACGAACTCAGGCAGAGAAGTTTCCCATGATGAGCGTTGCGGGGGGAAACTGCAATGGGTGTTGCACGACTCGTTCCCACGCTTCTGCGTGGGAACGCACGTCTGGACGCTTCGCGTCCCTTCCGCTTCCTCCCCGGCAGCAACCTACCAATCCGTACATACGGGAAGCAAACCGGCAGGTAAGCGGAAGCGTCAGCGAGGGACGACGGGTGCCATGGGCGGCTTGCCCGCCCTTGCCGAGTTCTGAAATCCGGGAGACATTTCGGCCTCAGCGAAAGATCCGACAGTCCGGTAGCACGCCCCGTAACCGCTCGACTTCTTCGTCGCTGACCTGCGTGCCTCTGAGGTCCAGCGATTTCAGGCCGCTCAAGTTGGCCAGCGGTGCCAAGTCGCTGACCTGCGTGCCGTCGAGGTCCAGCCATTGCAGGCCGCTCAAGTTGGCCAGCGGTGCCAAGTCGCTGACCTGCGTGCCTCTGAGGTGCAGCCATTGCAGGCCGTTCAAGTTGGCCAGCGGTGCCAAGTCGCTGACCTGCGTGCCTCTGAGGTGCAGCCTTTGCAGGCCGCTCAAGTTGGCCAGCGGTGCCAAGTCGCTGACCTGCGTGCCGTTGAGGTACAGCCTTTGCAGGCCGCTCAAGTTGGCCAGCGGTGCCAAGTCGCTGACCTGCGTG
>CAYUIQ010000225.1:5774-14079 GCA_964444795.1 uncultured Planctomycetaceae bacterium
CAGCCATTGCAGGCCGCTCAAGTTGGCCAGCGGTGCCAAGTCGCTGACCTGCGTGTCGTCGAGGTCCAACTCCTCGATCGTTTGGCGCTCCTTTTCGGTAATCGCACCCTGCGGCTTGTTCAGCACTTTGCGAATCGCTCGGTCGATGACCTGTTCGTCGGTTTCGGATTCCTCTTCTTCGGGCGTTTCCTCCCGCTGGGCAGCGATGAACTCGTTGACCTCCCGTCGCTGGTCTTTGTCGGCCAGCCAACGTCGTCCAGCCTCGGTGCCCAGCAGTTCTCCCAAGAAAGGCAGTTCATCCAGCCGCCGAGACAGGCGCCGAATCAACTCGTCCGACGGTGAGCGATACTCCTCGACACCTCCCTTGAGGGCCTCCTTCCAAGACTCCCGCCGCTGGTCTTTACTACGCTGCAAATCGTCACAAACGGCCTGCGACTCGATGAGAAACGCGTACAGCCGATCGTCCAGATGCTGTCGCAAGATTCGGGAAACGGCACAGAGACCCATCAGCGGGGCATCCACTTCCTCGCCCCGAATACCGATCCAGATATTGCGGTCGACGATCAGGTTGTTGATGAACCGTACGAGACTTCGCGGGTTATGGTCGGAGCCCACGGCCAGAACTTCAACCAGACCAGTCACTGCCTCGCGGACCGCCTGATTCGACGGAGCTTGGAGAACCGCCCGTTTCAACAACCCGCGAATGTACTTTTCGAATCGGCTGCGGTGGGGCGGGAGCGGCAGGGGGAGTTGGATGATCTTATCGAGATACGATTTGCCGCTCTGCTCGTAGCGGTCCAGGCCGAATCGCTCGTAACGCTTGGTCAGATAGCCTTCGATCACCCGGCGGTCGACGGCCAGGGCGAAGATGAACCCCCGCTGGGCCAGCACGAGTTTGATGCTCTCCAGCAGCTTCAGCGCTTGCGGCGGCAGGCAGCGGTCCAGATCGTCGATGAAAACGACGATCTTCGGCCGATCCTCGGCTTTGACGTCGGTAGCCCTTTCGAGCGTCTCGAAGGCGTGGTAGTAGAGGGTTCGTTCGATCAGCGGATCGTCGTGGCTTTGCAGTTTGTCGTAGCGGTCGATCATCTCCTTGGCCACGAACCCGGCCTCGATTTCGGCAAAGCCGGGCACGGCCAGCTTCGCCTTGCCGGAAAACCCGTAGGCCACCGCCCGAAGAGCCCGGCCGACGTTTGCCAAGCCCTTGGCTGCCTTCTTCAAGCCACTGCGAGGCTTCTTCGCCTGCTGGCTTTTCCCGTCAATGGCATGCACGATGGTGGCCACCAGCGGGACGATCGGATGGTCTTCCTTCTCGTACTGCCAGGCGTTGAACCAGACGGTAACCACCTCGGGCTGTGTGTCTTCCAGGAGAGTTTTAGCCTGCTTCAGCACTGAGGTTTTGCCTTCACCCCAGTCGGCGTACACGCCCATGGCAAACGGCCCGCCAGTGCCCAGAGCGGCGCCGGCAACAACCCGGGCAAACGGCACCAGATCGAGTTCGTCGACTTCGTGGCCGCGAACCGGTTCGTCTTCCAGCAGCAGGATCGGATCGAGTCGTTTGGTCTTGGGCGTTGGCATGAAGGTCATGCTAACAGCCGGGTAAGGGAGAAACAAGCGTTTTCGCCCCGAATGGGCCAAAAAATACTCCAATACAGAACATCACCCTGAATAGGGGGAAACGGGAGCCAACCGAGGCCCTGCAAGAGTGTAACAATCGATTGTTTCGCCCCTTCGGGGCTCCTGATGCGGTGTTCGCCCACGTACCCAGGGCGTTGCCCTGGGCTGGTATGTTTTGGCCCCTTCGGGGCGGGAATGAAAAGGAAAGCGACGACAAGTCGCCGCACTCCAAAGATTCTACGCCGAACGCTTGCCTTGCCGTTCGCGTTTGAGGCGTTCTTGCGCCAGACGCTTTCGCAAGGCCTTCTTCTCGGCCTTGGTCAGCTTGCGTTTGACCGGCGTGTTCCACTCGACGGTGGAGGACGTTGCGGCGGGCTTGGGTGTGGTGTGGGGGCGATCGGTGCGCGTGGTCTTTGAGCCGAACCACGGTTGCCGCGCGGGTCGCTCCGGCTCGATGTCTTCTTCCTCTTCTTCGTCCTCGGCTTCGAGGTCTTCTTCGTCGTGCTGCGGAAGGAGTCCCTCGGCGTCGAGGATCACGTAGCGGCCGAACAGCCCGACGGATAGCAGCAGCAGCAGGTTGCCGACCATCTCGGCCCCTTCTTCGAACATCACACCGCGGGCGCCGCTTTCGGGCAGAATCCAGCCGAGTTGCGTGACCACGGCCAGGGCGTAGCAAGCGCCGGTGGCGATCAGCGCCGCGGCCGACTCGCGGCAATGGCGCACGTCGATCAACACCCGGGTGCCCACGCCGGCTAAGAGAAAGAAATAGGCGGTCACCCACCAGATCGACCCGTCGCCGAACAGCCGGGTGCCGGTCACCGCGGACATCATCTCCTTGAAGCCTTCGTGCAGACTGGCCGTTTCATCGATACTCAGCAACAGGCAGCAAGCGGCCGCCCAAATCCAGATGCGGTAGCGTCCCTGATAGTCGTCGATCCGATAGCGGCGCACCGAATAGACAATGACCGAGGCACAACCGGCCAGCAAGAGCGTGGTCGAGGAGAACCAGACGGCCAGGCTTCCCTCGCCGTCCAGATCGAACGCGGCCACGCGGCCGTCGGAGGTCTGGTCGGCCAGCACGGGCATCCACCCATAGAGCGCCTCCAAGCCCAGGACGATCGCCAGTCCCACGACCGCCAGCAGGGCGAACGTGGAGAGCCGCATGGGGATCAGGTCGGTCAGGCGAGCCTGCTGGTGCATGAAGGCCGCATCCCTGTAGTTTTCGGACTTGGGTCGCTGGCGGCTGTTGGCTGGTACACGGCGACGGCGTTTGGTCCGCGCGGTCCCCGCCCCGGAACCGGCCTGATCGTCGGCAATGACCCGGCGTCGTCGAGCGTCGCGTTGTCCGCTTTGGCGAAACATGGTTCGGTACGGGCGGACTCGAGGTCCACCGTGAGGATGCGAATGATAGCGTGAAGGCGATTTCAGCGCAAGACGGAAATGCCCGTTTCTTGGCCGCGGGAGAAGCCGTTTTCGAACCGATCCCCCCCTTCCTATTTCGGCTGCTTGGGTAGCGCGAGTCAAATGACGCGGATCTGGCTTGACTGGTCGACCAGTGCCTCCAGGGCGTCTTTAGATTGCCAAGGCTTTGTAGAGCTTCTATTCTCCGTGGGTTCCCGGTTTTCGTGCCTCGGTGGGTGGCAATGTCGGATTGACGTTTTGCCGCCGGATAGCTACCCTCTGCGGCTCACTTTCACCCTATCGCAACGGCCGTCCGCATGGCATGGAAACGGGACTTGACGATCGTCGTGGGGCTGGTCGTCTTGGCCGGCATTATCCAGACCGTGGCCATTTGGCGAACGGTGGTGCCGGAGACGGATGCCACCCGATTTGCAGCCGCCGCGCGGCGGATCGACGATCAGGACCTGCTGCCCACGCTGCGCGAGATGGACGAACAGCCCCTGTTTCCGGTCGTCGTTTGGTGGGTCCGTGGAGCCATGGTCCGGGGCGTGGGTGAGTTTCCCGGGGCATGGGCGCTCGGCGTACAACTGGCCGCGGCCGTTCCCTTGGTGCTGGCCGTGGTGCCCTTGTACTTCATGATTCGCGGCATGGAGGGACGAAGCGCGGCGGTGGCCGGCTCGATCTTCTTCTGCGTGTTGCCGACCGTTGCTCGGCTGGGCCCCGACGGGCTAAGCGACGGATTGCATCTCTTCTGGCTTGTTTTGGCCATGGCCACCGTGGTCGGCTATTGGCAATCGGGTGCCGAGCCGGTCGCCGGGGACGAGAACCCGGTCGAGAAACCGCCCAAACGTCATCCTTGCTCCCATCATGAATCGGCCCCCGTGCGACGCAATCCACTCTGGCTGTTGGCCGCGGGTGTGGCGATCGGCATGGCCCTGTTGACCCGTCTGGAGTCGATTGTCCTGGTGGCCGTTGTGGGGGGGGGCTTGGTGGCGTTTCAGTTTTCGCGGCATTGGCGGCAGAGTTGGCGGCGAATGATCGCCTCGGAAGCGGCTCTGGTTCTGGGACTATCGGTCGTGTTGGGGCCCTATCTCGTCCTCCTGGGGGCGACAACGCCGAGATCGGCCGTGCGACAGGTTCTGGGCTTTGGGCCGGCACACGGGTCCGCCGCCGAGGCTTCTGACGCCATCGCACGTGGCGATCGGTGGCAGATGACCGATGGCCGGCCGATGGCGTTCAATACCAAAGATCCCAGCTACAGCATCCGCCGTCATGGCTGCTGGGCTATCGCTCGCCTCTTCGCCAAGGAACTGGTCGAGGCCTACAACTATTGGATTGGCGCACTGGCACTGTGGGGGTTCTGGCGATTGCGACGCAGGCCCCCGCGTGCGGTAGACCGTTTTGCCCAACTCATGTTCGTCGCGTTCTCGGTCGCGGTGATCGGATTTGCGGCCAGAGAAGGCTATCTCGGCGACCGGCATTTGGTCACCCTGGTCGTCCTGGGGGTCGGAGCGGCGGGCTACGGGGTGCTGGACCTGGGTCGTTGGCTTGTAGATGTTGGGCCGCTGCGTCGGACTGGGAGTACTAGGCAGGGTGGGCTGTCGACCGCAGTGGTTTGGCCGAAGGGCGTATGGGTCGTCGTCTTTTTGGTGGCCGCGGCCTGTTTGGTGCGAACGTGTAAACCGCTCAACGCGCATCAGGCCGGATATCGGGCCGCCGCCCGCCGAATCGCCTCCGAGACCACTGCCGGTGGAGTGGTTCTCGACACCCGTGGCCTGACCGGTTTATACTCGGGACGGACCACCTACACCTACGCCCACGCAAGAGAGGCTTTCGCCGACCCGCGGCTAGCCTACGTTGTTCTGGAGCAGCGGGAATTGCACTTCGATAGCGACCGTTGCCGCACGCTGCACTGTTTGCTGCAAACGGCGGCACGGCCGTGGGGACGGTTTCCCGGGCCGGTGGGAGAAGGTGGAGAGCGACACACCGTGCTCGTCTACCGATGGCACCCGAACCGTTTCTTGCAGGCAGTTCGATGAAAAACACCGTTCGCACCTTCGTGGCCGTCGAAATCGGCGCGGAGATTCGCAGTCGGGCCGGCGAACTGATCGAGCAGTTGCGCGACACGCCGGCCAACGTGAAATGGGTCGACCCGGCCAACATGCACCTGACGCTGAAGTTCCTCGGCGAGGTATCGACTTCGGAGATTCCCCGCGTGTGCGACGCGGTCGGCGAAGCGACGGCCCCGGTGGCGCCGTTTCCCATGGAGGTCCGCGGCGCCGGGGCGTTTCCCACCGTGCGCCGACCGCGCACCGTTTGGCTGGGCACCGAGGCCGGCGGCGAGGATCTGGTCTCCTTGCACGGACGGATCGAAACGGCCCTGGCCGAGTTGGGCTTTCGTACCGAACACCGGCGTTTCCAACCGCACCTGACCATCGGCCGGGTGCGCCGCAGCCCCATCGGCATCGACGACCTCGGCCAGCGGCTCGACGGCGCTTCGGACTACACGGCCGGGCGCACCCAAGTGACCGAAGTGGTCGTCTTCTCCAGCCACCTCGATCGTGCCGGACCGACGTACGAACCTCTGGGGCGAATACGGCTGGGTGGCAAGTAGCGGCACGTTGAAAAAGTAACCCGAAGCGTCAGCGAGGGACGCATCGCGTCGTTTTCTCGGCAAGAACCGTCCCTCGCTGACGCTTCGGGTTACTGTGGCGTTCGTTTCTCAACGGGCGCCTACCCCGATCACCGCGCCGCTACGGGTCGGTTTCGGGGACCACGGGTTCGACCTCGGGAGAGCGACTGTAGCGGAAACCCTCAACACCGAGTTTCAACCGAAAAACGGCTTCCTTGGCGGCCACCGTGGTGTAGAGATATCCGCCGTGAAAGTGGCAGTTGGTTGCCTGCGATCCACCCGCTTGGTACCGCCGAATGATCTTTCCCGAGGGAATTTCCACGACGTTGACCTCGCCGCCAGTCCACATGGCAATGTAGAGCCGGCCCTTTGCGTCGAAGACCATACCCTCGGGCTGAAGACGGCCGCCGGCGACGTCTCCCACGGTCTCGACGGGAAAGGTGATCAAGACACGGCCGTCGGCCAGATGCCCCTTCTCGCTCAACCCGTAGATCATGATGCGAAACTTGTCGCTTTCGCTCACGCAAAGGTGCTTCTGGTCCGGGGTGACGGCCAGACCGCTGGGAAAGGCCAGCCCGGTGACCGACTGGGATACTTGGGACGTCATGATGTCGTAGCGGTAGACGGTGCCGGTGGGCTCGTCGCGATCGGAATCGCCGGGGTCGCTGAAGAAGATGTTCCCGGCTTTGTCCAGGGCAACGTCGTGTACGCTGGAGAACCGCTTGCCGTCGAAACGATCGGCCAGCACCTCGGCCCTAAGTCCGTCGGTCGATATCCTCAGCAGCCGGCCCGCGCCCGAATCGGCCACGATCAGTTGGCCCATGCTATCGATCTTCATGCCGTTGGCCCGGGGCTGACTTCCGTCGGCCGGCGCCGCCTCGGCCAGATCGCAGAAGACCTCGGCCGTCCCGTCCGGTGCGATCCGGCCGATGTTGCCGTTGCTCCGGTAGTTGGCCGCGTAGAGATTCCCCTTGGCGTCCAGGGCCGGACCCTCGGCGAACTCAAAGCCCGTGGCCGCCAGTTCCGGTGTCACCGAATGCGAACGCGGCAGGTCGGCATGGGGGTCTTTCGGCTGTGCCGCCTCGGCCGCCGAACCGCCCAGCATCAAGATCAAGGCAAGCAACCAGCCGGTGCGGTTCATAAGCATCCTCCTCGGCTGGGAAAAAAGGGGACAGGCAACTCCCTGAATATACCAGCCTAATGGCCGGTGAGTGGTTCGGCAAGAGTCTTCCCAAAAAGGGGGGGCGCCGAAGAAGGAACACGGAGCCACGCTGGTCGAGATGGATGATCGATCTGGTCCTCATACTGGATCGCGAAGTCAGGAAGGCCATGCACGGTCGTACGGAGCCGGAGAGGAGAAAACCCCATCCCCGTTCGGAGGCTCCGAGAGGCGTAGAGTCGGACCATTTGGCCGGTCCCTCTGCAAGACAGGCATAGCCCTTCTTTCCTTGATTTGTCACAACTACGCCTGGTGATTTCGGTCTGCGGAAAGGCCTTGCGGTTTTGCGAAGAACCGAGTTTCTTGGGGGGGTAAGGCGTCGGAACCCTTGACAGGCACATTCGAGGCGTCAGAATCCCGGCAGGCGTGATCGTACCCGCACTCTGGAGAACAGGAGAAACTGAATGCCTATTCACACGTGGTTAATGGCGGTGCTGGCACTGCTGGTTGGCCTGGGACAAGCCAACGCCGAGCCGACGCAGTGGGCCCCGGCTGACGGTGGCAACGGACATTCTTACGAGGTGATTCTTGACAATCAGGCGTCGTGGGACGAAGCCAAGGCTGCGGCTGATCTAACCGGAGGGCACTTGGTTAGCATCGCTTCTGACGCGGAAAACCAGTTCATTGCATCGTTATTGCAGGAGGGCGGTTTTTCCTCCGGCGCCTATTGGATCGGGCTAAGGGAAACCGAGACGGAAGGCGATTGGGTTTGGGACAGTGGTGAACCGCTCGACTTCACCAATTGGGGGCCTGGCGAGCCCAACAACTCGTCCGGGGTGGAGAATCGCGGGCATCTTGGCTGGACTTCAGATGATGACAAAATCACACATCCCGAAGCATGGGCACTCCGTGGCGTGTGGAACGACTTGCGAAATGAAGGATGGTTGCCCTGGCCGTACGGGTGGCAGCCTTCTCTGGAACGTGCCGGATACATCGTTGAGTTTGATGACACCGATCCTCTCCCTTGCCCTTTCACTGTCTCCGACTTCGAGGCCCCGATGGGTAAGAAGAAGAAGATTGGATCCACTTTGCCGGTCAAGTTCCAACTAATCTTCGAGGATATTCCCATTCAAAGTCAGGAAGAACTCAATGCCGCCTTGGAGGCAAGTGACCGCGTTCCCGCCTGTCCGGAAATCTCGCTCTTCGATGTAACGGACCTGGCAAATCAATGTGGGATCGAACTCCCCGATGATGAAACCAATGTGGGCGAAGGAGGTGATCTTGGCTTCTGTTTCCGCTTCGCTGACGATGGTACATGTATCTACAATCTCCGACTAACCAATCCGCCTTTTCTACCGGATGGCAGTTACGAAGTTCAGGTGAGAATCGGAGATTGTATTCTGAAGCCGGGTAACGGTCTCTTCCAGACGAAGTGAGTAGCCTAGCCCTTAACGAAGCGACCCCTTCACGTTAATTGCATGAAAAAACTCGAAACC
>CAYUIQ010000226.1:0-14020 GCA_964444795.1 uncultured Planctomycetaceae bacterium
GTAAAGCTAACCGTAACGTCAAAGGGATGCTGCACCGCGGTGTCCAGGGTCACGGTAAACTGCAGAGCCCCACCCTCGACAGCCAATACGTCCTCCACCGTCACGGCCGCAGGGTCGTTGTCGGTGATCGTGCCGGTGGCCGTATCACTGTCGATCACCAGGGCGTTGGTGGCGTTCAAGTTCACCGTAAACGTCTCGTCGCCTCCCAGCGCAGCACCATCCAAGGAACTCACGTCCATCGCTGCGCTCGACCCCCGGCACCTTTCGCTTCCCCTTCACGAAACCTGGAACGACGACCATGTTACGCAATTGGGAATTCCAGATCCCCACGCAGATTGTGTTTGGGCGTGGCGGTTTAAGAAAACTAGGGGGAATAGCCAAAGGTCTCGGTGATTCCGCCTTTCTGGTTGGCTATCGCGATCGATCGGGGATGGAGAAGACCTACGATCGGGCCGTCAAGTCGCTGGGCGATGCGGGCGTGGCGGTGACCGAGTTCTTCGACATTCCGCCCGACCCCGACGCCGAACTGGCCGCCGCCGGAGCGGAGCGTTTGAAAGCGGCCGGTTGCGAGGTGGTCATCGGGTTGGGGGGCGGCAGTGTCATCGACGCCGCCAAAGGGATGGCCGTGTTGGCACGCATCGGCGGCAATCTCTGGGACTACACGGGCGCCAATCCGGAGAACCGGCCGGCGACCGACTCGCTACCGGTGATCGCCGTTCCCACCACCGCGGGCACGGGCACGGAGACTTCGCCGGTGGGCGTGTTCACCCATTACCGCGTGGGCGCCGATCCCGAACTGCCGATCAAGGCGTCGGTTGGCGGCCCGGCACTGCGGCCGAAGGTGGCGTTGGTCGATCCGAGTCTGGCGGTGGGCAGCCCGGCGTCGGTCACCGCCGCTTGTGGGGCCGATGCCCTGGGCCACGCGGTCGAGGCGTGCATGAGCCGGCGCGCCAACCCCATGTCGTCCACGCTGGCCGGTCAGGCGGTGGCGCTGATCGTCGAGAATTTGCCTTTGGCCGTGGCCGATCCGGATGCCCCGGCGCCGCGCGAGCCGCTGGCGCTGGCCGCCATGTTGGCCGGCGCGGCGTTTGGTTTCGCCGGCGTGACGATGACGCATTCGATCGCCCAGGCGCTGGGTGGAGTGTTGCACATACCGCACGGGGTGGGCGTGGCCATCGGCACACCGACGAACCTCCGCTACAACGCGGCCGAGTGTGGCGAGCAATACGCGGCCTTGGCCCATTTTTGTCACCTGGGAGGCGAGTCACACCAAGAGCAGGCCGACCGGTTCGTCCAGTGCGTGCTCGATTTGCTGAAGAAGATCGGTATGCCCGACCGCATCGAAGCCCCCGCCGACGCACCGCCCGACCTGGCCGAGCAACTCACCCGCAATGCCTTTTTGAGCACGCCCGTGCCCATCCAACTCAACCCCCGCCCGATCAACGAAGCGGGGTTGCGGCGTGTGTTCGAGGAGTTGTTGAAACCTGTTTGACCCGTACGATGGCCCTCCGAGGCCGTCGCTTCTTGGATCACCCTCGGCGGCCCAACTCACAAGACCAACCACAAGAGACCCTTCATGTCCGTCCGACAATTGCAGAACTACATCGGCGGCCGGTGGATCGACGCGGCGAACCACGGCCTGCTCGACGTCCATAACCCGAGCACGGGCGACCTGCTGGCCCGGGTGCCCTTGTCTACTGCCGGAGAGATCGATCAGGCGGCCGCCGCTGCCCGAGCCGCTTTTCCCGGCTGGAGCGCCACGCCGGTGGCCCGCCGCTGCGAGTTGCTCTTCCGTCTGGCCGAGAAGATTCGCGACCGGTTCGAGGTTCTTTCCCGCGCGCTGACCGAGGAGATGGGCAAGTCGCTGCCCGACGCTCGGGCCGAAGTGAAACGGGCGCTGGAAAACACCGAAGTGGCTTGCGGTATGCCCGTGCTGCAGCAGGGCGATAAGCTCATCGGCGCGGCGGCCGGTATCGACGGCGAAGTGCTCCGCCTGCCCGTGGGCCCGTTCGGTATGATCGCCCCGTTCAACTTTCCGCTGATGGTCCCCTTCTGGTTTTTCCCCTACGCGCTGGCCACGGGCAATACCTACGTGCTGAAGCCGTCGGAGCAGGTCCCGTTGAGTATGACCGGCATCGTCGAACTGATCGACCAGTGTGGCTTTCCACCGGGCGTGGTCAATCTGGTGCATGGCGACCGGCGCGCGGCGGCCCAATTGTTGGAGAATCCGGAGATCCGGGGCGTGTCGTTTGTGGGCACGTCGACCGTGTGTCGAACGATCGCCACCCGCTGTGCCGATACGAACAAACGGTTCCAGGCCCTGGGCAGCGCGAAGAACCATCTGGTGGCCATGCCCGACGCGAAGATCGACGAAATGATCCGCAATATGATCACCTCCTGCTACGGTTGCGCGGGCCAGCGGTGCATGGCCTCCTCGGCGATCGTTTGCGTGGGCGAGGAAAACTACCGGCAGGTGAGCGAGAAGTTCGTTGCGGCCTCTAAGGAAGTGCTCGTGGCCGATCCGCTCGACCCGGCGGTGGCCGACGAGCCGATGGTCATGGGCCCGGTCATTTCCGACCGCGCCAAACGGTTCATCCTCGAGATGATCCAGGCGGGCGTCGACGAAGGAGCCACGCTGGCGCTGGACGGCCGCGATATTTCCTTCCCGGGCAGCGAAAAGGGCCATTATGTCGGCCCCACCGTGTTTACCGACGTGCGCCCCGGCATGAAGATCCACCAGACCGAAATCTTCGGCCCCGTCGTGGTCATCCTCAAGGCCGACACGCTCGCCGAGGCGATCGGCATCATCAACGATCACGCCTACGGCAACGGGGCGTCGATCTACACGCAGAACGGCCACTACGCGCGCACGTTCAAGCTCGAAACTCAAGCCGGCATGATCGGCATCAACGTGGGCATCCCCGCCCCGGTTGCCCCGCTGCCCTTCGGCGGCATGAAGGCGTCACTCTTCGCCAACGTCAAAGCCCAAGGCCGGGCAGTGATCGACTTCTTCACCGAGAAGAAGACCGTCACCGAGCGTTATTGGCCCGAAGGTAAGGACTAGGCTCAGTAACAAGCCGATTGATGGGTGCCTGGGGTCGACGGGCACCGAAGCGCAGCTTTGGTCGGCGAGCCCCCAGAACGCGGCGAAACGCCCGTTACTTCTCGGCGAGCCGTACTTCGACGACCAGGTAAAGCGGTTTCGTGCCCGCTCCGGCGTCCGCATGCGCGTCGTTGGTTTCTGCCGTCGGCCCGGTGTCCAGACCGCCGACCAACACGGGTGTGTTCAGCGGCACGCGGACCGTTGTGGCCAGTTGACGTGTCGGCAGGTTCACCCGATCGACCGCGATCGAAGCGGTGCCCGCAGGCACGTCGACCTCCTCACCGCCCAACTCGGCCCCCGCCGACATGCGGCTGGGATAGGAGTGCCCGCCAATCTGGATCGGATCGCCCGGATCGCGCCACGCGGTCACCGTGCTCTTGAGGTCAAGGACGACGGTCTGGCGACCAGGTTCGACCGACGGCCGCATCTCCAACAACGTGCCTACGTTGGGGAAGAGAATCACCGGCTGGTAGCCGATGCCGCTGCCCACGACAGGAATGGCGCTGATCGCCACGGAGCGCCGCTGGCCGGAGGTGAGAAATGCCTTCTGGCCGCTGAAGCAGGTGACCCGCCCGCGGCTGCTCGACGACTCGGCGGAAATCTTGGCCAGCGTTTTCGGGTCGACGGCAATCCGCCACCCGGAATCTTGCTTCGTCTCTCGGCCGGGACACAGGGCCGCAAGCTGATCGGGCGCAAGCGCCAACCAGTACGCATCGACGACCACCACGGGAGCTTCCTGCCGGACCGCTCGGACTCGGTCCAGAAGTTCCTCGATCCGCTCGTGCGCCTCGAATGTCTGGCTAATGACCAGAGATCGGCCGATGGGCCGAATGCCTCCCGGCCCGCCGACCGACTCCCAACTTGCCGGATCGACGATGCCTTCGAGCAACTCCGTCAGATCGTCCATGGAGATCTGCCCGTTCGAGGGCGACGCCGGGTAGGGCGGGTTCGTCAGGCCGACGCCGCAGATCATCCCCCCGCCGCCGCTGATACTGCCGTTGCCCATGCTCCCGCCTCCGCCTCCGAACATGAAGTTCGACATACCGCCGAATCCGCCGGTTCTTGATTCGGTTGTCGGCAGGATCCTGCCGTTGTAGGGGTGTTCGCGGGGAGAGACCAGCAGATCGGAAACGTCGTATGTCTTGGCGATGAGGTTCATCTCGGCTTCTTCGTCGGTGGTGATCACCAGCGACTCGGCGTCGATGATCCAGGTCAGATCGAGTGGCTTCAGCGTAAGTTTCAGTGCCGAACGTAGCGAGATCTCCGACGTGGAAATGGTCACCGGCGTGTCGTCGCTGATGCCCACGTCTTCCAGCGCGCGGCGGTCGATATGGACGGGAATTCGGTGCATGTCCTCGATGAAGTCGGCCACATCGGCAAGCGGCTGTTCGATGAACATGAACTCGGCCGGCTCTTGCAGGGCTTCCAGAATGGCGTCGGTTCCCGTATGCAACGGCTCGGTCGGCTCGGGCCGCTTGGGAGGCGGATCTTTCTTCTCGGTTTTCCCGACGCCGAACGGATCGTCGGGCTCAGCCGGTGTATCGGCGAACGGATCGTCGGGCTCCGCCGGTTTGTCGTTCCCAAATGGATCACCGTCGGCCGGAGCCGCGTTCGAGGAGCCGAAGGGGTCGTCACCGTCGTCGGCCCCAGTGGGTGCATCGGGCGCCGCCGGCACCGGGCCGAACGGATCGGCATCCTGAGCCCAGATCGCATCGGAGAAGTTCACCCCGGGAAGAAACAGGCCGGGCAACAACAGCAACAGAACGACCGAGCCAGAGATCGAAACGCGGAGTGCGGCAGACATGACAACGCCTCCCCATGAAAAGAGGGATCGCAAGAAGGGAAAGATCCTCCGCCGGCCGCGGTGTTCCGTATCCGCCGCCGGCGACTGTCCTATACCCTAGATCCCCCCGATCCGGGTGTCAAGCACCCGGGCGAGGGTCTCCCGTCTCTGCAAGAGTCCCTACTTCGTACCGACGGTTCCTCCGGCAACCAGCCGCGAAACGTCGCCCACGGCCACCTGGTCTCCGATCTTCAGCCCCGAGAGGATTTCGTAGGATCGCGAATCGTCGATACCCAGTTCCACCGCCACCTTCTCGACCTTGTCCCCGCGCAGAACGAAGACGCTCGGCTGGCCTTCGTCGAAGGTGACCGACTCGATGGGCACGGCCAGGGACTCCGAAGCCAGGGGGAGATAGACGTGGACGAAACCACCGGCCTTGAGTTGGCCCTGGCGGTTGTCGATCGTCACGCGCACGCAAAACGTGCGTGTCGCCGGATCGATCAGTTCGTTGACCAGATCGACCGTGCCCTCGACGCCGAGTAATCCCTCCGATTTGATCCGGGGCTTCTGGTCCCGCGCGGCCAGCTTCCCGCAATGCGCGAGCGAGACCAATCGCTGGTATCGCTGGGGAACGGCGACCTGGGCGAACAGGCACCGGGGATCGATGATCTGCATGATCTCGACCCGGGGCATCTTGGTCACGCTGTCGCCGATGTCGATGTATCGGGCGGTGATCACGCCGTCGTAAGGTGCCCGAATCGTTGTCTTCTTCAAATCGCTGGCCTGCGTGTCCATGGCTGCCAGTGCGGCCATGATGCCGGCTTCGGCCAGTCTGAACTGCTGCGTCGTGGGGCCGGCCTCGGCCAGCTTCAGAGCGGCGATGGCCTGCTCCTTGTCGGCCAGGGCCACTTCCGACTGCAATACGTACGAATCGTATTCGGCCTGCGTCACCAGGGCGTCTGCCCGGTTGCCGAGAGAATCGGGTGCCCAGAGTTCCTTGACTCGTTGCAGATCGGCCTGGGCTTTCTTCCATTGAGCAACGGCTCGGGTCACGGCCGCACTGAGCTGGGAGATTTCTTCCTGGCGTTTCCATGCCACCAGATCCTCCAACTGTCGCCATGCCACCATCAGATTGGCGATGGCCGTATCCAGCGCCAATTCGTAATCGGTCGGGTCGAGTTGTACCAGCACGTCGTCTTTGGCCACGCGGTGTCCAATCCCCAGCGCCAGTCGCGCCTCGGGAACCGTCAGCCCGCCGGCGTACCGATCGGACATCCCAAACGACTCGATCACGCCGTCGACCTCCGAGACAATCGTCGTGGCGCGAACCGGCACCAGGGTTCCCGTCAGATCCAGCGTGGTTTCGATCCTTGTTTGGCCGACGGTCACGAAGTCGACCCCCGGCACGTCCGAAGTCGCGGCCGCGCCGGCCGTTTCGTTTTCGTTTTTGCCCTCGGCCGAGCCGCCGCAACCGGCCGCCGCCACGGAGCACAAGACGAGAAACATCCCTAGAACGCGTCGATCGGTCATGTCTTGTTTTCCTCTGCGCCGTCGGTGAGTGTTGGCGTCGCGGACGTTACTTCGGGCAGCGCTGTCCCGAAGCCGTCGAGGTAGATGTCGATGGCGTGCTCGACCATCTCCGTCATCGAATAGCCGATACTCGAAAAACACGCGTTGACGACCGTCCCGTAAAGCAGGTTGCCCAGGGCGATCACCGTCTTGCGCACGTCAAGGGGCCGGAATTCACCCCGATCGATCCCCTGCTGGACCACCGATTCGAATCGGGTGATCAGTTCCTGGTGGTACTCGACGTGCGACTCGGGTCCACAGCCGCGAAACTCGGCCCGATCCTGTACGAAGACTTCGAGATATCGGGGATTCCCTTGGAAGAACCCGGCATACGCCAGGCCGGCGGCCCGCAGACGGTTCCTCGCGCCGGAAACCTCCTCCACGGCCCCGATCAGGTGCCGGCCCAGCCGATCGAGCACTTCGTAGGTGGTGGCCCAAAAGAGGTCTTGCTTGTTGCCGAAGTAGCGGTAGACCGTTCCCTTGCCCACACCCGCCTTGTCGGCGATGACCTGGACGTCGGCGTTGCGAAAGCCCTCGGCGGCGAAGACGTCGATGGCTTCTTCCAGGATCGCCCGGTGTTTCTGGGCAGCGTCGGCGGACGTCGCGTTTTGGGGAGCCGTGGACATATTTCGACCTATTCACCGATGGGGTCAGTTCGGACGGACTCGTCCGTCCATTTGAATTGTAGCCGGCAGATGCCGCAGTGTCAATGGCGGTGGCCCCCAAGTGGCCACTGCGGAACGAATACGGAAAACCGCCCAAGGCAGCCCCGGAGTGATTTCGGGGCTGCCTTTTCCATGCGCGGTGGGGCCCCGGAGCGAAGGCCCGCAACTCTTCGGCCACCCGTGCCCCGATTTTTCATGAGAAAGCACTCCATGGGGGGGTCGACGTACCGCCTGGCCGCAACGTACCCTTCATTGTAGCGGGCCGTTCCACGGGGAACGGGCGGAGTCACTTTCTCGCATTGGCTTCCCCACTTCTCGGGGGGGCATCGTCATGAATATCGGTACCAAACTCGTTCTCGGCGTTTCGACGATGGCACTGGCCATTGCAGCGGTGGGTTACTATTCGGTGGCCCACCTGGAACGTGCGTCGTTGAATTCGATCGGGACCGATCTCAGCAATCAGGCCGCGCTGGCCGTCAGCGAAATCGACTTGAACGTCTACGATCGGCTTGAAGAGCTGCGCTGGTATGCCGAGACCGTTCGGCTCGCCGAACAACTGGGCGACTCCAACGAGCGGTTCGATCAAATGCCGGATCGTGACCGCGACCAGCGGATCGAGTCTGTTGACGGCGACTGGACGGCCGGCAAGCAGGCACCGGCTATCGACGCTATTCTGGACAACGATCTGTCGTCGGAACTTCGGCGTCACGCGGAGTATCTCAGCCGAGAGAACGGATACGTCGTATTCGCCGAACTGTACGTTGCCAACAAGTACGGTACAATCGCCGGATCCACCGGCCGAACCAGCGACTACTTGCAGGCCGACGAATCGTGGTACCAGGAAGCGATTACCGAGAAGACGGGATGGATCGGTCCGGTCGAGTACGACCGAAGCTCCGAATCGCTTTCGCTGGACATCGTCGTCCCACTGTTCGACTCCCAAGAGGAATTCTCAGGAATCCTCAAGGGAGTGCTCAACGTCGAAGACGTGCAGAGGATCGTTGCGCTGATTCAGAAGCAATCTCGTTATCGCCGCACGCGGGCCTATTTGGTCGACGGGGCGGGAAAGGCCGTATTTCAGAGCAATGCGGAAGTCTCCCCGACTGCGGAGCACGACGTTCCCTTGGCCGAGTTCGGCACGAATCTGGAAGATCGGCCGGCCGTGGCGGAGGCGGTCAGGGGTGGCGACGGATTCCGTGTCTTCGAGCAAGACGGCAGGGAAATCCTCGCCGTTTTCAGCCGTTCCAAGGGTTACGACAATCGCCGGCCGCTCGGTTGGACTCTGGTCGTCGAGTATGACCGGGAGGACGTGCTGCACGACGTGCTGGTCGCCAAACGGTCGCTCATGGCAGCCTGGCTCGTCGCCACGGTGCTGGCCGTGTTGGGTGGCCTGTGGCTGGCCCGATCGATCTCCAGACCGATCAAGAAACTTACCCAGATCGCTTCCGACATCGCCGCCGGCAACTTCAACGCCCGGGTCGAGTCGACCGTCGGCGGCGATGAAATCGCCAGATTGGGTGAGACGTTCAACGAGATGACGCGGCATCTTATGGATGCCAACGTCCGCTTGGCGCGGCGGAAGGGAGAGTTGGAGGTAGCCGCCGTCGCGGAGGAGGAAGCCCATCGGTCGCTCCAACTACAAACCTTCGCCTTGCGGCGCAGTGAAGAGCAACTGGCCGAGTTTCGCCGGTTTGCCGAAGCGTCGGGCCAGGGACTGGGGATGGCCGACCTCGACCAGCAAATGACCTACGTCAACCCGACGCTCTGCCGGATCATTGGCGAAGAGCACTTGGAAGACGTGCTCGGAACGACGTTGCTCGATTACTATCCCGAGGAATTGCGGGCGAAACTGGAGTCGGAGGTCATTCCCACGGTGCTGCGCGAGGACCAGTGGACCGGGGAACTCGCTCTGGTAACCCGCGAGGGAAAGGTCACGCCCACGCTGGAGAACTTCTTTCTGATTCGCGACGAGGAGGGTAATCCTTCGCATCTGGCCGACGTCGTGACCGATATAACCGAGCGGAAGAAGGCCGAAGAAGCCCTGCGGCAAAGCCACGAAGAATTGCAGGCCATCTACGATGGAATGCCCGACGGAATGCTCATGGCGGACGTCGAAACAAAACGATTCGTCGGCGCCAACCCGGCGATCTGCCGCATGGTCGGCTACACGGCCGACGAATTGCTGGGAATGTCGGTCATGGACCTCCACACCAAGAAGGACTTGCCCGAGGTGTTGGAGACGTTTCGCAGGCAGGCGGAGAACCTGATCGACCGGGCGGAGAACATACCCGTGTTGCGCAAGGACGGCACCGTTTTCTACGCCGATATTGCCAACAGCGCGGTGATTTATCGCCAGGGACACTGCATCATCGGTTTCTTTCGCGATATCACCGAGCGGAAGCGGTCCGAAGAAGCTCTCCAGAAGGAACGGGAAGCCCTGAAACATCTGCTCGAGGCAAGCGACCGGCAACGCCAACTCATCGCCTACGACATCCACGACGGGCTGGCCCAGCAATTGGCCGGTTCGATCATGCAACTCGAAGCGGCCGAACAACTCCAGGCCGATCATCCCGACCAGGCCAGAAATTCCTGCGAGACCGGCCTGAAGATGTTGCGGCAGAGCTTGAGCGAGGCGCGCCGGCTGATCAGCGGGTTGCGTCCGCCGATCATCGACGAAATGGGGATCGTGCCGGCCATCGAGCACATGATCGAAGGCCTCTCCGGCGACTCGGTCCCGATGATTGAATTCTCCGGCAACGCGTCGATCGGACGACTGGCGCCGGCCATGGAAAACACGCTCTTCCGCATCGTCCAAGAGAGTCTCACCAACGCCTGCCGATACAGCAAGAGCGACAAGGTGCGGATCGAACTGAGCCAGCGGGACGACCGGATTCGGCTCGTCGTGCGCGACTGGGGTATCGGTTTCGATACCGCCAACGTGCGACTCGGTTGCCATGGAGTGGAAGGCGTGCGCCAGCGGGCTCGCGCGCTGGGCGGACACGCCACCGTCGAAAGCGGACCGAAACGGGGAACTCGAATCACCGTCGAATTGCCCCTGGAGGGCAACGGAGAAGAGACGGCCTAGGTCCGAACGCTGAACTCCAGCTTCCAGCGCCGGTCGGTCTTCGTGCCGGCGCACCATAGTTCGAACATGCCTAACTCGGTCACCGCACAGTGAAACCGCACGGGAACATACTCTTCTTCGATGCGGTCGTCGGCCTCCAGCGTGGTTTGAATCGAATCGGTCTCGACCAACTCGTCCTCGGTCCATCGATCGAGCACGTCGCCGGATCGGTCTTCCTTGCGAACCGAGGAACTGAAGAAGCGAAACACGGCCGGCTGACCCACGACCAGACCGATTTCGCCGGAGGGGACATCGGCCGCCGTGCCTTCTTCCATCCCCATCGGCGCCACGCACAGCGCCCGGAGCGGACGAGGAGCCCCCGGCACCGCCAGCCCGGCCGTCTCGATGCCCACGTAATACGATCGGGCCGTTCCGCCGCGGATTCGCACCCCCCCGTGTCGCTTCACCCAACCGTAATGCGCGGCGCCCCGGGCGACCGCGTAGTCGAGGTCCGGATCGCCCCGGAGCAACTGGGGCGATTGCTCGGCGTCGAACCAATCGCCCATGGTTTCCAACAGCCGGTCGCGGAAGGGCTCGGCTTTGAACACGCCGCCGTTGAACAAGACGTGCGTCGGCCGCGCCGGACCCTCCGACTCGTTACCGTGAGCCTGTAGAAACGCCGCCAGATGCCGGGTGACCGCCGGGTCCGACTCGAACGGCAGACCAAGTTCCTGAAAACCCGACACCTGCCGCCGGGCCGGACGATCGGCCGGCCCGCACGCGGGAAAGAAACCCTCGATCAACAGTTCGGCCATCTCCCGGCGATTGACCTCCAGCGAAACGGTTCCGCCGATCAACCGGCTGCCGCGTCCCAGCACGGAGATCGAATGGACCTCCGGTCCCTCGGCCGCAAGCAGCGCTTCCTTGGCCGCCCGGCACGAATGCCACAGAGCGACCGACTGCCAGGGATCGAGCGTGACGCCCTGCTCGGCAAAACGCCCGGCCAGGTGATGGGCCATCGCCAGATCCATGTTGTCGCCGCCGACCAATAGGTGGTTGCCAACGGCAATGCGCTGCAATTGCAGCTCGCCTTCGTCTTCGGTCACGCCGACCAGCGACAGGTCGGTCGTGCCGCCGCCGACGTCGCAGACCAGCAGCTTGTCGCCGAGGGCAAGCGTCTGCCGCCAGCGATCGCCCCGATCGGCAAGCCAGGCGTAGACGGCCGCCTGCGGCTCTTCGAGCAAGACGAGGTTCTCGGGCAGACCCGCGGCCAGCGCGGCCTCGCGCGTAAGCTTTCGCGCGGCGGCGTCGAACGAGGCGGGAACCGTGAGCACGACCTGTTGCTCGACGACGGGCGCCTCGGGAAAGGCGTCTTGCCAGGCATCGACCAGATGTTCGAGATAGTGGCGCGAGGCAGTCACGGGAGAGATCTTGGCGACTTCCTCCGGTGCGCCCCACGGCAAGATCGGGCGATGGCGGTCGACCTGACTGTGTGCCAGCCACGACTTGGCCGCTCCCACGGTGCGGTCGGGCACTTCGGCCGCCTGTCGTCGCGCGAATTCACCCACGGAAAACTCGCGTCCCTCGGCCCAAGGCAAGTCGAGCGCCCCGCCGCCCGTCTCGTGCCCGCTGGCCAGATAGGCAAACGACGGCAGCGCCCGCCGCGACTCGATCGTTCCCGAAGCCACCAGTTGCGGTACGGCCAACAACTCGACTCGCGGCGAATCGCTATTCTCCGAGTCCTCCAACGGCGCATAAGCGATCACGCTGTTGGTCGTCCCCAGGTCAATTCCCAAAACATACTGCGCTGTCATGACAAATCGTCTATTCCCTAGTCCCTACTTCAATTCCACTTCCCCCGGTGCCACGACTCGCACCGCTTCCTTGCTGCCCGACCACTGGGCCAGTTCGCACTTGGCGGCCTCCCAGCCGTGGTGGACCAGCGTGCCGTGGTATGGCGGTTCGCCCGTCACGTTGCCGGTCAGGTGATAGCGGCCCGGGTCGAATCCCTGGGGCACGTCGATCCGCGCGCCTTCTTCGCCGAGCAACGTGGACTGAAAGGCGAAGAGCCGTTCCAGCGTATTGCGGCAGTCGCGATGCACGTCGCGCGCCACGGCGCCGACTTGGGCGTCGCTGAACCCGGAGAGCGATTCCTTGATGAAGTCGATGAACCGTGCTTCGCGCTGCAGCGTGGCCAGCAGAGTGAGGGCTTCGCTACGAACCGGGACGGCCGGTTTGCGAGGTGCGACCGGCTTGGGCTTGGCGGCCGGCGTGCCCCTGCCCGACTCGGGCGTTTGCTCGCCGGCCAAGATCCGCCGAACCCGCTCGGCCACCTCGCCGCTGAACAGAACACGGAAGAAGACGCGTATCGCCGTGATAAGATGCATGACGTAACCTCAGTCTTTTTTCGACTCGACCAGTCGGAACGGATGGACCCAGTCGGCCAGCGAGATCGAGCTGCGCGACTGCACCCAGATACGCCCGGTGCCGGTAAATTGCAGCAGCAGTTGGTCGGAGAAGAGGAAGGATCGGATCTTCCGCGCCCGAGTGATGCGGTACTGGAGCGTCGATTCCCAGGCAACGATGTAGCCGTTGTCGACCGTGTACCGCCCGTCGACTTGTACTTCCTGGACGTCGCCGTAGCCGCTGAAGAAGAGCGTGCCCGTGCCGGTGGTACGTAGGGCGAAAAGACCTTCGTTGAAGAACCCCTTCAGGCCCTGCCATTTGCTATCGCACTGGATCCCCTCGGTCGAGGCCAGGTAGGCGCCCTTTTCCAGCAGCAAGTCGCCGCCGTCCAGCTCGTACGGGACGACGTCGCCGGCCGCCGGCGGAGCGAAACTGATCGACGCCCCGGCGCCTTCGGCGGTGAACGTATTCTGGAAGAAGCTCTCGCCGGCCAGCAGCTTGCGCTTCAAACCGCCGAGCATCCCCCCGCGGGTCGACGTCTTCGTCTTGATCGGGCCTTCCATCCAAGCCATGGCCCCCGACTCGGCGGCGATCGTTTCACCCGCCTCAAGATCGACGCCAAGGACCGCGAAACCCGGTCCGCACTGTATGTTGTACTGCATGACCTAGGAACTCCTTTTGGGCAGTTTCGGGCCGAGCAGGCCGCCGAATTCTTTGGGGTTGTGCGACTGGACGAGGATCTTCCCCCGTCCGGAGAAACGCAACGCGATGCCTTCGCCGGAGAGCCACGACTGCAACCACGAACGGCCCGCCTTGCTGACCGAGTAGGACAACGTCTCGCTGAAGGCGACCACGTGGCCCGTGTCGACGATCAGTTCGCCGTCGACCTCGTGTTCGGCGATCCGCCCGAAGGCGCTGACCAGCAGCGGACCCGTGCCGTGGACCTCGACGAAGAACAGGGCCTCGCCGCTGAAGAAGCCTTTGAACCCCTGGAACTGGGTGTCGATTTGCAGATCGGCGCCCGAGGCCAGGTAACTTCCTCCGGCGCAAATCCACCGCGTCTCGGGCGTCACGTCGATCCGCCGCACGCCGCCCAGGTGAACCGGTGCCAAGCCAACCTCGCCGGGCCGTGAATCGGTCACCTGATAGGTGGAGAAGAAGAAATTCTCCTTGGCGATCATCCGTTTCAACCCACCGAGGATACCACCCCGGCCGCGAGTCTTCGTGGTCACGTTGATGTCGATATTACTGGAGGCCCGATACATGGCGCCGGATTCGGAGACGAGCTGTTCGCCCGGTTCGAGATGGACCAGTGCGGAAGAGAAGGCTCCGCGATCCGCGATTTCGATATTCACTTGTCTGATTTCCTTCCTCGTGGAAAAAGGGGACAGGTACATTTTGTGCGAAGCACCCTCCGGGCCGTTCCGGCA
>CAYUIQ010000227.1:0-13950 GCA_964444795.1 uncultured Planctomycetaceae bacterium
CTTGAAGATGCCGCCGCCGGGGAACTTCGTAGCTTGCTGGAGTTGACCGGGCCGATACCACGATCCACGATCCATCGGCATTACCAATGGGCCGATGTCTTCGTGCTTCCCTCGATTTCCGAGGGGTCCGCGGGTGTCTGTTACGAAGCTCTGGCCGCCGGCCTGCCGGTGATCACGACACCCAACGCCGGTTCGGTCGTGCGAGACGGTGCCGACGGGTACATTGTGCCGATCCGTTGCGCCGAAAGCCTCGCCCAGCGGATCATGACGCTGGCTTCCGATCGGGAGTTGCTCGATCGGCTTTCGCGGAGCGCGGGGGAGCGGGCTCGCGAGTTCACGTGGGATCACTACGCCCGGCGACTACTCGCAGCGGTCACCACAGATTCGACTCTTCCGCAGGCGTGCCCATGAAGACAGCCGTCGTCACTCCGATTCCAACCCCTTATCGCGATCCGTTTTGGAACGCCGTGGCGCGGCAGCCCGGCGTCGACCTGTCGGTGTTTTACTGCGCAGCGGGCAAGAGTGACCGGCCATGGGAAGTTTCGTGGACGCGGGAGTTCCACGGCGAGGTCTTGCCCGGCCGCAACTTGGCAAAGTGGCGCGGCGCCGACGCATCGTGTTTCTGGAATCCGACGATTACCCGACGATTGAAGAACGGTCGATTCGACGCGATCGTCTTGGGCGGTTACAACCACTTGACCATGCTCGCGGCCCGGCGCTTTGCGTTGCGCCGTCGCATTCCGTACTTCATGATGTGTGAATCACACTTACAGAAACCGCGTTCGCCGATTCGACGGTGGCTCAAGGAGCGTTTCGTTCGCCGAATCGTCACCCGTGCCGCCGGCGGATTTCCGACCGGGATCCTGGCGAGGCAGTATCTGGAGTATTACGGCGCCGACCCCAAGAACCTGACCTTGATTCCCAACGTGCCCGACGTGGAACATCTCGCCGAGGACGCTGACACGTTGCGACCCAAGCGAGAGCGGTTGCGCAATGAATACGGCCTGGACCAGCGGCCGGTGGTGCTCTTTGCCGGCCGGCTGATTCCGAAAAAAAGGGCCGACTTGCTGATTCGCGCATTTGGCGAAGCGCGCGAATCGGTCGAGGCCGAACTGGTGATCGTCGGCGACGGGCCTCAACGGCCCATGCTCGAGGAACTCGTCGGCGAACTCGGATTGGCCGACCGCATCCATTTCGCCGGATTCGTGCAACCGGCGGAAATGCCCACTTGGTACGCGATGGCCGACCTGTTCGTGTTGCCCTCCTCGGAAACGTGGGGCGTCGTCGTACTCGAAGCGCTCGCCTCGGGTTTGCCGGTCATCGTCAGCGATGAGGCGGGCTGCCATCCAGACGTCGTCACGGGGCCGGCGGTGGGCGACGTGGTCCCGGCGGGTGATCCCGCGGCGCTGGCGCGGGTGTTGACTCGGCGGCTGGCCTGTCCGGGCGATCGGGCCGAGGTGCGCAAGTCGTGGTCGGCGACCTTTGAATCGATCCGATATGCCGAGTTGGCGGAGCGCTTCGTCGGCGCCTTGACGGCCGGCGCGTTCTCGCGCTGCGACTCGGAAATGCCGCACACTCATTCCGACATGCAAGAGCCAAACGCTACTTCCACAACAGGGGGCTGCGGTTATGCCGACTGAGCAACCCGGGCTTGCTCATTGCCCGGTATCTTCATGTTCCGGCGGCCGGCGATTTGGAATTCGCTGTTACGTCTCCTTTATTGTCGTTGTGTGTGGGATCCACTATCTGGCGTTGGATCTCTCGCCGATGGTCGGGCCGGATGAGATCCAAATTATTGATTACGGTCGCTGCCTTCGGGACCCTGCGACTTCATGGAGCGTAACATTGGATGCGGATGGCAGGCCCGGCATGCCCCGGCGTCCTCTCTACCTCGTGACGCAGCAAGCGTGGTTTGCGCTGGTGGGAACGACTTCGTTGTCAACACGCGCTCTGTCATGTGCGTCGGCGCTTGCGGCCGCCTTGTTGTTCAGTGGACTCCTGCGGTCGCAGGGTGTTCCGCTATGGCATGCTCGCTTGATTTCCGTTGCGTTCTGGCTCGATCCGCTCTTGGTGTGCTCTTCCCGGCAAGGGCGAGCGGACGCCTTCACGATGGCCTTGTGTTTTGCAGCGTGCTGGCTCTGGTGGATTTCGCTACAGCGGCGGCAGGCAAGAGTCAGTGTTCTGGCGGGGGCAATGACCGGATTGGCATTGCTTTCGTGGGCTACGGCTCCAGTCGTCTTGCTGCTGGGAGTGTACTTGTACTTCAAGGCATGTCGTAGAGATCAACGTCTGCATGCCAAACCGGTTCTCTTCGCCTTTCTGGGTCTGGGGATCGTTCTGGGCTGCTATCTCTTCTACTTCGCGGAGTTCCAAGATCGGATCTGGTCAACTGGGATCGCGGAGCGTTCGCGTTTCCCTGAAGGCCACCCGCTGAATGTTGGGGTCATGCGCACACTTTGGAAGTGCTATGGCCAGTCGCCTTGGGTACCTGCCTGGATAGTGGCAGCGATCTGCTGTAGCTTGTGGCGTAAGACCAACATCGCATTGTTGTTGACCATGGTATTGACGGTGTTGATCGTCCTCTCCGTACCACCGTTCTATCCTTGGCGCGTGCTCTACATTGCCCCCGTTTCCTATCTCTTTCTCGCGTCCGTGCTGCGGAAGCGAAACCTAACGCCGTGCCTTGTATTCCTGCTCGTCGCTCCGTCTTTCTTGGTCAACGTCGGCGCTCGAACCGTACTTGCAGTCGTCGAGCGGGAAGAACGCGACTACCACGGTTTCTCTACGGAAATCCAGGAGCTCATCCCCCCGGGTGAAATCGTGGTCGGCCGGGGACCACATTACTACGCTGGTTTGAATGCCAATTGGCAAATGTACGATCCATGGCAGTTCGATCCGGTTCCACGAGGCATCGACTCGTTCTACATCGTCGTCAGACGCGAAACAGACATCATGGCCTGGACAGATAGGCTGGCAGAGGCAGGGTTTGAGTGCCGTGCAATTGGCGCGGTTCATACGGGGAGCGATCGCGGGCCTCGCTGGCTCGGGGCGCGCTCCAGCGGGTACCGCGCGTTTGTTTACCATTTCCGAAAGTCAAATCGATGATGTGAGCGAGCATGTCGCCAGTCAATGCTTCTGGACATCAGCGCATGGCTTGTAGCGGAACGGGGTCGTAAGGAGTGATCCGAGACACTGAGGAAGGTATCGGTTAATGTCAGAGCATAAGCATCCCACGCGCCCGCCGGGCAAGGCTTCACCGGGCCAACTGCCGGCAATCACTTCACCCAGACCCACTCACCGGCCGGCGTCCTTGAGTTTCTGGCAGGACGGCTACGCCCGAATTCTCTTCTTGTGCATCTTCGGCATGTTAGCACTGAACATTCAAGGATTGGGAATCGTACGCCAAGTGCTTTTCCACTGTCGCTGGGGTTTTCTTGGGCTGGCCGCATTGGCCGGCATAAAGTACTTCTTGGAATCGCGACGCGCTCCGATGACTCCGGAGCATCGGTGCCTGGTCGTCCTGTTAATCATTTCGCTAGCCAGTTGCACGTACTCCGTGCTGCCTTGGTACAGTTTTCAACGTTTGGGTTCCTTCGTCTTGCTTTGGATCGCTCTCTTCGTAGGAGCGTGGAGTTGGCTCCAGACACGACGCAACGTTCTCTTGGGCTTTCACCTCATTTACACGATTATCTGCGTGTTGACCTTGCTTTCCTTGTTTCATCTCGCTGACGAGGGTATTCTCAATCGATCGACTCGAGCCGAAGGGGCGTTCGGCCGCGCCACGGGTTCCGGCGGTTTCGCCTGTGCGGCTATTCCGCTGGTACTTTGGAGACTCCGCTACTCACACGGACGCGCGCGTCTTCTAGCGACGATTCTACTCGGCACGCTGGCGTATCTGCTGGTTTTCTCTGGCGCGCGGGCCGCTATACTCACGGCGTCCGTTAGTGTGCCCTTGGTCTTGTGGAAGCTGTACCGCCCATCTCGGCCGGTCCTTGTCCTAGGCGTCGTTGTTACGGTGACGGCCGTCTTGGGCGGAAGCGTCGGCTTGGACATGCTGCCCGACTACATTGTACGCGAGAAGAGTCTTTCCGGTTTTACTGGCCGCTCCGGGCGATGGGAGTTGGGGCTGCATTTCTTTGCGACTCACCCGATCTTGGGACACGGTTTCGGTGTCGCTCGATATCTCCCCTGCATGGACGAGCGGGCCATCGAAATCATCGAGCAGGAGCAGAACAACGCGAAAATGGCCGCAGGCCTCCGCGCGGCTCTTGCGAAGGGCCAACTCGTTGCCGTTACGCTTCACAGTGAGCAAATCGAGAGAGTGGTAGAAACTGGAGTTTTAGGGGGGCTCTGTTTTGCCCTCTTCTGGGGCTTTCTTCTTCGACGAGGTTTACAATCGCTCAGCGGCCCCAACGACGCCGGGACGCATCTTGCCCTGGTGCTGTATGCGTCGTGTTGGGCCACTTTCGTCAACACGTTTATGCACTCGTCGTTGTTTGCTGTCGGCGGAGGAAGCCCATTAGGTACCTGGTTTAAGATCGTTCTGGCCATAGCAGCGGGGAGTCACGCGGCGGCAAGTGCTCGCCGCCTTTCACGGGGCACGCGGCAGACGATTCCAACTCGTGGGCCTGATTATGACGGTCGTATCCAACCTGCCTCGCAACCTGCACCGGTCCCGGCGAATGAAAGTCCTCCACGTCATCCATAGCCTCGACCTCCGGTCCGGCGGACCGAGTCATGTCATTCGCCAGTTGATACGGCAGCAGGTGCGCGTCGGGCACGAGGTGGCGCTGGTGGCCACGGACCGGCAGTCCGGCGAGCCGTGGGATGCTTCGGAAGAGTATACACGGCGGATGATGGCCGATCCAGCGCTGGCGGGAGCCGAGGTGTTTGTTGGCCGGGCGTTCGGCCGGCGACGTCCCTGGTTGACGTATGCCTTCTCTCCGGCGTGTCGCCGCTGGCTGAAGCGGAAGATGCAGAGCAGGCAAACCCGGCCCGACGTGGTTCACATTCACGGGACGTTCAGTCACTTGACGAACGTCGCGGCAAAGATCGCGAGACACTACGGCATACCGTACATTGTCCGTCTGGCAGGAAACCTGGATGCCAAGTGCTTCCACACCGGCAGGCGGTTTCTGAAGCGTTTGTTTTTTCGCTCACTCCTATTGACCGATTTGCGCCGGGCGGCGGCAATACACGCGACGTCCATCGCCGAGGCCGAAGAGCTTCGAGAGCTGCTCCCGGCAACACGAGTCGAAGTGGTGCCGCTGGGGACACCACTGCCTGCGGATCCCGCGACGGCCGGGGAGCGTTTTCTGGAGCAGTTTCCCGAGCTGGCCGGACGGCGGATCGTGCTCTACATGTCGCGGATCGCACCAAAGAAACGGCTGGAGCTGCTGGTCGAATCCATCGCCTCGCTTCGTTCTGCCTATCCCGACATCATGCTCCTGGTGGCCGGTCACGATGCGGGCCACCTACCGGTCGTCGAGCAGGCGGTGGCGCGTTGGGGAATGCACGATCACGTGAAGTTTACCGGATTCCTTGAAGGTGATCTGAAGAGCGGAGCGTTTGCCGCCGCCGAATTGTTTGCCCTTCCTTCTATCGACGAAAATTTCGGCGTTTGTGTCATCGAAGCGATGGCCCACGGCTTGCCCGTCTTGCTGACGCCCGGTGTGGCCAGCCACGTCTATGTCGACAAGAGCGGCGCCGGAGAAACGGTCGAAGGAACGGCGGAACTGTTTGCCGATGGAATCGACCGTTTGCTGGCCGCGGAACCCAAGGTATTGGGGGCCAAAGGAAGAGAGTACGTGGCCGAACATCTGTCGTGGTCGAAGATTGCGAGCGAGGTCGACTTGCTCTACGAACTGGCCATTTCCAGTGCATGCCCGGAGAGTATTGCCGAATGACTCCAGCGCCGCCAAAGACCGACGTAAGCGTCGTCATACTCACCTACAATGAGGAAGCGAACATCGCCTGCGCGCTGCGATCCGTGACGGCATGGGCGAAAGAAGTGTTTGTCGTTGACTCCTACAGCAGTGATCGGACCGTGGAGATCGCGCGGCAGTTTCCGCAAGCACGAGTCTTCTTCAACCAGTTTGAAAGCTACGGAGTTCAATGGAACTGGGCGATCGACAATCTGCCGATCTCCGGCGCGTGGATCCTCAAACTGGATGCCGATGAAACGATCAGCCCGCAGCTCCGCGACGAAATCGCGGCGGAAACGGCCAGAAGCGACAACCCCAACGTCGGGTACTACGTTCGCTTTCGACTCCGGTTCATGAATCACTGGTTTCGATTCGGCGGCTTCTCCCGCACTTGGTTGTTGCGACTCTGGCGTACCAACAGCGGACGATTCGAGTCGCGCTCGGTAAACGAACACGTCGTCCTCAGCGGATCGGCCGGGCGTCTCCGCTCGTACCTCTTACACGACGACCAGAAGGGACTCAGCGCCTGGATCTGGCGACACAACCGGTACTCGACCATGGAAGCGGAAGCCTACTTCGCCAAGGATGCCGAAAACCTCACGGGGCCCGCCGGGCGCCGGCGATGGCTCAAACGACACGTCTGGCCTTTCGTGCCGTTGAAGCCGACCGTGTACTTCCTCTATCTCTATCTCTTTCGCCTCGCAATCCTCGACGGCCTCGCCGGGTTTCACCTGTGCAGGCTACGAAGTCTGTATTACTATCTCACGGAGCTAAAGAAGAAAGAGTATCGTCTTCTGGGGCGCGTATCGTCGCCCGAGGAGATGGTACCGATGCCGGGGGCGACCGGAACAACCGAAAGCGACGGTCCCGCGTTGTTGCACCCCCGTGTCGTGGTAGACGATCTGGACACCGAAATGGAGACATCTTGAAACAAATCACCCAAAACGTCCGTAACGGCCAATTGGCCATTGAAGAAGTCCCGCGCCCGGCAATGCGGCCGGAGGGGATCCTCGTGCGAAGCTCCGCGTCGCTGGTTTCGGCTGGCACGGAGCGGATGATGATGGAGTTGGCGAAGAAAAGCCTGCTGGGCAAGGCGAGGCAGCGGCCGGATCTTGTGAAGAAGGTGATGGCGAAGGTGCGGCGGGACGGGTTCTGGGCTACGTTTACTGCCGTCCGGGAAAGACTCGATCGGGCCGTGCCGCTGGGGTATAGCGTGGCCGGGCGCGTGCTGGAAGTCGGGGTAAAGGCCACCGGGTTCGAGGTCGGACAGGCCGTGGCGTGCGCGGGGGCCGGGTATGCGAATCACGCGGAAATGAACTACGTGCCCCGGTTGCTGGCCGTCGGCGTGCCGGACGGTGTCAGCTCGGAATCCGCCGCCTACGGTACCGTCGGGGCGATTGCCCTGCAAGGGGTACGTAACGCAGACGTCCGCGTGGGCGAGGCGGTCGCGGTCGTCGGGCTGGGGCTCATCGGGCAGTTGACCGTGCAAATCCTCAAAGCCTCGGGCTGTCGCGTCATCGGACTGGATCTCAATCCGCAGCGCGTCGAACTGGCCATCGAAGGCGGCGCCGAGGCGGCCGTGACCATCGACGGCGAAGCGACCGTCAAGCGAGTACACCAATTCACCCGAGGTCGAGGCGCCGACGCGATCCTCATCACGGCCGCCACCAGCAGCAACGAGCCGATCGAGATGGCCGCCGAGATGGCCCGGCATCGGGCTCGCGTGGTCATGGTCGGTGTGACCGGCATGGACATCCCCCGCAAGCCGTACTACGAAAAGGAACTGTCGCTGGTCGTCTCCTGTTCCTACGGCCCGGGCCGATACGATCCGCAATACGAAGAGCACGGCCACGACTACCCGGCCGGTCACGTCCGCTGGACGGAGAATCGCAACATCGAAGCCTTTCTCGACATGGTGGCCGCCGGATCGGTTCGGCCCGAAATACTCACCACGCACCGCTTCGACATCGCCGAAGCCGAATCGGCGTTCGAGCTGATCTTTGCCAACCAAGAGCCGCACTTGGGCGTTGTGCTAACGTATCCCGAAGCGAACGAACCCGCAACAACGCGAGGCTCGACGCGGGTCGACCTGCGAAGCGAGCCCCAGCGCAACCCGGTCGACCGAGTGGGCGTGTCGTTCGTCGGCGGCGGCGGTTTCGCCCGAGCAGTGCTATTGCCCGGCTTGAAGAAGCTAACCGACGTCGACTTCCGCGGCATGGTGACCGCCTCGGGCATTTCCTCGCGAGCCACGGGTGAGAAGTTCGGCTGTGCCTTTTGTGCATCGAACGAAAACGAACTCTACCAGGACGATGCGACCGACGCCGTGGTCATCGCCACTCCCCATCTGCAACACGCCGACGGCGTCTGCCGGGCACTGGCTGCAGGAAAGGCCGTGTTCGTGGAGAAACCGCTGGCCGTCAACCGGGAGCAGCTCCGCCAGGTCGTCGACGCCATCGAGTCGCACAACGGTCGCTTGATGGTCGGGTTCAACCGGCGTTTCTCGCCGCTGGCGGGGAAACTCAAGGAACACGTCGCCGGACAGGGGCCGATGTCGGTCGTCTACCGGTGCAACGCCGGCCCATTGGGCGAGGACCATTGGCTGGCCGACCCGGACCAGGGCGGACGCATCATCGGCGAAGCGTGCCACTTTTTCGATTTCTTCACCTACCTGACCGACGCCCGGGCGCTGTCGGTCTTCGCCCAAGGCCTGCCGAGTCAATCGCCCGACGACGCCCATGTGACGGTCACGTACTCCGACGGCTCGGTCTGCCAGCTTCTCTACACGACCGCCGGCCCGTCGTCGTTCAGCAAGGAGCGGATGGAAGTCTTCGCCGGCGGCCGGGTCGGCGTGCTGGACGACTTCCGCCGTCTGGACCTGCAAACCGACAGCGGCCGCCCCCGCCGCCACAAACTGGCCCGCGCCGACAAAGGCCACGCCGCCGAACTGGCCGCCTTCATTGCCGCTCTGCGCGACGGCGGTGAAATGCCCATCCCGCTCGATTCGCTGCTGGAAACCACGCTGGTCAGTTTCGCGGCGGTGGAAAGTATGGGAAGGGGGACACCGCGGCTCGTGAACGTCGGCGAACTCCGGTCAGGTTGTAGCGATTGAATCGATCATGAGGAAAATCCTCCACAACTCGAAACTTGCCGCGGCGCCGCGATTCGGCAATACTATAGTGAGCCTCTTGTGCGTCCGCCGCGCGAGGGAAACCATAGCGGCGGCATCGCCTTAAGGAACCGGCCTTGAAATATATGAAAATCCCCTTCAACAAGCCGTTCATTGCCGGCAAAGAGCTTTACTACATCGCGCAGGCGGTGACGTACGGCAATATCGCCGGAGACGGCCATTTTACCGAGGCCTGTTCGCGGCTTCTTGAAGAGCGGTTCGGCGTTGGCAAGGTGCTGCTGACCCCGTCCTGCACCGCGGCTTTGGAAATGGCCGCCATGCTCTGTGGGCTGGGGCCCGGCGACGAAGTGATCATGCCGTCCTACACGTTCGTCTCGACGGCCAACGCCGTGGTGCGAGTGGGGGCCAGGCCGGTCTTTGTCGACATCCGGCCCGACACGCTGAACATCGACGACGGGCTGATCGAGGATGCCATTACGGAACATACCAAGGCGATCTGGCCGGTCCATTATGCCGGCGTCGGTTGCGAGATGGACCGGATTATGAACATCGCCCGAAAGCATGACTTGAAGGTCGTCGAGGACGCGGCCCAGGGGGTCAACGCGTTCTTTGACGGCCGGGCGTTGGGCTCGATCGGCCAGTTAGGCACGTACAGTTTCCATGAAACGAAGAACTACATCTGCGGCGAAGGCGGCGCTCTGTGTATCAACGATCCGGCACTGATCGAACGGGCCGAGATCATTCGCGACAAGGGCACCAACCGCCAGAAGTTCTTCCGCGGTGAGGTCGATAAGTACACCTGGGTCGAGGTCGGCTCGTCATACGTGCCCAGCGAGATCGCCAGCGCGTTTCTCTACGGCCAGCTTGAAATGTTGGACGAAATCGCCGCTCGTCGACGCTCCATCTACGAAGTCTATCGCCGCGGCCTGGAGCCCCTCGAAGCAGACGGCCTGCTCCGCCTGCCGCACATACCCCAAGAGTGTGCAAGCAACTATCACATGTTCTACGTCCTGCTGCCCGATCAGCAGACGCGCGATCATCTCATGGGCCACCTGAAAGAGCGCGGGATTCATGTCGTCTTCCACTATATTCCCTTGCACAGCTCGCCCATGGGCCACAAGTTCGGATATGCCGACGACGACTTTCCGGTGACCGAGGAACTCAGCGGAAGGCTGCTCCGCCTGCCGTTCTACTACGAGATCACGGAAGCAGAGCAGATGCGTGTGGTCGAGACTCTCATCGCGTTTTGGGGATCGACCTCGAACACGGTGCGCCAAAGTCATCCTGCGGCCGAAATCAATCGTTGAATGAACTCGCTAGTCTGAGGAACACGACCGGCTCGATGCTTCACGCGCCAAACATCGGAACAAGCTCAATGGAAACCGACACCGTCGACATCTCCATCGTGATCCCGGTATACAACTCCAGTGATTGTCTGCCCGAACTGCTGCGCCAATTGACGGGGCAACTGGAAGCGATGGGCAGGCCGTACGAGGTGATCCTGGTTGACGACGCTTCGCCGGACGACAGTTGGCGGGTGATCAAAGAACTTGCACCGCATTACCCGAAGGTTTCGGCGGTTCGGCTGATGCGCAATCGCGGACAGGCTTTCGCAACTCTGTGTGGGCTGGAACATGCTTGCGGCCGGATCGTCCTCACCATGGACGACGACTTGCAGCAGTCCCCGGACCAATTACCCAAGTTGCTCGACCCTCTGGAGTCGGATTCGGAACTTGATTGCGTCTTCGGCTACTTCGAGGAAAAGAAGCACGCCGCGTATCGCAATCTCGGATCGCGGGCCATCCGCTGGATCAATGCGCGCGCATTTGGCCTGCCGAGGGACGTGCGTGTGTCGAGTTTCTTGGCCATGCGGAGACGGCTGGCCGATTCGATTCTACAGCATCGAACGCTAAACCCGGCCATCACCGCCCTGTTGTTCAGCAGTACACGGCGAATTGCCAGTGTGCCAATACAGCACAACGAACGATATGCCGGCGCGTCAAACTACACACTCGCCAAGCAGTTTCGGCTCGCCCTGGATGTCATTTGTAACGTCAGCATGCTACCGCTTCGAGCGGTTTCTCTTCTGGGGATGGGAATCTGCGTGTTCAGCGCGATTCTCGTCGCGGTCTTTCTCTACCGCTATTTCACCGGCCAGATCGGTGTTGCCGGCTGGACCACCGTTGTTATCCTCATTTCATTCTTCTCGGGCACCATCCTGTTGTCGCTGGGAGTGATCGGCGAGTATGTCGTTCGCATTCTTCGCGAGGTGCGCGGGGCGCCCCGATTCAACGTTCGCGAGATGTTCCGCTCAACGGCCGCGGAAGCACACGAAGATCACCACGACTAGAAGGACGAAGCATCAATCATGAAGCGACTAGCGGTGATCGGGGCAGGCGACCTGGGACAACACATCGCCCATTACGCAACCGTTGACGACCAGTTCGAACTGGCCGGCTTCTTCGATGACTATCACGCCCCTGGCGAGCGTGTTGAACTGGGCTCCGTTCTGGGCCGGATTCAACATAGCGAGCAAAGCTACGCGAAGGCACAATTCGACGAGATCCTGATCGGTGTCGGGTACAAACACTTCGAATTCCGCAAGCACATTTATGAGCAGCTGATCGGGCAGATTCCTTTTGCCAAGCTCATCCACTCCTCGGCTTATGTGGATCCGACCTGCCGTGTTGGAAACGGGGTTGTGATCTTGCCGGGCTGTACGCTCGATCGGAATGTGGTGGTTGAGGACAACGTGTTCCTCAATGTCGGATGCGTTGTTGCCCATGACACAACGATCCGCGCACACAGTTTCTTGGGTCCACACGTCGGTATTTCTGGAGCCTCCCAAGTAGGGGAGTGTTGTTTTGTCGGCGTAGGTGCCACGATCATGGACCATGTGAACGTATGTAGAGACACCCTTGTCGGAGCGGGCGCCGTTGTAACCAGAAATATCACCCAACCGGGGATCTACATTGGCTGTCCGGCGAAACCGCTCGAGGCGGAGAGATCTTCGTGATAGAACTATTCGTCGGCCAAGTGCCGGATTCTCAGCGGAAGACTGCGGTCGTCCGGTTGAAAGATTGAGGTGAACAGATGAATTGCGTCATTTCGCAGCCCTCGTATATCCCATGGCGGGGTTTCTTTCACCAGGTTCAGAAGGCCGATGTCTTTGTGTTCTTCGACGACGTGCAATACACGAAGAAGAGCTGGCGCAGTCGAAACCGCATTAAGGGCCCGAAGGGAGCTGAGTGGCTCACAATTCCTGTCCACTCCAGCGGCGTGATGGCCAACAAGACTCCAATTGACAGAATAGCAGTCAATTGGGATCGGCCCTGGAACATCTCGCATCGCGACAAGCTGCACAGATACTACAATTCCGCCCCATACTACCACGAGTATACGGATCTTCTGGACAGGCTGTATCAAGAACAGCCGAAACTCCTGGCCGACTTCACGATCGAATTCACCGTGTCGCTGGCTCGCGCCTTAGGGATTTCACACACCAAGTTTGTTCGGTCGTCCGATCTGAAATCGGAAGGCGAGGGTACCGAGCGGGTCCTGTCCATTATCCGACAAGTTGAGGGCACCCACTTTGTCAACGGACCTACCGCGCGTGCCTATACTGATGAGCAACTTCTACAGGACGCGGGGATTACACTGGAGTATATGGAATACGACTATCCCGAGTACACGCAGTTGTATCCGCCCTTCGATCCGCAGGTCTCCATTCTCGACTTGCTGTTCATGGTGGGTGCAGAAGCTCCGCAGTACATCTGGGAGAGGCCGGAGTGAGCCGTTCACGCTCGTTGGTGCGGCATCCTGTAAGTGACAAGCAGGGAAGAAGGGACGATGCGTAATCGGAAACCCGGACAAACGGGAAGTTTCCCGTGTCCAGAAAGTGCATCGGGTAAGAACGGGTGGAGCCGGTAAGACGGAAATCAGTCATATTCAAGGTTCTTCGATTCACAATCAGCGCAGTTCTGCTGGTGTGGCTTCTGCACCGCGTGTGTTTGGAAGAAGTCGCCGCCGCACTGCGCACTTCACAGTGGTGGCTCTTCGCGCTTTCGACGCTGATCCTTTGCGCTTGGCAAATCGTCGCCGCTTGTCGTTGGGCAATTATTTTGGCGGCCGCCCAAATCAGGCCTCCGCTGGCTAGACTGCTCTACTGGTACATGACCGCCACGTTCTTCAACATGTTCCTTCCCACGGCACTGGGGGGTGACGTGGTGCGCATTTATCAGCTTGCCAAGAACACCGGCCGCAGCGCCGACGCTGCCGCCTCGGTGGTGATGGAACGCATCCTGGGCTTTCTGGCGCTGACCGGCATGGCGGTCGTCGCCCTGCTGCTCAGCTCCAAGGCCAGGCAGGAACCCACGCTTTACCTCGGCGTGGTGGCCGGTGCCGGCGCGTACGCCGTCGTGCTCGTGGCCCTGTTTCATCGCGGTTTCGGACGGATGACGGTCCGGCTATTCCGGCGCTTGGGGTTGCCGCGTTTGGGCGAACAGGCCGAACGCGGCTATGCGGCCCTGTACGCGTTGCAGGAACACGAGAGGACGATCCTTCTGGCGTTCCTTATCTCGCTGGTCTTCCAAGCCGTGGGTATCGTCTGTACCTACCTCGTCGGGTTATCCTTGGGGTTGAACGTCTCTTTGAGCTACTACTTCGGGTCCGTCCCCATCATTTGGCTATTGACGATGTTGCCGATCTCCATCAACGGAATCGGAGTGCGCGAGGGAGGGTTTGTGCTCTTCTTCACCGCGGCAGGTGTGAGCACGGCCGATGCACTGCTGCTCTCCTTTCTCACCTTCGCGCAACTGCTGGTGATCGGCCTGTTGGGCGGCGCCCTCTATCTCATCTATCCATGGTTTTCCAAGCCTTTCCAGAAGGCGGACCTGTAGT
>CAYUIQ010000228.1:0-13948 GCA_964444795.1 uncultured Planctomycetaceae bacterium
CTCCGAGGCCGTCGGGAAGCAGTGTTTTCTCGCCGGCGACGGCCTCGGAGGGCCATCGTACGGGTAGCCACCGTCGGCGAGACGGTGAAACACGGCTTGCCCCACGGTCTGGCGACCGTAGCTACGGAGTGACTTGAGACATGAACGCCGAAGGCTCAGAAGACGCCACCGAGACGGTTCTCCGCCACACGGAAATCGGAGCCGCGCCGCTGGTCCCCGAAATCCGCGTTCATCTCTTGCGCGACGATTCGCCGCTGTGGAAGGCGTTTGGCGAAGGCCCCGAGGCGGACACCGTACCCCGGCCCTACTGGGCGTTTGCTTGGAGTGGCGGGCAAGCGATCGCCCGATACCTGCTGGACCACAACGAGGTGGTCGCCGGACGGCGGGTGTTCGATTTCGGGGCCGGCTGCGGGATCGGGGCCATTGCGGCGATGATGGCGGGAGCCGCGGCGGCGGAGGCTTCGGACATTGACCCGATGGCCACTGCGGCCGTGAAGGTCAACGCCGGACTGCATCGGGTGGACGTAACCACGGTTTGCGAAGACCTGATCTACAGTCCGGGAGATCGCTGGGACGTGGTGTTGGCCGGCGACATCTGGTACGACTCGCGCCTCGCCCGGCACGGATTGCGCTGGCTGCGGACGCTTGCCGATGAGGGAATCACCGTGTTGGTGGCCGACCCGGGACGTCACTACTCCCCGTCGGGCAATCTGACGGAGTTAGCCCGATACGAAGCGCGTAGCGTCCCGGATTTAGAGCATCCCAACGTACGGGAGGCGATCGTCTACCGGCTGCCGGGTGGTTTGAATTAGTAAACCAGGTGAACGGGCGAGTAGATGTTCGTGCTGCCTCCCGGTTCGGAGCCGGGGGGCGCCGGGATCCCACCCCGGATGATGACCTTGGACGGCTGCAAAACCACGCTCTTATGGGACAAGGCACCGGTGAGGTCTACGTCGAGGACCCGCACGCCGACGAATTGCACGATGGTGTACGTGCAGTTGTTGCCCGGATCGACCACTTCCCTAAACAGCGGAACGACCTTGGGCAGGCCGATGATGTCGGTCAGTTCGTCCTTCACGCCGGCGCTGATGCCCGTATCGCCGTTGAGCAGCAGTTCCCCGTTGTCGTCCAGGCGGATTTCTCCGTCGTGGTAGGCGAGATCTTCGGCCGAAACGCCGTCAATGATCTGGCGTTCGATGACGGCCGTACTGTTATCCGCGCCGCCGATATCGACGGTTCCCCGGTTTCCGGGCGTACCCTCGCCATAGGGGTAGATGTTGACTTCGAACAGGCCGTCCGAGCCCGGGGAGACCTGACCGGTCGCCTCGTCGTAGGCCCAGTCGTCGTCACCCACGCCGACCTCGGCATCGGCCATCATCGCGTCCCAGGTTTCCTTGTCGAAGGCAAAGGGCAGGATTCCCAGATTGGAACCGTCTGAGGGGTTCTCGAAGCCAATGAGGTTGTCGTGGAAGGCCGCGGTGGCCGTCATCTGGCGGGAGCAACTCGTGAAACCCATCGCCCGGGCGAAGAAGAAGGGGATTTCTCCGTTCTTGTTGGCGTTCTTATGAATGCGAACCCGCACGGCGTTAAACCGCGAGGGATCGCTGAGATCCAAGGGCATGGTGGGGTCGGAGAAATCGGCGAGAAAGCCGACCTCGACGTCGTCATAGTTGACAAAGGCGGTCTGGCCGGCCACCTTGTTGAAGCCGGTGTACTGGGAAGTTTCCATCCGGGCATACTCGTCCAGATACAGATCGAAGTATTCGTTGTCGGCCCCTTCGACCCGGCGCTGTTCGAGCAGTTCCCAAGTCCCGGCCAACGAGGCGGAGTCGGCCGTTCGCTGCATCTCCGACCCGACCACCAGGACGTATCCGATGTCGACGGCGAACGCCACCATGGCCAGCAAAATGACGATCAGAAACGCGCTGAGCACGACGATGCTACCTGATCGGGGCCGGCGAGTATTGCGAAAGGACATGCGTGAATCTCCCATACTGAAAACTTGCCATCATGCGTTACTTCCACTCCCGCATCGGCTGAATTCTCGCGAATCCAGCTACGAATGACGGCGGTAGATCAGTAAACCAAGTGAACGGGCGAGTAGATGTTCGTGCTGCCTCCCGGGCCGGAACCGGGGGGCCCCGGGACCCCACCCCGCATGATCACCTTGGCCGGCTGCACCATGACCCGCTTGTTGTTGCCGGTGAGTTTCACTTCCGTGATGCGGATCCCGACAAACTCAACGATGGTATACATGCAGTTGTTTCCATTGCCCTCGCGCACGGTGAACAATGGAACCACCTTCGGTTGCCCGATGATGCTTGCCAGTTCGTCCTTCATGCCGGCACTGAGACCCGTATCGCCGTTGAGCAACAGCTCGCCGTTTTCATCGAGGCGCAGCTCCCCTCCAATGTAGGCGAGGTCATCGGCCGAGATGCCGTGGACGATCTGTCGGGCCAGATCTTTGGTACTGTTGTTCGGATTGCCGATGTCGACGGTTCCGCGGTTTCCCGGGGGGCCGTCGTCCTGGGGATAGAGATCCATTTCGAAGGCGCCGTCGGATCCCGAGGAAACCTCGCCTGTTTCTTCGTCGTAGGCCCAGTCGTCGTCACCCACGCCGATCTCAGCATCGGCCATCATCGCGTCCCAGGTCACCTTGTCGAAGGCAAAGGGCAGGATTCCCAGGTTGGAACCGTCGGAGGGGATCTCGAAACCAATAATGTTGTCGTGGAAGGCCGCGGTGGCCGTCATCTGGCGGGAGCAACTCGTGAAACCCATCGCCCGGGCGAAGAAGAAGGGGATTTCTCCGTTCTTTTGGGCGTTCTTGTGAATGCGAACCCGCACGGCGTTGAATCGCGAGGGATCGCTGGTATCCAACTCGGCGGTGGGATTGGAGAAATCGGCGAGAAAGCCAACCTCCACGTCGTCATAGAAAACATAGGGGCTCTGGCCGGCCACCTTGTTGAAGCCCGTGTACTGGGACGTTTCCATCCGGGCATACTCGTCCAGATACACATCGAGGTGTTCGTTGTCGGCCCCTTCGACGCGGCGCTGTTCGAGCAGTTCCCAAGTCCCGGCCAACGAGGCGGAGTCGGCCGTTCGCTGCATCTCCGACCCGACGACCAGGACGTATCCGATGTCGACGGCGAACGCCACCATGGCCAGCAAGATGACGATCAGAAACGCGCTGAGCACGACGATGCTACCCGAGCGGGGGCTACCTGATCGGGGCCGGCGAGTGCTGCGAAATGACATGAGTGGAACTCCCGTGCTGGAAACTTGCACGATGCGTTACTTCCGGGTGACCTAGGGAATCTCAGGCGGATAGACCACCAGCGGCGTGGTGAACTCGACCATCTCGCCGTCGGCCGTGTACACACGGATCCGCTTGAGGGTTAACGACCGGGCGAGATTGTCCGCGTATTCGATATCCGAGTGGACGGTCGAAACCTCCGGACTGTACTCGTTGAGGTTCTGCAACGGCGTGGCCACGCTAATCTTGAGGTTGTCCTGGACGCCAAATTCGCCCCATGTCGTGGAAGCGCCGCCCAGAACCTCGAATTCCAGTGTTCCGGAGTTGCCGTTGATCTCCATGGCTTGTGTCCAGGTAACCGTCTCACCCTGAGTATGCATGAGCGTTTGGTGGCGAAAACTCCTCTCGGTCAGCGGCTCCGAGCCATTCCAAATCTGCAATTGGAGCCCACCCGCGACATATTCGGGTATCGTGTGGTGGTTTATTGTGAACAAGGCGTAGACCGAGCCTGCGTTTCCGACCGGCGAAATAAGGCAAGCTACTTGTGGCGCTTCCTTGTCGGGCTCGGGAATGTCGACGATCAGTTCCCAGTCTTCTTCCACGCGGACCACCGTCGAACTGTCCTGGGCAAAAGCCCCGGTCGTTGCCGCGGCCAGGCAGACCAGTGCCAAGAATCCGAAAAACGGCCCGATGCCTACGGTACGTACTAGATGTTTCATTGGAACGACCTCCACCAGAGATGAGAAGCAGCGGAAAAGAGTGCCTTCGACAAGAGTTCTCCCGCAAAGAGCCGGCTTGCTTTCGATCCGAAATCAGGCCTAGCCCTCCATTACAAAACATAGGTCGAAATCGGCCGAAAGCAAATCGCGCGTGCAGCCCCTACAATCGGACCCTGTGCGGTTGAGTCCCGCCGGTCGATCCCGTAGACTGCATGTACCTTTCATTCTGGAGACTTTTCCCCACGGAATCATGCACGAAACCTACATGAAACGGGCCCTGCAAGAGGCCCAGCGGGCAATGGCCGAGGAGGAGGTGCCGGTCGGGGCGGTGATCGTCCACCAGGATCGCCTGATCGCCGCGGCCTACAACCAGCGCGAGCAGCTTCACGACCCCACCGCCCACGCCGAAATGATCGCCATTACCCAGGCGGCCGAAGCCCTGGGCTCCTGGCGCCTGGACGGCTGTACTCTGTACGTCACCCTGGAGCCCTGCCCCATGTGTGCCGGGGCGATCCTCCAGGCACGCATTCCCACGGTCGTCTACGGAGCGACCGACCCCAAGGCCGGGGCGGTCCACACGTTGTACCGATTGCTCGACGACGAACGATTGAATCACCGCTGCCTGATCGTCTCCGGCGTGTTGGCCGAGCCTTGCGGGCAAATCCTCACCCAGTTCTTCCAGCAGCAGCGACGGCTGGGAAAGAAGTAGTTTGGTTGACACCTTGCAACCGGCGGCCGCATAATAGTGGGAACATTCCAGACAGTTGTAGGGTGCGTCTTGACGCACCGGCTGTGCGTTGCCTTTCATCACGGTGCGTCCAGACGCACCCTACCGCTGGCCACCACTTCACCGAGGTCCATGCCATGAACCGACTGAACCGCCGGGAGTTTCTCGATCGCTCGAAGAAAACGGCCCTGGGTGCGGCCGCCGCGGTAACCATCCTGGCCGACGCCCGATCCGTGCGCGCCGCGCCGGCGGCGGAAACGATCCGTCTGGCGAGCGTCGGTGTGCGCGGGCGGGGGAACTCGCTGGCCCAGGGGTTCATGGCCCGAGATGATTGCCGGATCACGTACGTTTGCGACGTCAACACGACCACCGGCAACTCGCGGGCCGGGCAATTCGGCCAGCAACAGGGCAACCAGCCGAAGTACGTACAAGATTTCCGCAAGGCGCTGGACGACGACTCGGTCGACGCCATCGTCGTGGCCACGCCCGACCACTGGCACGCGCTGGCGGCGATCTGGGGTTGCCAGGCGGGTAAGGACGTTTACGTGGAGAAGCCGCCCAGTCAGAACTGCTGGGAAGGCCGCAAGATGGTCGAGGCCGCGCGGAAGTACGAGCGGATCGTGCAAGTCGGCACCCAGAACCGCAGCGCCCCGTACAATCTGGCCGCCAAGAAGTACATCACCGAAGGCAAGCTGGGAAAAATCCACCTCTGCCGGGTCTACAATCAGAAAGGCAATTACGGCAACTTCTCCGCGATCCGCTACACCGATCCGCCGGCCGATCTCGATTGGGACATGTGGAACGGGCCGGCCCCCGAGTCGAAGTACAGCCCCGAGTTGCACCATCACTGGCACGCCTGGTGGCGTTATTCGGGCGGCGACATGGCCAACGACGGCGTGCATCAATTGGATCTGGCCCGATGGCTTTGCGGCGTGGAGTATCCGGGGAGCGTCTACTGCACGGGCGGCTCGTTTGCCAGCGAGGGTATCCGCGACGTGCCCGACACCCAGGTGGCCGTCTACGATTTCGACCGGATGGTGATGACTTTCGAGTTGACGCTCTACGGCAATTACATGCTCAAGACCGACGGCGGGATCCGCTCCGCCGACATGTATCCCCACTGGCCGCAGAATTCGACGCGGATCGAGATCTTCGGCACCGAGGGGGTGATGTTCATGGGCCGGCACGGCGGTGGCTGGCAGGTATTCACCCGGCCCAAAGACCGCAAACCGGTGGTCAAGGCCGAGATGTACGGCCGTTTTCCCGACGACGTGCATAAGGAAAATTTCTGCCAGTGCATCCGCAGCCGCGAGTTGCCCAACGCCGACGTCGAGCACGGCCAGCGCAGTGCCCTGTTGGTCCATTACGCCAACGACAGTTACCGTAGCGGCGGTCAGAAGCTACAAATCGATCCGAAGACCGAGAAGTACATCGACAACCCCCAGGCCATGGCCCTGTGGAAACGGGCCGGCCGCGACCCGTGGATCATCCCGGAAAACGTGTAAGAACAAATCATGTCCCAGACATCGCTTCGGCCCCGTAAGAAGATTCCCAAAGAGCTGGCGGTGATCGACGCCGACAACTGCACCGGCTGCCAGGCATGTGTCGAGGTATGTCCGGTCGATTGCATTGTGACGGTCCACTCCGATGAGCAATCGCCCGGCCTGCAGTCGTGGTGCGAGATCGACTGGGACCGTTGCATCGGCTGCAAGCTGTGCATACGCCTGCCGGGCAAGAAATCGGAGCCGTACACGCTGACCGTCTGCCCCTGGGGCGCCATCGAGATGGTCCCCACCGAGAACGCGGCCGAGGCGGTCGAGCAGGTAGGCGGCCCGGCCGAATACATCGCCGAGCATCGCTCGCGGTTGGTCCAGGCGGCCCGGCGACAGCAGTCGCCCGGCGGACAATAGCGGGGGATGAGGAACCGGAGACAGGGATTCCTCGTAGAGCAAAGTGGCCAAAAACTCTGGTTGAATCTTACCGGGCAAACCGGATATAAACACTATTTGCGTTACGAAGCGTCGAAAACCCCTCTCGGGAAGGGCTTCTTGGCCGAGCATTCTTCCTGGTTCAACCCCTCCTGAAGAATGGATCCGGTTAGGGCCGAGCGGTAGAATTGACGATAGGACAGGAAACGAAATGACGGAAGGCTATTGATTCCATGAGCTTGGAGCTTGTCACCTCAAACACGGTCATCGTCGCCCAACAGTTCAATCCGACTGTGATGGGGCAACACTGGCTCATCCGCGAGGGTCTGCTGGATGAAGGCGATTTTCGCAAGGGCTGTGTTTATACCGACATGTTGGTGCAGGTCCAATCAGAAGAATTCAACCTGATGGTGGTCCCGCAGCAGTGCCAACTGGCTCCGCGAGTTGATCGGGACCGCGAGCAGGAGTTGATTGTGGAGAAGGTCGGCACAATCGCCAGAAAGCTGCCGCACACACCGTTTCGTGGCATTGGTTTGAATTTCACCTGGCACCTGAACCCGGAAGAAAGGGACGTGGCGTCCCTCTCCCGCGAGTTGTTTTTCATCCCGGACGGGCCGCTTCACCAGGAATTCACCGATAAGAACTCGCGATATGGCGCGTACATGAGCAAAGATGCCTTCGGCGGTCGACTGAAGCTCGACGTGAAGCCAACTACCCTGGAGCGGGAAGGCCAGGAGGAAGAAAGAATCGTCTTTGCGTTCAATTTCCATAGAGATCTGGAAGACGAGAAAGACCCGGTTGGCAGCATCGAACAGATGCTCCAGCAGTGGAACGCGGCTCGGGACGAATCCTCGCGTATCGTTCACGCGACGGTGAAAGGGGAACCTGTATGAGCATAGCCGAGACGAAAGGTACTTTTCAAGAGGATTGGACACCTCAGGAGGTTCCGGAGACTATGCCACTCCGTTTCCTGAAGGGGCGATTATCCACGGCCCCCCTGGAAACTGATGAACAAGTTGCCGGCTCGGATTCCGAACTGAATCCGAGCGGAACGATGACGACCTCCATGGTCACCACCTTCGCTTTAGGATCCTTTCTTGCCAGCAAGAGTTCTCGGGCCATCGACCCCGTGTGGACAATCGTGGCACCGCCGCAAGAGGAAGAAGTGGAAATCGCGGATTTCTTCGAACCTGCCACGTTCGAATGGGACGAGGACATCTATATTGCACGGATGGCAGCGAGGAGGTACGGCGAACAGACCCATGGCGATTATTGAGCCTCCCACCGAATCCGAGCACCTATCGCAAGGCGACATCCTGCAAGGGGTTCGGCTTCATGCAACAAAGGGCAGTTGGCATGACGGCGGTGGAAAGCCTGTGGAGATTCCTCGTCGGCTCTGTCTTGTGTTGTCCCGATCTTGTGTCGCAAGACACAAGAGCCAGATCGTCGTCGCGGGAATCAAGAAATATGAGGACCAACCGCCGAGGGAGGCGAACACTTTCAAGAGGGTCCGTGAGTTTCTGCTGGATATGCGCGACGGCACACGGTCACCGGACCGGTTCTATCTCGGTCAGGTCCCTGGCGAAAAGGGGCGATTCTGTGCGCAGTTGGATGAACTGTTCTCCATCGAGGTTCCGTCTGATCCAACGGAATTGATGACCTTTCTGAACACGCGCCGTGTCGGCCGCCTCAACGGGGATTTCACCCGAGATCTGAACCTTCGCGTTTTTGTGGCATTTGCGAGCCTTGGGTTTAGCGACGAAGGCTGGTTGTCGGACGATGACTTGAACTGGCTGGTCGAAACCGGACAAGGTCAACTACGAGAAGCTGAAGCCGAACTCCAGAAGGCAGTCGCGGAGAAGACTGGTCGAGTGGCGCACGGAACGCAATACGATGAGAAGAAGATTCCGGGCCTGGAGAAGAAGGGCGTATTGCTGCAACGGCAGGTTGAGCCCTACATAAAGGAGAAGCAGTCTCGGGACGAACGCTCCGACGCCGAACGGTAAGAAGTACACACGACCAGCCCGAGACATTCCGTCGCCCAAAACCCCCGCCCCCCTGGCACGGGACCCCCGGGAGATGGTATCTTGGCGTTGATCGGATGGGACGTATCCCCGGGTGAAACTCGATGGCGAGGAGGGTCTTGGGATGTCGATTTTTCGGAGTCTGGTTTCAGGTGCTTGGCGGTGCGGGCTGGTTGTCGTGGCGGTGCTGGCGGCAACGGCCGATGCAAACGGCCAGCAGAAAGCAAAAGGCGGTCCAATGTCGTACGGTGAAGCACGGGAATTTCTGGCCAAACATACCAAGCTGGTCGAACTGACCAACGAGCAAGGCGCCCGGGTGGCCATCTGTCCCGAGTTGCAGGGCCGCGTGATGACCTCAAGCTGCGACGGGCTGGACGGGCTCAGCTTCGGGTTTATCAACAAAGAGTTCATCGAGGCGGGTACACCCGACGAGCGGTTCTCCAACTACGGCGGCGAGGACCGCATGTGGCTCTCGCCCGAGGGTGGGCAGTTCAGCCTTTGGTTCGATCCGGGCGCCGAGCAAACGTTGGACAACTGGTTCACCCCGCCGGCGCTGAACGAAGGCGCCTTCGAGGTGATCTCCGGCGACAGCGACCCCTTCTACCGCATGTCCCGGCCAATGCGATTGCTGAACACGTCGTCGACCCGGTTCCGCTTGAAAGCCACCCGCGAGGTTCGCCTGCTCACCGAAAAGGATCTCGAAACGGCGTTCGGCAAGAAGGCCGCGGCGGCGATGGCCGGCGACGACGTGCAGATGGTCGCCTACGAAACGGTCAACACGATCAACAACCAGGGCGCCCCGATGACCAAGCAAAAGGGGCTCGTGTCGATCTGGATCCTCTCGATGCTCACCGCCGGTCCGCAGACGGTGGTCATCGTGCCCTACAAACCGGGCGACGAGAGCAAATTGGGCCCCGTGGTCAAGTCCGACTACTTTGGCGAGGTTCCGCCGGAGCGGCTGAAGATCATCCCCGAGGCCATCCTCTTTAGCGGTGACAGCAACTACCGCTCGAAGATCGGCACCTCGCAGCGCCGCGCCCGCAACGTGATGGGGTCGATCGATTTCCAGAACAGCGTGCTGACCTTGGTCCACTTCACCATGCCCAAGGATCCCACCAAGCAAGACTACATGAACAACATGTGGGAAGTGCCGCAGGCCGAGCCCTACAAGGGCGACGTGGCCAACAGCTACAACGACGGTCCGCCGGCGCCGGGCGCCAAGGGGCTGGGCGCGTTTTACGAAGTCGAGTCGCTCTCACCCGCCAAGGCCCTGGCCAGCGGCGAATCGCTCACTCATCGCCACCGGACGGTCCACATCCAGGCCGACCTCAAGGTGCTTGCCGATCTGGCCAAGGACGTGCTGGGCGTCGATCTGGAGACCGTTCGCAAAGAGATGATCGCCGAGTAGTTGGATACATGGGTGCCCCCCGGCAAAGCCGGGGGCTACGGAGTTGCCCAGAACGTTCTCTTCAGCCCCCGGCTCCGCCGGGGGGCAACTCACCAGCGAAACCCGTCGGAGAAGGCCTTGTCCGAAGAAGAACAGTCGCTGCCGTCGGCAAAACCGGACCGCACCTCGGCCGGGCTCGACCACCAACAGTTGACCGAGGCCAAGCAATACGGCCGGTTGGGATTGATCTGCGATCTGGCCGACAAGGGGATCGATCTGGCCTTCCTCGCCGTCATGGCTTTGGTCGTGGCCCGGCCGTTGGATGACGGGCTCGCGCGATGGTCGATTCTGGCCGACTTCGAGTCGTTGCGTCTGGTCGCCCTGTTGCTGGTTACCATGGCCCTGCACATCAGCGTCTCCTTTCCGCTGTCGCTCTACTCGGGCCACTTCCTCGAACATCGTTTCGGCTTGAGCAAGCAGACGTTTCGCGGATGGTTGTGGCGGTACACGAAACGTTGCACGCTGGCGGTGGCCTTCTCGGCGGTGATTTTTCTGGGACTGTATTGGATCATCTGGCTTATCGGGCCATGGTGGTGGGTCGTCGCCGCCGGCGGTTTCTTCGTCGTCAGCGTCGTGCTCGGGCAATTGGCGCCGGTGCTCATCATGCCCCTATTCCACAAGATCGAGAAACTCGACATGCCGGAGCTTTCCCAGCGCCTGGATCGACTGGCCGGGGGGACAGGTCTGTCGATCGAAGGGGTCTACCGGATCGTGCTCAGCGAAGAGACCGTCAAGGCCAACGCCATGCTGGCCGGCCTGGGACGCACGCGCCGCGTGCTGCTGGGCGATACCCTGCTGGCCGACTTCACGCCCGAGGAAATCGAGGTCATCTTCGCCCACGAGATCGGCCACCACGTGTGTCGCCACATCCGCAAGATGATCCTCTCGGGCATGGTGTACATCGCGGCCGGATTCTGGCTGTGCCACGGGCTGCTGACCGCGTGGGTCGACTGGCCCGGCCAAAGTGTCGACTTCCACCTGCTGCCCGTCTACACACTGCCCATGGTGATGTTCGCACTGACCGCGTTCGCCATGTTGCTCGAACCGGTGCAGAACTTCTTCAGCCGCCGCTTCGAGCGCCAGTCCGATCGCTACGCGTTGGAGCGGACCGGGGCTAAGGAGGCCTACATTTCGGCCTTTCAGAAGCTCGCCCGGCAGAACAAGGATGATCCCGATCCGCACCCCCTGGAAGTGTTCCTCTTCCACGGGCACCCCTCCATCGCCGAGCGGCTGGCCATGGCCGAGCGTCGGTAGTTGGCCCGTTGAAGGAGTTGTGTTTGCCGCGGGACGGCCCGACGCGAACAATTCCACCATGTGGAAGCCACGTCATTTTCCGAAGAACCTGATCTTCCTGATCGCGATCCAGCCCCCATCGTCGAGTTCCCCGGCGACGGAAGGCCGATCTTGCTCGTTTGGTTCGGATTGTCCGGGTATGACGGAGGATTCCTGCCCACGATGCGGTCCCATGCACCCAAATTCGCTCGGGGAATCGCGGGGCAGGTCCCATCGCTAAACAGCGCAGCGACCGGCCCGTTCTTAACCTATGATTTCCTGAGGCGCACTCCCCTCCAGGAGTATGCGCTGGTAGGACTGTTGATTGTTCGGTTTACCGTCTCAAGACGAGATTGTCCGATGAGTGTCCAGGCCAAGGCAACACCCGAGGAATTGGTGCAGCAGTTGTTCTCGCGCATCGGCGAAGTGTCGACGTTGCCCACGGTGGCCCTGCAAATCATCGAAGTGGCCAACAACCCGTCGTCCGGCGCGGCCGATCTGCTGGACGCGGTGGAGTACGACGCGGCATTGGCGACGCGGATCGTGCGTACGGTGAACTCGTCCTACTATTCGCTGCAAAACAAAGTGGCCGATTTGAAACTGGCCATCACGTTGCTGGGATTCAAGGAGATCCGCAATCTGGCGATGACCGCCAATGTGGCCCAGTTGTTCAAGGCCGACGCCGACTGCGGCAATTACTCGCGGCAGGGACTCTGGACCCATCTGGTGGCCACCGGTACGACGGCCCGGTTGATCGCCGAGAGATGTCGCAAGGCGATCCCCCGCGAGGCGTACTTGGCCGGATTGCTGCACGACCTGGGGTTGATCCTCATTGATCAATATCTCAACAAGCCGTTCCTCCAGGTGCTCGACGTGTTGGCCGAGGACACGCCCCTCTGCGGCGTCGAGGAAGAGATTCTCGGGTTCAATCACACGCAACTCGGCGAGTACGTCGCCTCGCAATGGCATCTGCCCGATCATCTCGTCGCGGCGATCCGCTACCACCACGCGCCGCAATCGTACACGGGCGAGCATCGCGGCATGGTCGACATCGTGTCGCTGGCCAATTTTCTTTGCCACGCAAAGGGATTCTCTTCGATGGGGATCCGCAACGCCGAGGTCCCGCCGGCCGAAGTCTTCGCCCGACTGGGACTCGAAGAGCAGGGCGTGGCTGCCATCTGGGAGCAACTCGACGAGGTCCTGGCCACCATCAACGTCATGTCCCTGGGCCGGCTGCGGGGTGATTGATGGAAAAAGGGGACGGGTACATTTTGTGCGAAGCACGCTCCGGGCCGTTCCGCAAAATGTACCCGTCCCCTTTTTCCGGAGCCGCTCTTACATCCGCGCCACCGTCGTACCGCTGAGGCGGCGGATCAGGCGGCGCATCTCCAGGACGCTGATCGTGGACAACACGCGGGGTACGGGAAGACCGGTCGTGGCGACGATCTGATCGATCGAGGTGGCATCCGTCTCGACCGCATCAAGGACCTTCTGCTCCAGTTCGTTCAACTGCAACTCGGCCGGATGACGCACGGTTCGCCCGTCGGATTGCGGCGCCGCTTCGACCAGGGGGCCCAACTCTTCGAGCACGTCGTCGATCGATTCGACCAGCTTGGCACCGTCGCGAATCAGCCGGTGGCAGCCGTGGGACGTGTTCTCGTCGACCCGGCCGGGTACGGCGAACACCTCGCGCCCCTGCTCCATCGCGTGACGGGCGGTGATCAACGCCCCGCTGCGTTGGGCCGCTTCGACGACGATCGTACCCAGCGTCAGGCCGCTGATGATCCGGTTTCGCTGGGGAAAGGCGCCGCTGAGCGGTTGGGCATTCGGCGGCGCTTCGCTCAACAGGGCCCCGGCGGCGACCACTTCCTCGGCCAGCTTGTCGTGCTCCGGCGGATAGATGCTCATCACGCCGCTGGCCAACACGGCCAGCGTGCGCCCGCCGGCCGCCAACGCCCCGCGATGCGCCGCTGCGTCGATCCCGCGAGCCAATCCGCTAACGACCGTCAGCCCCGCGCGGGCGAGACTCCCGGCCAGACGTTCCGCCTGCCGCAAACCGTAACGGCTCGCATGGCGTGTGCCGACGATGGCCACCGCCAGCGCGTCGGGCGGCTCGATCGTTCCGCGCACGAACAACACGCCGGGCGGATCGTGGATCTCGCGAAGCATGCGCGGATAGCCGTCGGCCGATTCGGTGCAAATGGCAATCCCATGCCGGTCGCACCGGGCGATCTCCGCCTCGACGTCGATCTCCCTCTCCGCGGCGGTTATCTTGCCCATCAGCTTCGGCCCGACACCCGGCACCTCGCGCAGTTGGCTCGGAGCGGCGGCAAACACGGCTTCAGGCGAACCGAACCGTTCGAGTAACGCCTGGCGGATCCGCGGTCCGACGCCCGATACCAACGCCAGGCGCAACGCGGGGATCAGTTCTCCGTCGGGCGATGCGTCGGCGTGTTCGGCTTCGCTCATGGTGGTACGACCGGGAGGTTCGGTTCAAGCCTGGCAGCCCGTTGGGAAAGGGGACACTGACGAAAATGTGTGCCACTGCTTGCTTGCAAGCAGTGCGTATCTATCGAGT
>CAYUIQ010000229.1:0-13854 GCA_964444795.1 uncultured Planctomycetaceae bacterium
TTGTTCCAGGTTCGGGAGTTGTTTCAGGCTCGGGAGTTGTTTCAGGCTCGTGAGTTGTTCCGGGCTCGGGAGTTGTTCCAGGTTCGGGAGTTGTTCCGGGCTCGGGAGTTGTCCCAGGCTCAGGAGTCGTCCCAGGCTCGGGAGTCGTTCCAGGCTCGGGAGTTGTTCCAGGCTCAGGAGTCGTTCCAGGCTCGGGAGTCGTTCCAGGTCCGCTCGTCACCGGCGGCTGAACGGCGCGTCTGGTTCGTAGCGGCACCGGGTCCTTGAAGTCCATCGAAAGGATGGCCAGTTGACCGGGAAAGGCCAATTCGACGACCATTTTCACCTGATCGACCTCCGACATGCTCTCGATCATCTCGTCGAGTTGCTCGTCGCTCAAGCTGCCGTGAAAGGATCGCAGTTTCTCGCGCAACCGCGCCTGGAAGTCCGGGGCTTCCCAGTTGTCCGATTTCACCCCCGACGTATTGATGTTGAATCGTGTGTTGGGGATCTCGTTCTCGATGCTCACCGCGCTGACGGCCAGGTCGTCCAGATTGTCCAGACCGCTCCGCACGTTGCCGATTTTCTGGCTGTCCTCGAAGACCGTCTGGATGGAGACACCGCCGGTGAAGTCGATATCGAGCAATCCCTTCCCGCGGTCGAAGACTCCGGCCAGTCCGATGAGGATCAGGGCGATCGAGGCGATTGCCGCGGGTCGCCGGCTGCCGATGAAGTCGATTTTCGTTTTCCCGAGGAGTTGTTGGAACTTCAGTTCGGTGATCCACCGCTTGCGCTCGGCAATATCGAAGATGACCCGCGAGCAGAAGATCGCGGTATACATACTCAAGACGACGCCCAACCAGAGGATGACGGCGAAGCCTTTGACTTGCTCGCTTCCGATTACGTAGAGGACGGTGGCGGTAATCAGAGTGGTCAGGTTGGCGTCGACGATGGTGGTCGTCGCCCGGGCGAATCCATTGCGAATGGCCATGCGCAGGGCCGCGCCCCGGGCGATTTCCTCGCGGATACGCTCGAAGATGAGGACGTTGGCGTCGACGGCCATGCCGACGGTCAACACCAGCCCGGCCAGACCGGCCAGCGTGAAGGCGGCGCCCACGCCGGTCATAATGGCCATGATCAGCAGGAGGTTCATCAACAGGGCCGTGCAGGCGACGAAACCGGAAAACCGGTAGTACACGACCATGAAGACCAGCACCAGGAGCATCGATACGGTGATGGCCACCGACCCCTTGATAATCGTGTCGGTTCCCAGCGTGGCGCCGGTGACCTCTTCTCGGGCGGGAATCGGATTGAGCGTGGCCGGCAAACTCCCGGCGTTGAGGACGTCGGCCAAGGCTTGGGCAGTTTCCTGAGTGAAACCACCGCTAATCTGCCCGTTCTTCGAGATTGTGCTAATTATGTTCGGGGCCGAGTAGAGTTCGTTGTTGAGAATGATCCCCAGTTGCCGCGGAATGCCCTGAGCGCCTTGGGGAAGATTGCGGCTGGTCAGGGCCGCAAAGCGGTTCGAGCCCGCCGAATCGAACGTGAACTCGACACACGGGGTCGCCGATTTGGGATCGATATCCTGTCCCACGCGCGACAGATGGTCGCCGGTGACGTACTCATCCTCGGCGGGGGTGATGCAGAAGACCTCAAGGCGGCCCTTGCCCTGACGCGTGGCAATGCTGCTATTGCCGAGGAAGGTCTGCTCGCGCCCTTGTTGGACCGGATACCAGCGGCCCCTTTCCTCGACTCGCTCACCCGAGGGAGCGTCGGGGTCGGGTATCGTGACCGTTACTCGATGCACGTCGTCGCCAACTTCTCTGGCCAGCTCAATATCGCCGCCGTCGTCTTTGTGGGTGGCCAGGATGCGGAAGTGGAGACTGCCCTTGTTCCGCACCTTGTTCTTGATGCGTTCCAGTTCGTAGGGTCCGGCCTGCGGCATGACGATCAGGATCTGTTCCTCGCCGTGCTTGCGGATGTCGATCTCGGCCGTGCCACCCGGGTCGATCCGCTTCTTCAGCGCGGCGACCACTTTGTCCATGTCCAGCTTTCGCTCCGAGGTACCCGCCGCCGCGGAATCGCCCTCTCCGGGTATCTCCTCGTCCACCGCCAAAATGTCGTACACCAGAATGACGCCGCCGCTGAGGTCGATTCCCAACGTGGGCGTCCAGTTCTTTGCCCAAAGAATCACGACGCTTGCCACGATCGAGAAGAAGATCAGGCCCAGTTTCCAGCCGTAGTCGGGCATGCGGAGTTTTCGGGCCACTCGCCCAGCCAAGGCGAAGGGCACGATCCAGGCGGCCATCGCGATCATCAACTTGAAAATCCAGTGCAGCGACCAGGGCTCGGTACGAAATTCGCCGGTTCCCCACCAGGCGGTCGTCGCCTCGGTATCGGCTTTCGCTTTGTCACTAGCCTGGACGCGGAAGGAGTATCCCGTCTCCCGCTGCAACTCGGCCAGTTCAACCTTGTACCGGGTCTGACCGGTCTCCAGTTTTTCGACCTCGACACTGCCGTCCCAGCCTTCGTCGGTGTCTCCCGGGTCCTCGGTGCCGTAGAAAACGGTCACCGTCGTGGTCTTCGGGGCAAAGTCGAAGACTTCGATCAAGACGGTCGCCGAAGTGTCGGTTTTCGAGTCGACTTTGCATTCCCCGAATCTCGGGGCAACGGCTCCCATCGCCGGGGCGACCCATTGCGTCACCGCCATGCCTAGCGTCACGACCACACAGGCCGCCAACAGGGGTAGTTTCCGTCCGGGACAATAGTTCGACATTCCTGTTTGCTCCTTGGCCGGATCGTATCGGGCGGCACTCAGCGCCGTCTCGACATGCTCATCCGGCTTGTGCGTCATGAAGAAGTTGATTTGCCGTCCGCCGCCGGATCGCCCAGAATCTGGGCAATCGAGGCGAGCGTCATGCGGAGTTTTGTGTTGGTGGCCTCGTCGACCTTGATAGTCACTTCGTTGGCCTCGGTATGGACGTTGGTTACCAGGCCGTAAATGCCCCCCGCGGTGATCACGCGGTCGTTGCGCTTCACGGCGGCGAGCATCGCCTGGCGAGCGGCCTGCTCGCGCCGTTGCGGCCGAATCAGGAGGAAATAGAAGAGAAAGCCGATGGCCAGGAAGGGCATCAGCATGCCTCCCAAACCACCCCCCCCCTCGGCCAGAAGCATCCACGAATTTGTCCAATGGGCCACGAGCGTTCTCCACCAAGTATGCGTGGGTTATCTGCGATTTGCTGCTGCTTGTTGTCTTGCGGTTCGCGGAGCCCCCCCGGGGAAATGGGACCCATGGGGCCTCTCTTGTGCCGGGGGTAGCCCCTTATCCTAAATGGTGAAGCCCCAACGGACAAGGGGAGATGGGGGTCCACCCCGGGCCACTTTAATCGGCCTCCCTTTCGTTTCCCCAGTCGCGCAGCTTGTCCCGAAAGAATTCCTCGAAGCGGTCACCGACGATCGCCTCTCGCGCGCCGGCCAACAGCCGTTGGTAGTACGTCAGGTTGTGGATCGAGAGGAGAATGGGGCCCAACATCTCACCCGCCTTGAACAGATGCCGCAGATACGCTCGGCTGTGGCGACAGGCGGGGCATGGGCACCCCTTCTCAAGAGGGGAATCGTCTCGCTCATATTGGAGATTTCGTAATCGCAAGGTTCCTCTGGCGGTGAAGGCCATGGCGTTGCGGCCGTTTCGGGTGGGCATCACGCAATCGAACAGATCGATACCCCGGCGGATGGCCTGGAGCAAATCGATCGGGCGCCCGACGCCCATCAGGTATCGCGGCCGCTCGGCGGGCATCGCCGGGGTAACGACGTCGAGCACGCGGACCATTTCCTCCGGCGTTTCGCCCACGCTGAGACCGCCGACGGCGTAGCCGGGAAAGTCGAGATCGACCAGGCGCCGGACACACTGCAACCGCAGATCCGCGTCGAGCCCTCCCTGGATGATCCCGAACAGGGCCTGATCCTGGCGCGTGGCCGCCTCGCGACACTCACTGGCCCAGCGAACGGTCCGGTCGACCGCGTCGCGGATGATGGCCGGATCGTTGGGCAGCGCGACGACGTGATCCAGGACCATGGCCACGTCGGCGCCAAGCGCTTCCTGGATTTCGACGGCCCGGCGGGGCGATAGTTCCAGCAGTCGTCCGTCGATGTGCGAGCGAAACGTGGCCCCCTGGTCGTTGACCCGAGTGCGCTGGGCCAGACTGAAAAGTTGGTATCCGCCGCTATCGGTCAAGATCGGGCCGTCCCAGCCGGTGAATTGGTGCAGGCCGCCCAGTTCGGCCACGACCTCGTGGCCGGGGCGCAGGGCCAAGTGATAGGTGTTGCCCAGCACCATTTCCGCCCCGGTATTTCGGACTTGATCGACCAGCAGGCCCTTGACCGAGCCTTGCGTGCCGACGGGCATGAAGGCGGGCAGTTGGACCGGTCCGTGCGGGGTGTGCAACGTACTGCGCCGCGCGGCGCAGTGGGCGTCGACGTGGCGGAGATCGAAGGCCGGCGGAACGGGGTTCATGGCATGGCCCGGCAATGGATCGGATGTGTGCCACTGCTTGCTTGCAAGCAGTGCCTTTTTGCCGGGTTTCGTGCTCGAATCCAACGCACTGCCTGCAAGCAAGCAGTGGCACACGGCTCTTCACCGGGCTGCTAGTCGCCGCGAAGTTTCAAGGCGTGGACGGTCAGCTTCTCACGAACCTCGTTGAGACTCGTCACCCCGAAATTCTTGCATTCCAGCAGGTCGTCGCCGGTTCGCCGGACCAATTCGCCGATCGTGCTGATTCCCAGCCGGATCATGCACTTTCGGGCGCGAACCGACAGGCTGAGATCGGAAATCGATCGTCCCAAGAGGGCCTGCTCGTCGGCGCTGAGCGACTCGGGTTCGTAAGGCAGTTCGGCGGCCCGTTTTTCGGAGGCGAACTGGCCTAACCGCAACCCTTTCGACAGCAGCATTTCCCTGATTTCGATGAGGCTGGTTTCGCCGAAGTTCTTGCTGCCCAGCAGTTCCTGTTCGGTGCTCCGGGCCAGGTCCCCCAGCGTCATAATGCCCATTTTCTGCAGGCAGTTGCGGCTGCGGACCGACAGTTCGAAGTCGGTTACCGGGATGCCGAGAAGCTGCCCGATCCGATCGCGCTTTCGCTGCGCGTCCTCGTCGTAGTACATGTCTCGCGAGGCTTCGGCATCCTTGAGGAACAGGGCCGCTTGCGCGTGATTGGGACGAGAGTCGAGCACGCGTTCGTAGCATTGGGCGGCTTGGGCAAACTGCCCGCGATCCTCGTACAACAGGCCAAGGTTCAGTAGCGGTCCTTCGTGGGGAGGAAACTGCGCGACCGACCGCTTGTACAGTTCCATCGCTCGTTCGTCGTTGCCGTAACGATCGTTCTCCACGGCCAACCCGAATAGCGCGCCTGCATGGTTTCGGTCGATCTCGACGGCCCGTTCGTACAAGGCGGTGACTTCCGACGGGTTGCCCCCCAGGGCGGCCACGGTTGCCGCGCGTTGGGCAAGGTACTCGGCCGTTTGTTCCACCGCGCCGGAGAGGTTGTCCAGGACGGCCAAAGCGGCTGCCGCGTCGCCCCCGCGTCTCAGTGCCTCGGATTCTCCCAAGGCACAGGGATCGCTGGGAAAGCCGGCCTTTTGCGCCGCTTGGAAGCATTGCCCGGCCGCGCCGAAATCGCTTCGCGCCAGATGGGCCCGGGCCAGGTAGAACTGCGCCAGGGCGCCCCCGTCGGCCTGTTCCAATATGCTGACCGCACGATACAACCGCCCCAACAAACAGAGGCAAACGCCCAGACGAACGTTCTGGGCGGGGGTCAACTCCCCGGTCGCTTCCAGATCGGCCACGGAGTCGCGAAGCGTGCGGAAGGACGAGAAATCCCGAGCGACTGCCCCGCGCAGTTGCTCGGCCTCGCCGGAACCGAATGCGCCGTCGAATACCACCAGTTGCCTGATGTCCAACTCAGCCTCTTGCGACATCGCCGCTCTCCCTTGAACATCGGAAATGCTTGTTTCTTAACAGCCCGTTGAAAACCCACCAGCGCTCGCGCAGCCCACACGGTGCGGCATGAGACTCGAAGAGCCAGCGGTGGGACTCGAACCCACAACCCCCGCATTACGAATGCGGCGCTCTGCCAATTGAAGCTACGCTGGCAAGTTGTTTCGAGGCAATCGTTCGCTCCCGGCCCCTGGTGGGGACTCAATAGCCGGGATATTACCCCCCAGTTTGTGGGCGAATGGTCCACCGATCTCGGTTTCTTCCACGGCACCAATCGCCACAATTCCAGTAGAGGTGGCGACGCGTGGCCGAAATTGGCCGAATTACATACTGTATCACCTTCCCCCGCGACCGACAAGCCGGCACATTCGGCGAAACGCCGAAATGCGGGAGGAGGTTAGGAGGAGGGCTCTTTTTCGACCCACGGCACATTGGGAGGGATTTCCTCGCCAGCCCCCTCGGAAGGCACCATGCGTTGAAGTTGCAGGTCGGTGATGATCACCTGGGCGATGACCCGCGCTGAGAGCGTTTCGCTGATCTGCTCCTGAAGACGGTGCTTCAGTTCGCCGAGCTCGGTGTCTTCGAAGTCACCGCCGTGTGCCTGACGCAGCAACTCCTCGATGTCCTGCTGGACGCGAAACTTGTTGATTTCCAGCAACTGCTCGCCGGTTTCGGCGACTTCCGCGATCAGGCTCAGATGCACCGTGAACACCGCGGATGCTACCGGAGAATCGCTCTCATCCTCGGCCGTAAACGTAAATTCGCCCAACGTGACTTCCGGCGGTAGCCCGGCGCCGCTGCCTCCCGTCGAGAGACCGTAACACACCAAAACGACGCCGTGTGTCAACAGCGAAACACCCAGGAATATCCCCAGCCACCGTCGGGTTGCCAGCTTGGCAAGCCATGTTCGGCCGGGGGACGGTGCGGGAGAAGCCTTGATCTCGGCACCATCGGTCTCGGCTGGATTGGGTTTCGATTCGTCCATGGGGTAGCAGCCTCCCTAAATCGGGTTGCGTGATCCCGGTAGTCGTCCGGGTAGGTCCCACCACGCTTCAGACGACAATGGCGGGGTCCCGGAGCCGGCGATCGCACCCAGTCAGATCGCGTGTCTTGCCAAGCGAATGACAGGAAACGGGCCTTTGCCGACTCATCCAAAATCTAGCTTACGGTGGTGGACCGATGGAAAATGATCTAGAAGAGGGGGTGGATTCTACGAATTCACCGAGGGGTATTACGGAAGGCGCGGTTTCTTGGGCGTCCGAGAACACGTTTTCGGGCGGGTTGCCAGGCGGGCGGGTCGCCAGACAGGGGAGGGCCAAGAAAAAAGCGAGGCCTCTGACGCGCCACTATCCAAAGCGGCATGTCGGGCGGCAAGGGCAAGGTAGCCGCCCGACCCCCTTCCGTCAGAGGCCTCACGGGCCAGTCGTCATGTTCTCGACCTGTTCGGTCGATCTACCAGGGTTATTAGCACTTCGTATGCCACACTTGTCCCGATCCGCCGTTTCTGGCCACAGAAAGAAACGTAAAGTCTTTTGTCGGTGTATTTTACAGAAAAGACCCCAGTTTGATGTCTGCGTCCTGCTCGTCTTGGTTGTCGCCCCGAGCGTGTATGGCTCTGATACATTCAGCGCTATATTGTGCCACAGGCTCCGGTGACCAACGCCACTGCGAGGGGGTAGTATGACAGACCGGTAGACCCGACGAATATCGTTATTCGCGCGGTGTCTGTCCCCGTTTTCAACGGGCTGGTATGCTACCCGGTAGGGAGTGGCAAATAGATGCAATTCGACGGTTTTCTCTCCGAAGACGCGGATCGGGTTCTCGTTTCGGTCAATCCAATGGCCGGCTGCAAGGACGCAACACGGCGTGTCGCCCGGCTGGTCGATCTGCTGGAGCCGGCCGGCCTGACCGTCGAGGTGCATTCGGATCTGGCCACGGTGGCCCAGCGGGCCAATCGTTGGCACGAGGAAGGCAAGCTCCGCTCATTGGTGGGGGTCGGCGGTGACGGAACGGCGGCCGAGTTGGTCAACCGGACCAACGCGGGCGTGCCCCTGATCATGCTCTCCAGCGGAACGGAAAACCTGCTGGCTCGCCATCTCGGCTTGCCGTCGCAGCCGGAGGATATTTGCCGGACCATCGTGGACGGTCACTTCATTCGACTCGACGTGGGACGGGCCAATGGCCGGCTTTTCCTCCTGATGGTTGGCTGCGGATTCGACGCGGAAGTCGTTCGCCGCCTGCATCAGAGCCGGCGCGGCCACATTCGGCGTCTCAGTTATCTCAAACCAATCCTCTCGGCGATGCGTAGTTACGGGTATCCGGAGCTTCGGGTATACTGGGAGGATGTGGTCGAGGGAGGCCCTCAAGAGGAATCGTGCCAAGGAGCATCGGGCTCGAAAAGGTCGTATGCCGACAGTCGTTGGGCGTTTGTTTTCAACTTGCCGCGGTATGGAGGGGGATTTCGGATTGCTCCCTGGGCGATCGGCAACGATGGGTTACTCGACGTGTGTACGTTCCGGCGCGGCCGGTTATGGCACGGACTGCGATTCGTGGCCGGGGTACTCGCCGGGCGGCACCGGCGGATGTCCGATTGCACGGTCGGCAAGGTCCGCCGGCTGCGGATCACCGCCGAGCAACCGGTACCCTATCAGTTGGACGGCGATCCCGGCGGGTATTTGCCCCTGGAGATCGACGTACTTCCCGGTCGCCTGACCGTCGTGGTACCCGCTGACCGAGCCGAGAAGGAAAGACGGTAACCCTTGGCTTTTCATGCTTTCCGGCCGGTTTTTTCAATTTCGCGAATTCCGGCCAGTCGTGACGAAAGACGCTAACGTGTCCGACCATTCTGAAAACGACCTTCCCCTCGGGCCGCGACTTGCCGCGGTGGGGCCCTACCGCTGTGGTTCGGGACAACCTCTGCTGGTGATCGCCGGGCCGTGCGTGATCGAAGACGAATCGACTTTGCTGTCGATCGGCGAGCGGCTGGCGCGGATTGCCGCCGAATTGCCCATTTCGCTGGTCCTCAAGGCGTCGTTCGACAAGGCCAATCGCACGAGCATCGAATCCTATCGGGGCCCCGGACTCGAACGGGGCCTGGAGATACTCGACCACCTCAAGCGGACCACGGGTCTGCCGGTGACGACCGATATTCACGAACCGCATCAGGCGGCCCCGGCGGCCCGTGTCTGCGATCTGCTACAGATTCCCGCGTTTCTTTGCCGACAGACCGACCTGCTGGTCGCCGTGGCGAAGACCGGCTGCGCGGTGAATGTGAAGAAGGCCCAGTTTCTGGCACCCTGGGACATGAAGCACGTCGTCGGCAAGCTGGAAGCCGCCGGTTGCCGGGATATTCTGCTGTGCGAACGGGGCACGTTTTTTGGATACGGCCGGTTGGTCAACGACATGCGGGCGATTCCGCAGATGCAATCGCTCGGTCGTCCCGTGGTGTTCGATGCCACGCATAGCGTGCAAGAGCCCGGCGGGTTGGGCACCACCAGCGGCGGCAACCGGGCGATGGTCGAGCCTTTGGCCAGAGCCGCCACGGCGCTGGGTGCCGACGCGCTGTTCTTCGAGACACATCCCTCGCCCCAAACCGCCAAGAGCGACGGCCCCAACATGATCCCTTTGGATCGCATGTCCGATCTGCTGCACCGGATCGTTGCGATTCGCCAAGCCGTGATTCGTCAAACCGCGGAGGAATAACCTTGAGCCGAAAGCCGACCATGCCGTCTTCCGTCCCGCGATCTCTGCCCGCGCCTGCTCGTCGACCGCTGATTTCGCCGTTGCTTGGCGTTGTCGCCTGGGCATGCTTGGCAACGTGGTTTGCCGGCTGCTCGGGCTGCTCGGGAGAGACGGGATTGACGCCGGGCGATGCGCCGCGGGATCCGATCGCCGACGCCAAGTGGCGCAAGGAACTGTTCGAGTCGGCCGTCGAGAATCTCGACCGCATCGAGGAGTTCGAGACCGAGGGGATGCTGCGCCAGATCGTCGACGGGTTTGGGCAATGGATTCGGGGGCAAGAGCCGGACGACGACTGGCAGCAGGCCGAGCTGATCAAGACCTTGCCGCCGGGGCTGAGAGAGTCGCCCTTGATCGAAAAGCTCGACAAGCTCCAGTTTTCCAACTACGACGGGCTGGCCGTGTTGGAAGCGGCCTGGATGCGCGACGTCTCGAACCGGGTTGTGCGCGGCGCCCCCGGCGACGACGTGGAACTGGCCAAGCGCCTGTTCGACTGGACGGTGAGGAATATTCATTTGGAGCCGGGCGTGGTTCCGGTTCCGGGGCCCGGCAACCAATTTGCGCCGCGAGGCGTTCGCTTGCCCCTGCAAACCCTCTTGCTGGGACGCGGTACGCGAATCGAACGGGGCTGGGTTTTCATCCTGTTGGCCCGGCAACAGCGGCTCGACGCGGCATGGGTGGCGATTCGAGAAAGCCCGGGCGGCCAATCGCTCCAGCCCTGGTTTGTCGGCGTGCTGGGCGACGGGGAGATTTATCTGTTCGAACCGCAACTGGGCCTGCCCGTGCCGGCCGAAAACGGTTTGACCCTGGATGACCGCGGGCAGCTCGACGTGAAGCCGGCCACGTTGCGTGAAGTCGCCGAGGATCCATCGTTGCTCCTCCGGCTGGATCTGACGTTAACCACGTCGTATCCCGTGAAAGCCCCGCAACTGGAAAAGGTTGTGATCCTGCTCGAAGCGGCGCCGTCTTTCCTCTCGCGTCGCATGCATCGGGTCGAATCCCAACTGGCCGGCGACCAGACCGTGGTGTTGACGGTTGCGGTCGACGAACAGGCCTCGCGGTTTACGGATGCGAAGCAGCCCGGGTTGGCCAACGTCGACGCGGTCGGTCTGTGGCCGACACCCTACGAGGTGCTCCTGCGTAACATGGAGGTGAATCCCGACGCCAATTTCCAGTTCGGTTCGTTTCTCTCGCCCCAGTTGACGCTCGGGCCGTTGTGGTCGGGGCGGATCTGTCATCTCAAGGGGAAGTTCGAGGGCGAGCACGGGGCCATTGCCCGATATCAAACGATCCGGCTTCCCGACGACGAACTGGCCACCCTGCCGGTATCCGGCAATCTCCCCACGGCCCTGTCGCGGAAGATGGCTGTCGGCCTGGCGAAACAGGACGCCAGCTACTGGCTCGGTCTGGTTGAGACGGAACTGGAAGACGCTCCCGATTATCCGGTGGCCATGCGGTATTTCCTCCAACGAACCATCGAAGCACGCCGGGCAACCTTGGAAGCCGCCGTTAGCATCCCCGTCGAGCAGGGCAAAGCGGCTCCCGCGGTCGGCCAGCTAACTCAACAGATGCTTTGGGAATCGCAAGTTTGGGCGTGGACCGACGGCGCCCTGTACAACCTCGGACGCGCTTGCGAAGCCATGGGCCGGTACGATGAGGCGATTCGGTACTATGCGGATAGCCGAACCGGACCCGCCTCGCTCTACCGCTACGGGAACTTCTTGCGCGTGGCCTGGCTGCGCGACGCGCTGAAGGCGGCCGGGAAAATCGAGCAAGACGAAGCGGACGAGAAAGACCCGGAAGATAAACCGGCCGAGAAACCTCAGGAAGACGAGCCAGCCGAGGAGGATCGGGAAGAGCCGACACCTTGATCTACAGCCCAACCGTTTCGCCCGGCTGCAGCACAACCGGCTCGGTGTCGGTTTCTCGCCGGATTCGTTCGGCCCAAAGGTTCGCGTCTTGGGCGATCAGCGGCCAGGTGTTGGCATGCACGGGCACGACCCGCCGCGGGGCGATCAGCTTGACCGCTTCGATGGCGTCGTCGGGGCCCATGGTGAAGTTGTCGCCGATCGGCAGCACGGCCAGTTCGATGCCCGCGGCGCCGATCAGTTTCATGTCGTAAAACAGGCCCGTGTCGCAGGCAAAATAGACGTTTCGCCCCTGGAGCGTCAACACGAACCCGGCCGGGTTACCGCCGTTGGCCCCGTCGGGGAGCATCGACGTGTGCTGGGCGATGGTCATCTTCACGCGGCCGAAAGGAAAGTCGAATCCTCCGCCCGTGTTCATCGCATGGGTGTTTTCAACTCCGCGGGCAGCAAGCCACTCGCAGATCTCGAAGTTGGCGATCACCAGCGCACCGGTTCGCTTGGCGATCTTCTCGGCATCGGCGATATGGTCGAAATGACCGTGCGAAACGAGGATGAACTCCGCCTCGACTTCATCGGCCCCGACCGGCGCGGTCGGCGAGTCGTCGAGAAACGGGTCCAAAAGCAGGTGATGGTCGCCGGTGGTGATCGACCAACTCCCATGCCCCAACCATCGCAATTCGGTCGTCATCGTCGAAGTCTCCCAACTCCCGGGCGCATGACCCACGGGATGCAACCCGTGGACGTGGCTCATCAGTAATCACTACCCCTTACTTCCTAGTCCCTAGTCCCCAGTCCCTAGTCTCCGCCCAGCATCTCCCCCATCCGCTTCTTATACCCTTCCACGCCCGGCTGTCCGTACGGATTGATGCCCAGCAGTCGGCCTTCGACGACCGTGGCCAGCATGAGCATCTGGAACAACTCGCCGAGGGCCGTTTCGTCGAGTTGCGCAAGCCGCAGATCGGCCGTCGCCCGTCGGTCGTCGGCCAGCGAGCGGTTCGTACCGGCCAGTGCCGCGGCCAGCAAGTCGGGCATGGTCTTGCCCGCGTATCGGTTCAACTCGTCCTGGTCGAAGTCCGATTTCTCCAAGACGATCCGATCGCAACCGGGCTGCTCGACCACCAGGTTGGTGATCAGCTTGTCGCGAGTTCCTTCCTGGTGTTGCTGTTGCCGGGAGTGCAGGTCGCGGGTGTTGACCATGGTCAGGGGCGTGGCTCCCAGCCCTTCCTTGCCCAGGCTCTCGGCCAGAAGCTGGTCGTACCAGAGCCCGGCCGATTCCAGGGCCGATCCCCAGGTAGCCGTGACGCGGATATTGGCGCCGCGAATCGTTTCCATCAGATGGCCGACGCCGACGTAGTCCAGCACGGGATTCTGGCCCAGCGGCGCGTCGCAGAACCGGCGATTGGTGGCTGCGGCGCCGCGGAGCAACGCGACCACGTCCAACCCCATCGCGGCCGCCGGCACCAATCCCACGGCCGAGAGGATCGAGAACCGTCCGCCGACCCCGTCGGGCACGTCGAACACGCTCGGGCATCCCAAGGCCGTCGATAGATCGCGCAGCTTGCCTTGCCGGCCGGTCACCGGAACGATCCGCTCGGCAAGCCGCTTCGCGTCGTCTCCGCACGACCGCCGCAAGGCGGCCAGGAACTGGCGGAAGGCGACGGCCGTCTCCAGCGTGCCGCCGCTCTTGCTGATCACGACGATCCCCCAACTCGGGTCCACGCCATCGGCCGGTTGGTCCGAATCGAGCAGATCGAGCAGTCCGGCGGTGGCGTCGTTGTCGACGTTGTTGCCCTGGAAGTAAACGCGCGGTCGACCGGCTCGCTGCCCGCGGCTCAGTTCGTTGTGGTAGGGATGACATCGGGCCTCGACCAGCGCCCGAAATCCCATGTACGACCCGCCGATCCCGAGCACGACCAGACGATCGACCTGTTCGGCCAGGGCGTTGCCCGCGGCGATGATTCGGCCCAACTCGCTCTCGGGGCCGTTTTCGTCGTACTCGGCGAGCATGCGGTTGGGCAGCTCGATAAACCCGGCGTCCAGGGGCACTTTTTCGGCGGGGACGGGCGCGCTGGAGTTGAACACGGCCGCGTCGGCCAGTACCTCGCGGCGGGCGTTCTCCAGCTTCGGGGCCAGCGTCTGGAAATCCGCCTGGCAGAGGCCGGTTTCCTCGATCAGGACCCCGCTGGGGTCGTACGATAGCATCGGTTGGGTCATGGGCACACTTCAGGAACGAGGGGGGGGTGGACAGGACGAGGTCTCGCCACGGGCGGATCGTTTAAC
>CAYUIQ010000230.1:0-13810 GCA_964444795.1 uncultured Planctomycetaceae bacterium
TGCAGACGATCTGGGGGCTCCCTGCTCGTTCCTCGCAGTCCGACCCCAGCCACCCCCGTCGCCAAACGGATCAATGCTCGCGTAACACGACGGCCGGGTCTTGCGTTAGGGCGATCACCGTGGGCAGGTAGCTGGCCACCGCGGCCAATACGGGGGCGCCGATCAATGAGCCGGCCAACAGGGACACGGAAACGCGGAGATACTCCGGCGAGACGGCCAGCAACGTCATCCCCAGCCAATAGGCCAAACCGGTCCCCAGCAGGAATCCGATGGCCGCGCCCACGACGCCCAGCAGCACGGCCTTTCCCAGGAAGAGCGAGGCGATCACCAGGGGCCCCTTGCCGATGGCTCGAAGCACGCCAATCTCCGTGCGTCGCTCGCGCACATTGATCAGCGCCAGCAATCCTACCCAAACGGCCGAGACCAACACAACCAGTCCCGTCACGACAAAGGCCAGCGTTTCGGTTGTTTGCCGAATCCCCTCGCGTGCGGCGGCCGTTTGATGGAGCGTCTCTTGCCGCTGTTGCACCGTTTCCTTCCGCTGCTCGATGATCTTCTGGTGGTGCTCTTCCACGGCCTTCCGCTGATGCGCCCGGGCGTTGGCCCGCGACTGATCGCGGACGACAGATGCCTCCGGCACGATCGAAGCGATCTGCAGGCGGATGGCCTCCAGACTCTCTTCCCCGCAATTGCATTCCAGGGCGAGGATTTGGTTGATCGCCCCGGGACGCTCCAGCAGCGTTTGGGCGTCCTCCAGATGCATAATGATGGCGCTATCGTCGGGGTTGCCCGTTTCCGGCAACAGCCGGGCAATGCGGAACGGCTGGCCACGCACTTCGATCATGTCGCCCACTTCGTGTCCTTCGGCCAGATAAAACCCCAGGAACACGTCTCCCCGTTTCAGCGTGTAGCCCATCGGCTTCATGTGACGGCGAAACTCCTGCGTCGTCTCGGGCAGGTAACCGATCAGCAGAACGGTTCGCTCCTCCCACTCGATCGTGTCGCGCAACGTGGCCACCAGATGGGCGACCATCATCAGATCCGGATCCTTGGCCAACCGCTCGACATACTCCCGCTCCATGTCGTCGGTGGGCAGCCCGGTCCGCGTGTACTCGACCATGTCGGTATTGCGGTGAACGATCATCAGGTTGAACCCCAAACCGAGCATCGTTTTCCGCGTACTGTCCTGGAGGGCCGTCAACTCGTCGTCCTGCGCCTTCTCCGCTTCCCGCAGTTGGACCTCCGCTTCGGCCACGCCAGTCTCCAGTTGGGCCAGTTCGTCTCGGGTATCCTGCCCGTAGCCGTCGACCAACACGGGCCCGGCCGTAAACAGCATCACGGCAACCGTCACGGCAAACAGGCTCAGGGCGAAGTTGATCTTGCGATGGAGAATCTCGGCCAGCAACATGCGAAAAAGCGACATGGCAACTCTTTGGACCTGTGTTGGCGGTGGTGAACGCGTGGGGGGGAAGTTGTAAAGGCGGGGCTCTATCCCATTCTTGGCCCCCGGACGCTCCGCGTCAAGGGCCGCACGGCGTCGTTACTCGCTATCCACCAACCCCAAGGGGGGCACCTCGTCGGGCGGAGCGCGGTGGCGGGGCTCGTCGAGCCCGAAGGTCAGAAATCCGGCCACCACGACCAGAACGGCGGCGGAGACGAAAACCAGGGCAAAGCTCGTCATGTCGATCAACTGACCGACCAACGGAGAAAGCAAAAACGGCACCGCCGCGCATAAGCTCAGCGTGCTCAAATAGCGGGGATGGTCCGCCGGCTCGCAAATCTCCAGCGTGTAGTTAACCAGCATCCGCAACGCCAACGGCGATACGGCCAAGGGCACGAACACCACCCAATACCACTGGGCTCCCACCCGCGGGGGCAACTCGGAGAGCCCAATGGCCACGAGCGGCGTGATCGCCGCGCCAAAGATCAGCAGGCGCAACGTCAGACGAGTACCCCGCGCGTCGGCCATGGGCCCGACGACCAAACTGAACAATCCCACGGCTGCGTTCTGTACGATCACCCAAACCATCAACTTGGTTCCGCCTCCGCCGAGCTTCTCTCGAGCCAGCGCCTGATAATGAGGAAAGATAATCAGGCTGCTTCCGAACAACATGGCCACGACGACCAACCGTCGCAGGTTTCGGTCGTCGCGCAGCGCACGGTAGGAGTCGGCCAGACTCTTGCGCCAGGCGACCGACACCCGTACTCGGTCATCGGACGGCTCACGCAAGAACAACGCGATCAAACCGGCCAAGAAGAAACTCACGCCGACAAAGCCGAAGATGTGGCCAAATCCACCGTCGGATCGGCGCAACCAATCGCCCAACAGCCAGAGGGCGAAGAGCATCGCGGGAATCGAGCCCCAGAACGTCGCCTTCCGCAGCAGATATCCGCGGCGCGTCGCCCGAATGAGTTTTCCCTGAACCGTGCCGAAGGCGAGATGATACAGTCCGTTGAACGAGAAGAAGAAGAAATACAACAGCAGAAACAGCGTCGGCATCCACACGCGCGGCTGCCCCTCGATGGCCAACCAAACCGCCGACAACACGAGAAAAGGAACGCTCATCAAGATCGTACACGCGGCCAGGACCAGCTTCTTGCGGCCGGCGGCGCGAAGCGACGAGGCGAAGAAGACGGGCGGCACACTTTGCCCCAGGCGGTTCAACGTGGGGATACACCCGCGCAGCCAGCCGGCCCCGGCGATCGCGTCGAGAAACGCGGGCATGATGACGCTCTCGGTCTTAAAGATCCACCCGATGCGAAAGACGACCTGATGCAAGGCCAGGGTGAGCAGGTTGCGCGGCTCGTGATCGAGCACTCGCGGATCGACATCGTCGGCATGACGAGAAGAAACGGGCGGGGATATCGACTCCGTGTGGCGGGAACGCATGAACTCCACTATAACCGAATCGACGCCCGCTGACGAGGCGACGCGTTTGTGTGGGGGATCGCGATGGCCATCGACAAAGAAGATCGGCGGCGGGAATTCACGATTTACGACACCCGCTACCCCCTGCGAGGAGGGCATCAAGAGGGCTTCTTTCCGGGGAAGGAGAACGCCGTAAGTTCTTTACTTTCCGTAAATTCCGGCTATGGGCGGAAAACGGTCAGCGGCAAATGGCGCTATTAGGCACAATATACTGGCGTGGGGCGAAATTGACCATATAATACACTGTGGCGGATAGTTCGCTCCGGCGCGGTTTTCTTGGTACGTGTCTGACGAGGTGTCCAGCATTATTCCAGGCTCGGGGTCCACCAATGGAAGACCGGTTTGGAACGGTACGCAGGGGAGCATCCATGATTGACCAACAATCCGAACCGTTGCCCGGGCCCGGCCCGTCGGTGCCCGACGACTCGTGCAGCGCGACGGATGATACTGTGCCCAGCAATAAGAAGTCGCGCAAAGCGGCCCCCTCGAGTCTGCGCCGAGGTTTTCTCAAGGCAGGCTTGGCCGCCGTTCCCATGGTGCTGACCTTGCGAAGCCGGCCGGCTTGGGGTCAAACCGGTGAGGACCCGTCGGGAACGCTCTCCGGAGCATCTCAAGACCCCGTGACGAATGAGGTTCCCGATCCCTCGACGAGTTCGCAATCGGTGCCGGAAGACCCACCCTGGTACGAGGATCCACCTCCCGAAGGCGGCGATTCCGGCGACGGCGACGATTCGGGAGACGGCGACGATTGGTAAGCGAGGCCGTTACCACGGGAAAGCAAATCGTTTCGGCTCCGGCATGGACCATCGAGGCGGCATGACGCCCCATCGGCAGACAACCTGGAAGATCGTCTCCTCGGCCGAACTGCGCTGGCAAGTCTGGGAAGACCAAAGCGTCGTTTATCATTCCGCCTCGGGCGACACCCACCTGCTTGCCTCTCTTGCCGCCGGCGCGCTGCGCTGCCTCGAAGAGGAGCCGGCCACCGTTGAGCAGCTTCTTGCCCTGCTTCCTCAAAGTTCGCGGGACATGATCGCTTCGTTGTTGGACGAACTAAACGACCTGGAACTCATTGAGCCGGTGGTGCCGTGAAGCTGGGTACGCTTTCGCCGCGCGATCTGGGCCAACGATTGGCCGGACCGGGAATCTGCTTGCGCACCGGCCCGTTTGTGAGCCGGCTCCATTCGCCCATCCGTCATCTGGCCCGGGCGCTGCATTACGCCTACGCCGACTTTCCCACCGACGACGGCGACGGTTTTGTCGACTTTCACATTCGCATCGGCACACCGCGCGGCGCGCGACGTTGGATTCGTCCGCAGGCGCTCTTCCAGTTCGACGACCAGTGCCCCTTCAAGCCCTTCCCGCGCCGGCTGGCCGCGCCGCTGTTGGAATGGGGTTGGAACTGGTGCGTGGTCACGCAGGCCCATCAATATCTGATGCTGCACGCCGCCGTGCTGGCCCGCGATGATCGGGCCGTGCTCTTGCCCGGGCGGCCCGGCGCCGGCAAGAGCACGTTGTGCGCGGCGCTGGCCCTGGAAGGATGGCGGTTGCTCTCCGATGAGATCGCCGTCATCCGACCCGAGGACGGGCGGATCGTTCCGCTGCCGCGGCCGGTGAGCCTGAAAAACGAGTCGATCGACGTGATTCGCCGCGGCTGGCCCGACGCCCGGATCGGCTTCTCCTGGGACGACACGGTCAAAGGGACCGTGGCCCACATGTGCCCACCCGGAGAGTGCATCGCCGAGGCCGGGCAACCGGCGGTGCCTGCCTGGATCGTGTTTCCGCAGTATGTGCCCGACCAGCCGGCCCGATCCCGGCCGCTGGCCAAGGGCACGGCCTTCATGCAGTTGGCCGGCAACGCGTTCAACTACAGCACGCTGGGCACCGTCGGGTTCGACACGATGACCCGGTTGATTGATCGCTGTGCCTGTCACGAGTTTGTGTACGGCGATTTGGAGACGGCGTTGGAACGGTTTGAAAAGTTGTCCGGCGGAAAGCGGGAAGGAGAGAATTGACAACGGCCATGCCTCCACCCGATTTACTCTACCGAGCCCTGTGCGATCCGGCCGGCGTGACGTCGCTTGACGCTGCCGCTTGGAACCTGCTGGTGCGCCAGGCGAGGTCGGCGAGGGTGTTGGGGCGGTTGGGCGAACTGTTGGCCGAAAGAGACTTACTGGAAGATGTTCCGAAACGGGCAGAGCGGCATCTGGCCTCGGCGCGGATCGTGGCCGATAAGCATCGTCGCGTGATGGTCTGGGAAATCGATCGGCTCGATCGCGTGCTCCGGCCGCTGGGCGTGCCGGTCGTGTTGCTCAAAGGGGCGGCCTACGTTGCGGCCGGTTTGCCCCCGGCTCGCGGGCGACTTTACAACGACGTCGACATCATGGTCCCCAAGGCCGAGTTGGCCCGCGTCGAGCAAGCGCTGGCGGAGGCCGGCTGGCTGGCGCTCAAACTGCACGCTTACGATCAACGCTATTACCGCACCTGGATGCACGAACTGCCGCCGCTGATCCACCGCACGCGACGCACGATTCTCGACCTGCATCACACGATCCTCCCGGAGACCGGCCGCCTGCACCCGCCGCCCGAGCGTCTGTTTGCCGCCGCGCAACCCGCCCCGGGCTGTTCTCTCCAAATGCTCGCACCGGCCGACATGGTCCTGCACAGCGCGGCCCATCTGTTTCAAGACGGCGATCTGGCCGGCGGGCTCCGCGATTTGACCGACCTGGACGACCTCTTCCGCCACTTCGGCTATGAGGAAACGTTTTGGGAGCAACTCGTGCCCCGCGCCGTGCAGATCGATTTGGCCCGTCCGCTGCACTACGCCTTGCGCTATTGCTCGCGACTCTTGGGAACACCGATCCCCGCCGACGTGCTCACCGCCGCGCAAACCGCCGCACCGGGTCCCATCCGCCAATCCTTCATGGACCGTCTCGTCTGCCGCGCCGTGCGCCCGGCGCATCCCGATCACCACCGCCGTCTCGACGGCGCCGCCCGCTGGTTCCTCTACGTCCGCAGCCACTGGCTCCGCATGCCGCCACGATTGTTGGCGGCTCATCTGTTGCGCAAAGCGTTTCGGTCGTGGTACGAGAAGGACGAGGAGGAAGGGCAATAGCCACACTTCTCCCCTCAGCCCCCGGCTCTGCCGGGGGGTCGAATCGGGTGCTTTGCGTTACTCCATATTCACCCGCACTGAAACACAGCCTCGACGGGCCAGTCCTTGCAGTTTCGACAGATGAAGTAATAGATGCTGCCGCCATCTCCAAGTTCCAAGTCCGTGACATGGCCTAGATTCAGCAGTTCTTCATAGTCCAGATTGGCCGACCGACGACGGTCTTCGAGCGGGCACCAGCGACGCTCCCCGAACGGCTCAAGTGTTGATATCGTCAGCAAATGATCCATCTTGCGCCGACACCGGCAGGTGGGAATTTCAGGATATTGAATCCATTCCACATGGCCACCAACCTTGCTGCCCGGTGCCACGCTGAGTTCTGAACGATACAGCCACTCTCCAGGTTCAAATGGTCCTGCATCCTCCAGAGCATCGGCGATATCCTCGGCAGAACTCAGATCCCACTTCTTGAGTCTTCGGCGTACCTTCCCCGCTAGTTCGTTGAAATCAGGGTATTCTTCAACACGTTCGGGGTGTAAGCGGCAAGGTTTCAGCAGATAGCACCCTCCATCATGGTCGGTATCTTCGGACTTGAGTTTCGGCCTCGGAATCCGGGTAAGTACCTTGCGAACCCTCTTTGCACTTCGCCACAGGATGAGATGCTTCGGTATGCAAAGTGGATCATGGTCACGTGGGCACCAGAGCAGTTGAAACAGATCTGTTCGTGGACGAAAGCCGATCTCTGGAACATCGTCCTTTGCTAATTGGGCAACACCCACATACGGAATACCATGTTCCTCGCAGTACGGCCAAGGCTCGTTCTCCGGCCACAAGAATCGGCCGCCAATTTTGCTGGCCCCGAGTTCCGCGACAGAACCTCTGCGCGGATGTAGACGGACTGTAGTCTTCATGTCGCTCCGCAGTTCCGGAACGACGACTGTGACGTCGCGACACGGTTGTGGAGTGGTCTTCATGTACGGCTCCTTGCGGTGGGGGCTGGCGACCTGTATTGGGGGTTATATCAGGACACGCCCCGGGAGGGTCGTGTTTTCATGGGGAGGCCTTTGGAGTGCGGTGACTTGTCATCGCTTTCTTTTTCCTTTGGGCAGGGACTCCACTGGATGGTTGCCCTGATGAAGACCGCCCGAGTGTATGGAAAAGGAAAGCGGCGACGAGTCGCCGCACTCCAAGGCGAATCAACCGTTCTCCAACAACAACTCCAAATAACTCCGCCGTTCACTACCCGTTAGTCCCAACTTCTCGGCCAGCGAGGCGATGCATGCTTTGGCTTGCTCCAAGCCGTCTTTCTCGGCCATCAGTTCCAGTTCGCTGAATGTGCCGAGTTGAAAAACTTCGTCCAGGGTGATTAACACCGAGCGGTCTTGCCAGCGAAGCGTCGCTTTGCGGCGGTTCTTGCGGACCTCGGTTACGGGCGTGAAGCCGAGCGAATCGAGAAGATCCCCCCAGTCGGGCGTGCCCGGTTCCGGCGAGATCAACGGCAGTTCGATCTCGCGGCGGGTCTTGGTGGTCGCGTCGATCTTGGGGCCTTTGTAGGTGATGTAGCGATTCGGGCCGACTTGGCGAATGCGCAGCGCCTCGTCGGTAGCGGCGAAATCGCGGACCGGGTGGGCGTAGTACAGGTCGACTTCGAGTTGCGGCGGTTGGAGTTCGGCACCCAAGGCCGTGAGCGTCGTTTCCAATGCGGCCAGATCGGCCACCGGGTATTTTTGTTCTACTTCGTATTGCACAGATCTACTCTTTCCTTTCCATCGAGCCGGCCCGGCCGATCGAGGCGCGGCCGAATCGGTCTTGTATCTCGTCGGTCACCGCGTCGAGCCGGCTTTGACGGCGGTGCTCGTCGCGGTCGAACAACATCGCTTGGGTTTTGCCCGAGTCGTCCAGACCGCTGACGCCCATCCCCACAAGCCGCACCGCCGGATCGTTGCCCGGCAGCCGATCGAAGATGGCCGCGGCCGTCTGCCAGAGTTCATCGGTCACGTCGGTCGGCTCGGCCAGGGTTTGGCTGCGGGTGATGGTGCGGAAGTCGGCATAGCGGATCTTCAGTTGCACCGTTCGGCCACGCAGACTACAGCGCCGCATCCGCCGGGCAACCTGTTCGGTCAACTCCAGCAGCCACGATCGCAACACGCGGCGATCGGAAATATCAACGGCAAACGTCGTCTCGTGCGATATCGATTTGGCCCGATGGTCGGGCACCACAGAGCGGTCGTCGCGGCCGTGGGCCAATTCCCACAGATGTTCGCCCGCGGAGCCAAACCGCTCGCGAAGCACCTCCACGGGCATCCGTCGCAGTTGACCAACCGTGTGAATTCCCATTCCATCCAACACACCCCGCGATACGCGTCCCACGCCCCAAAGCCGGCCGACGGGCAGCGGATCGAGAAACGCCCGGATTTCGTCTTCCGCCACGACCACGAACCCGTCCGGCTTGTCCAGGTCGCTGGCGATTTTGGCCAGAAACTTGTTCGGCGCCACGCCAACCGACGCGACCAGTTGCAGCCGCTCAGCGATTTCCTTCTTAATCTGTCGCCCAATCTCAACCGGCGAGCCGAACAGCCCCCGGCTGCCGGTCACATCGAGAAACGCCTCGTCCAGGGCCAGCGGCTCGACCAGCGGCGTGTAGCGGTGGAAAACCTCGCGAATTTGGCGAGAAACTCCGGCGTAGTGGTCGAGCCGCCCGGGAAGAAACACGGCCCGGGGGCACTTTCGCCGGGCCGTCCCCGCGGGCATGGCGCTGTGGACACCAAACCGCCGGGCGATATAATTGGCGGCCGATACCACCCCCCTTCGATCGGGATCACCCCCCACAATGACCGGCCTGCCGGCAAGTTCCGGCCGATCACGCTCCTCGATCGAGGCGTAGAACGCGTCCATGTCGACGTGAATAATCATGGTAGAGTAAGTATAAGAAGCTTCAGGGCGCCCGTTCCATGCCCCCCCCAGGGAAACATGGAGCTCGTGTGGATAGGTCGCTCCGGCGGACCCATTATTGGCAAGGGAGATTCGATGGCCGCACCGAAAAACGACTCGCCGGCAGCACCCGATATCGTGCCTCCGTATCCACCGTCTGCCGGGCAGCCCGCCCCTTGGCTCACCTGGGTTGTGCTGGGCGTGACGGCCTTGATCGTTATCGGCATCTTCAAGTTTCGGCCGTTCGGCACTCCCGATCCGCGCCAGCATCCGGCGGTCGAGCAATCTCAACCGCTGCCCGCAGTCGATCTGGTCAAGCTAACGGGCGACGGGCCCCCGTTGGTCACCAACGCCCATCTGGCCGGGAAGGCGGTGCTGATCAACTTCTGGGCGACCTGGTGCGGGCCGTGCCGGTCGGAGTTTCCTCATATCGTGGCCTTGCAGGAGAAATTCGGCGGGCGCGACGATTTTCGTGTCCTGTCGATTTCGTGCGAAGCGAACCAGAAGAAACCAGATGCTCCCCGAGAAGACCCGGCCGCCCTTCTGAAGGAGGACACGGTGGCGTTTCTCAAATACTTCGAGGTCGGCGACGACTTTCCCGTCTACGCGGATCCCCTCTGGACAACGCGAATCGGTTTCCTCCAGGCCGACCTATTCAAAGGTCTTCCCGCCTCGATCCTCGTCGACCGTCAAGGCGTTGTCCGCTCCGTCTGGTCCGGTTACCGCGCGGGCATGGAAGAAGAAATGGAAGCGTTGATCGTCGAAGTGCTCGCGGAAAGCAAGCCGGGCGAGTAGTGTTGCCCGGCAAACGTTTATCTCCGCAGTCTCTCGCTCATTTCTACCGCGGCGGCGGCCGGGTCGGCGGCCGAGAGAATGGCGCCGCTGGTGGCAATGCGGCCGATGCCGGTGGCCAGCACGTCTTCGACGCGGTCTTGCGTGATGCCGCCGATGGCGAACGCCGGGAGACGGATCTCGTGGGCGACCTGTTCGAGTAGTCCCAGGCCCGGGAAATGGTCGAACTGCTTGGTCGTCGAACCGAACGTGGGCCCAACGCCGATGTAGCTAGCCCCGTCGAGTACGGCCTGGCGAGCCTGCTGGATCGAGTGGGTCGACACACCCACGAGTCGATCCGGCCCGACGATCGTCCGCGCATCCTTGACCGTCAACTCCTCCTGACCGACGTGAACGCCGTCGGCCCGGGCCAACACGGCCAGGTCGGGGCGATCGTTCACGATCATCAGCGTATCGCTTCCGGCGGTCAGTTCCCGCAGCAGGCGTGCCCGATCGAGTAGCCGACGGTCGTCGAGCGTCTTGTCGCGAAGTTGCAGCACGTCAACACCAGCCTCCACCAACTCGCCAGCCAGCCGCGTGAACTCCTCCAGCGTCGGCCGGCCATCGATCAACACGTAAAGCCGGCAGTGGCCCAGGCGGAGAAGGCTGTCGCCGGTCGCGTGGACCGCCCGCTGCAGCGTATACGCTCGATAGCGCAATTGCTCGGCACGCGCGGCCAGATCGACGTCGATAATCTTGCCAAACTCCTCCAGACTGCGCAGCGCCTCCTGAAGGCGCACGAAATTGGCCGTCATCACGCCCGCCCCGCCGGCCCGATCGAACTCGCCGGGCGCGGTCAGCGGGGTACCCACGTCGGCTTGGGTCTCCCGGGCGGCCAGCCGGTGCGTGGTCGACACGCCGGCCAGCGCGTCGCGCAGGTCGTGGCGCATCTGCTTCAGGGCAGCCGTTAGATGCCGGTCGTCGAGCACGAAGCGGACGTAGTCCTCGACCACGCGCAGCCCTTCCCGCGCACGATTGGCCGAAGCGTCGATCACCCGCAGCGCGCCCAAGTGTCCGCCGGAAGTAGAAGCCCCCTTCGCTAGGGCGTTGCCCGAACGGTCGTCTTCCCGATCGAGGGTCGACGGAGTATCTTTCGGCATATCGAGGGGTGGTCCGATCACCGCCTCTTCGAGGGACCCTACGGGCGAAAGATCCGTCGAGGGCCCATCGTAGGGGTGGATTTCTCGTTGCAGCATGTCGGCATCAAGGCCGTGAGCGTGCAGCCATCGCCCCACTTCGTGGTCGGAAGCCGTCAACCCCAATAGCAGGTGCTCGGTCGCCAGCACCGATGGCCGGCGAGGGGCCAATCGCCGGATGGCCGCCGCCAGCGTGGTGCGAAGCCGGGCAACGATGTTCTCCAGCGACTGGGGCTCGGCGCTGGCCGGCCGGATTGGACGGCTCGAATCGGCCGGCGGCGAAGTGGGCCACCGCCGCTCGACTATCTCGGGGTCAATGTGGCACTCGGCCAGGACCCCCGCGGCGCGGGTTTCCGTTTCCTCCAACAACCCCAGGAGAAGGGCAACGGGCGCGAAATCTGCAGAATCGGCATGACCGGATCGTCGCTCGGCGGCGGCGAGACAGCGTAGCGCGGCTGGCGTAAACTGGTAGTCCATGACACCCCAGCACGGGTCAAGCCCGCAACCCAAAAGAACTTAGAGACATGCACCCTCGGCGTATGCACGTGACGACATCAGATACCAATGTGGCAGAAAATCTCGCGGGCCGCAACGGACGGCCCATCGGATCACCCCCACCGTCGGAAGAACCCATCGGCCGACTCTAACTCAAAGTGGCCCTTTCAGTTGGCTTGATTCAATCCATTTTTAGAGCTACAATTCCGTGGCCGGAAATGTGGACCCTTTTTCGTGGCGTCAGGAAGGAACCTCTACTTCGATGCACAGGATGTGGTGGGCAACCCGTTTGTGGCCAGGGCTTCCGGCGATGTGCGCGCAAGGAGCCTGGTCGGCCTTGGGGCTGGCGGTGCTGTTCGCGGCACTGCTGAATCTGGCCCTCGTGTCGACATTCGTCTGGACGGATTGGCTCCCCTGGGGAGTCGGCGTGGGGTTATGGACGATTGTTGCGGCCCTCTGGGTGGTCTCCGCATTGTGGGGTAGCTCGGGAGACCGCTTTCCCGGCTCTTCGGCGGAAGACGACGGCGAAACGACGCCCTTTGCCGAAGCGGTCGACCATTATTTGAAAGGAAACCGGTTCGAGGCGGAGCATCTGCTGGGCAAGCTGCTAAACGAGGACCCGCGAGATGCCGAAGCCCGATTGCTACTGGCAACGTTGTTTCGGCACATCGGCCGATTCGACGAGGCGGCCACTCAACTGCAGTGGCTTCTCCGCCTGGAAAGCGCCGGCAAGTGGGAAACGGAAATCCAACGAGAATTCAAACTGCTCGACCGAGCCCGGCACGACTCGCCGGACCGGTCGGAAGAAGATGAAACGGAACAGGCGCGGGAACCATCGCCGGACGATCACGACGACGTGGTACACGCCGCATAAGCGACGATCTGTCCGGCGAAAGACGAGCGGGCCACGGCCCGCTTGAACAAAATGGAGAATGAGCAATGTACGAGCGATTCACTGACCGTGCCCGCAAGGTCATGCAACTGGCCAACCAGGAAGCGCAACGGTTCAATCACGAATATATCGGTACCGAGCACATCCTGCTGGGTCTGATCAAGGAAGGGAGCGGCGTGGCGGCCAACGTGCTGAAGAACCTCGACGTCGATCTTCGCAAGATCCGGCTGGAGGTGGAAAAGTTGGTGCAGAGCGGCCCGGACATGGTCACGATGGGCAAGCTTCCCCAGACACCCCGCGCCAAGAAGGTCATCGAGTATTCGATGGAGGAAGCCCGCAACCTGAATCACAACTACGTGGGCACCGAGCACATTCTCTTGGGGCTGCTCCGCGAACAGGAGGGCGTCGCCGCCCAGGTGTTGATGAACCTGGGTCTGAAGCTCGAAGACGTTCGCGAGGAGGTACTCAACCTGCTGGGGCACGGCGCCGAAGGCGGCGAGGGACACGAGCGTGGCGGGCTGGGCGGCTCGCCGGCCGAATCGCACAAGAGCGGCAAGTCGAAAACTCCCGCTCTGGACAGTTTCGGCCGCGACCTGACCGAACTGGCCCGGCAGGGAAAACTCGACCCGGTTATCGGGCGCGAGAAAGAGATCGAGCGGACCATGCAAGTGCTCGCCCGGCGGACCAAGAACAACCCGGTCTTGCTCGGCGAAGCCGGGGTGGGCAAGACGGCCATCGTCGAGGGATTCGCCCAGCGCGTGGTCGAGGGCAACGTCCCCGAATTGCTGGCCGAACGCCGCATCGTCGTCTTGGATCTGGCCATGATGGTCGCCGGCACGAAGTATCGCGGGCAGTTCGAGGAACGCATCAAGGCGGTGATGAACGAAGTGCGCCGGGCCAAGAACACGATTCTCTTCATCGACGAGCTACACACGCTGGTCGGAGCCGGAGGCGCCGAAGGCGCGATCGACGCGTCCAATGTGCTCAAACCGGCCCTTTCGCGCGGGGAAATCCAGTGTATCGGCGCGACCACGCTCGACGAATACCGCAAATACATCGAGAAAGACAGCGCCCTCGATCGCCGCTTCCAGATCGTCATGGTCGAACCGTCTTCGAAGGCCGAGACCATCGACATCCTCAAAGGGCTGCGCGACCGATACGAATCGCACCACCACGTTCAGATCACCGACGACGCGGTGGAGATGGCCACCGAACTGTCCAATCGCTACATCACCGGACGCTGCCTCCCCGACAAGGCGATCGACGTGATCGACGAGGCGGGGGCGCGCGTCCACCTGAAGTCGATGACCCGCCCGCCGGATCTCAAGGAAATCGATGAAGAAGTCGAACGGCTGAACAAGGACAAGGAAGAAGCCGTCGCCAATCAAGACTTCGAGAAAGCGGCGGCGTTGCGCGATCAGGCGGACAAACTGAAGAAGAAGAAGCAGACGATTACCCATGACTGGCGTGAGAAATCTCGTGCCACC
>CAYUIQ010000231.1:0-13794 GCA_964444795.1 uncultured Planctomycetaceae bacterium
GTTGCTAGCGGTCAATCATCGCTCCGCCGGGACAAGCCCGACGGTGGCGAAGAACTTTGACTTCTTCCCCGCCGGCCTCGTGCCGGCGGCTAGCTGGTTTGGCTACTACCACGGCCCGCCCTTTGCCCCCGTGTTTCGCCCCGTCCTCGCCGCCGCCTACGACGGCGGCGAGGACGGGGCAGGGTGTGGATTGGAGCAGGGGCGAGTATAGTCGCCCGGAAAACGCGGAAAACGCGGGAAAACGCGGGAAAACGCGGGACAGTCACCTATATTGGGATCTAACGGGGTCAAACCGGGATTAGGATCTAAGGCCTTTTCCCTCGGGGCTCATAGCCAGGCACCAATCCCTAATCCCGGCCTGCCTTCAGACTTTGCCCAACAACGCAAATACATGCCAACCACAAAACCCTCAACCGTAATCGACATCTTCCCCTTCCGCAACATCGCCGCATGTTGCGTCTTCTTCCTGGCATGTTCCTCCACCATTCGGGCACAATCGTCCGCGTTTGATCTAAAGATCGAGCAGGTCACCGCCGGGGCGAAGCATCATTTCTTTGGGTATATCGGGCAATGCCGGACGATCCCGTGGAATGCGTCGGGGCGATACATCCTGGGGCTGGAGATCGACGCGATCGATCGCATGCCCGAACCGGGAGAGGCCGCCACGGTGATCGTTGTCGACACGCATCGGAACAACAAGCTTCTGGCGGTGGACAAGACGCATGCGTGGAATCCGCAGCAGGGGACGATGTTCTATTGGAACCCGGCGGCGGCCGAAACGCAGTTCTTCTTCAACGACCGGGATGTCGCCACGGGCAAGGTTTTTGCGGTCCTTTACGATCTCGATAAGAAGCAACGCGTGCGCGAGTACCGATACGACGACACGCCGATAGGCAACGGGGGCGTCGCGGTCGACGGCACCGCGTTTCTTGGCCTGAATTACGGCCGCCTGGCGCGACTGCGGTTGGTGACCGGTTATCCAGGCGCGCTGGACTGGTCGAAAGACGAGCCGGCGCCGGACAACGACGGTACCTTCATCGTCGACATCCAAAGCGGCGAGAAACGATTGCTCGTCTCCTACCGTCAACTTGCCGAGCAATTGCAGCAGCGTCTGGGGGACATTGAAAACACGGGGCTGTTCATCAACCATACGCTTTGGAATCGACGGGCCGATCGCGTTTACTTCTTCGTGCGAGCCGGATGGAGCGGCCAACGCGGCCGGCGCATCAACGTGCCCTGCTCGATTCACGCCGACGGCACCGGCCTGACCCTGCACGACGTGCATATCGGCGGGCATCCCGAATGGGCCGAAGGAAGCCTACTGATTGGCCGGCGGGACAAGAACCAGATTCTCTACGACGTGGACAAGAAGAAGGTGGTCGGGCAATTGGGTACGCCCGAGATCTTCCCCAACCCGGAAGGCGACATTTCGCTTTCCTCCAGCGGCGAGTGGTTCGTCAACGGGTACAAGAAAGGCGACAAGAATTATTACGTCGTGTATCGACGCAGCGACGGCGCCTTTGCCCGCAGCCGTGGCCTGGACAGAGGATCGTACGGCGGCGACATCCGGATCGACCCCGCCCCACGCTGGAACCGGACCGGCGATGCGATCCTGGTGCCCGGCATCGCCGAGAACCAGACCCGGCAGATGTTCGTGATTCGCGTGGTCGCACCTTCGCCGAGGCGGCCGAGGAAGGTTGGGGAATGATCCAGCAGTTCCATCAGAACGGATAGTCTCGTTCTGGCGGGGGGTCGTATGGTAGCCATCTCGCTGGAGCGAGGTGCAGTCTTTTGGGGATGGAACCACGTCCTGCTGGAGCCCCCACCAAGAAAAGCTACATCTCGCTCCAGCGAGATGGCTACTATTACGACATGCCCGCGTTGTTTCTGGACAACTCCGTCGCCTTAGGTTAGGTTGGGGGGCCTGCCATAGTGGTGCGCCCGAGGCGGGAGGCAGATCGCCGGGCGTTGTCCAAGAGTCGTTTCCCTTTTCCTTTCTACGAACGAGGTGTCCGAGATGCGTTTTGAGTTCAAGCGTTCCTGGGTTTTCATGGTCTCCGTCGTCGTGGCTCTGGGGCTGCTGAGCAGCTATCTGGTGGCTCAGGACGAGCCACCGGCCGTTGAAGAGCCGGCCGTTGAAGAGCCGGTCGAGGAGCCCGATCCTTTCGAGGTTCCCGATGGAACGCCGGAAGAACTGATGGAATATGTTAAAACGCTCCAGCAGCAACGCCCCGAGGGCAACGACCGGCGTGCGCAGATGGAATTCGTGCGGAAGGCGAACGGCGCGATGTTGGAAGCGGCCGACAAGATTCTCGCCGGCGAGCCCAACGACGAGCAGAAGACGGCGGCCGGGCAAATGAAAATGGCGTCCCTTTCCATGCTCATGCGACTCGGCGATCGCACCGCCATGCCAAAGCTCCTCGCTTTGCCCGAGGAGTTGGAGAAGGCCGGCTTGACCGATATGGTTCGGCCCGCCAAGGGCATGGCCTTCCAGATCCAACTGCAACAGGCGCGCACGTTGGGTGCCGACAAACTGGACGAACTCGTCGGCCAGATTAAGGACTTCATCGGCGCGGCGGAAGATATCGGCCAGACGGAGATGCGTCTTGCTTTCGGTACCGCCCAGGCTCTGGAATCCTCCGGCAACAAGGAAGCGGCCACCACAGCCTATAACGATTTCGCCAAGATCTTCGGCGCCAGCGAAGACGAGCAGATCGCCAACTTCGCCCTGATGCTCGAAGGCTCGGCCCGACGGCTGAACCTGTTGGGCAACGAAATGGAATTGGAAGGCATCACCGTCGACGGCGAGAAGTTCGATTGGTCGAAGTATAAGGGCAAGGTCGTGCTGATCGACTTTTGGGCGACCTGGTGCGGGCCGTGCCTGGCGGAAATCCCCAACGTCGAGAAGAACTACGAACTCTACCACGAGAAGGGATTCGACGTGGTGAGCATCAGCGTCGATCGCGATCGGGCCGCGCTGGACAAGTTCCTCGAAACCCACGAGACGCCCTGGGCCATGCTCCACGACGCGGATGAAAAGGTCGAGCGGTCGATGGCTACCCATTACGGCGTGATGGGCATTCCTACGATGATCCTCGTCGGCGCCGACGGCAAAGTCGCGTCGCTGACCGTTCGCGGTCGGGCATTAGGTGCGAAACTCGAAGAGTTGCTCGGCCCGGTCGAGGAGGAAACGGAAGAAGAGAAGCCCGAAGAGAAGCCGGAAGAAGAATAGGGTTTATGTTGCACACGATCCAACCGCGGGCGCTCGCTTCTTGCCGACCGCGGGCGCTCGCGTTGGTCGTCGTGCTGGTTCTCTCCGCATCGCAATGGCCGGCCGGTGCGATTGAGACGATCGACGATACCGACACTGGCGATGCCTATCGCTACTCGCCAGGCTGGACACCTTGGAAGGGTAACGGGCCACGCGGCGAGACGCTGCACTATGCCAATCGGGCCGGCTGTACGGCGCGGTTGACGTTCGTCGGCACGCGAGTGGAGTTGCTCCACAAGATCGGCCCCGATTGCGGCATCGCCCGGATTACCGTCGACGGGCGACTCGTTGCCGAGCAACTCGACACGTACGCTCCGGCCGTCGAGTGGAACCATCGCACGGTACTGGCGGAGAATCTTACGCAGGGCCAGCACACGGTCACCGTCGAAGTGACCGGGCAGCGTGATGAGGCGTCGAGCAATACGTACGTCCAGATCGTCGGGTTCGGTGTGGACGATCCCGGGTGGCACACGCGCGGCGAGGAACTTCGCCGGCAGCACCAGCGAGAAGCGGAAACACGCCTGGCCGGCTATCGCCAGCGTTGCCCGAAGTTTGCGTTTGTCAAGCGGCATCACTTTCGCAGCCCCGGTGCCGGCGGCGTGTTGCTCTGCTGGAATGTGTTCACCCCCGGCGGCGGAATCTATATCTATGATCCGCGGCTTCCCGACGAGCAGCCCGAGGAGATCTTCCGCCGCGACTCGGGTGTGATCTTCGACATGATCGCATCGTTCGACGCGACGAAATTGCTCTTCTCCTGGATGGACCTGAGCGAGCCGGGCGTGGATTCGTTTCACGTTTACGAGATCAACGTCGACGGCACGGGCTTGCGGCAGTTGACCGAGGGGCGCTATCACGACGTTTCGCCCGTCTATCTGCCCGACGGGAAGATCTGTTTCATTTCGACCCGGGTCGAATCGTTCTCGATGTGCCAGGACGCGGCTGCTTCGGCGATGCACGTGATGGAAGGCGACGGCTCGAACATTCGGCGAATTCAATTCGGCACGCTGGCCGACTTTTCGCCCTACGTGCTCGACGACGGCTCGATTCTGTTCACCCGCTGGGAGTATCAGGATAAGAGTGTCTTCTCGGTGCAGAGCCTGTGGACGATCAACCCCGACGGCACCCGGGTGAGCCTCTTCTACGGCAATACGATCACCGTGCCCAACACGATCTGGCAGGCCAAGCCGATGCCGGGTACCAACAGCGTGATCTGCACACTGGCTCCGCACCATCGCAACCTGGTCGGCGCGATCGGCATCCTCGATCGGCGGCTCGGAGTGGAAAACCCCCGGGCGCTGCGCAACCTGACGCCCGAGATCCCCTACGAGCCGACCACCGACCCGCGTTGGCAGCCCGGCGACCGGCTCTTCTACTGGTCGTACCGCGATCCGTATCCGGTGGCCGAGGATCTTTTCCTGGTGGCCTACGGCGGTGGCGGACCCGAGCGATATCGCATCTACGCGATGGACACCGCCGGCGAGAAGGTCCCGCTGCTGGAAGACCCGAAAATCTCCTGCTTCAACCCCGTGCCGCTGGTGCGGCGGCCGCATCCGCATGTCGTGTCGCCGCACGAGTCGACCGGCGAGCCGATGGGAACATTTCTGCTGACCGACGTATACCAGGGACTCGACGGCGTGCCGCGCGGGGCCGTCAAGCAACTTCGCGTCATGTCGCAAGTTCCCCGGCCGACCAATAACCGTGGCGCCCGGGCGTTTTTCAAAGGGCACGACATCGTCGATCCGGTCGTTGGGGCGGGCACCTTCTACGTGAAGCACAACTACGGCACCGTGCCGGTTCGCCCGGACGGCTCGGCCTGGTTCAAGGCGCCCGCGGGCGTCGAACTCTACTTCCAGGCGCTGGATGTCGACGGCAAGGAACTGCGGCGCATGGGCTCGATCACCCAACTTATGCCGGGCGAGACGCAAAGCTGCGTGGGATGCCACGAGTCGCGATACGCGGCCCCGCCACACTGGCAATCGGCCCCGAAAGCGCTTGCCGGACAGCCGGATGAGATCACGCCGCCGAAGTGGGGCGCCGGGCCGGTCGATTTCGTTCGCCACGTGCAGCCCGTGCTCGATCGATACTGTGCCGAGTGCCACGGCGGTGCCGATCCCGACGGAGGCATCGATCTGTCGGGCGACAAGACGCGCCATTTCAACATGGCCTACGACACGCTGGCCCGGCTCGATCTGATCCAGTTCTACTATCTCACGCCGCCGCAGGAGGAGACGGGCATTTTTGGGCCAATGAAGACCGGTTCGCACGCCAGCCGGATCGTCAAACTGATCGACCAGCAGCACGAGGGCGTGAAGATGGACGCCGCGAGCCGCCGCTCGCTGTACACCTGGATCGAGGCGAACATCCCCTACTACGGCACCTACGAGCACACGCGCCCCGGCACCCCCGGCTCGCGCGACGCTTGGGCGGCTCCTTGGTTTGCGGATCTTAACACGGTCTACGGACGCCGGTGCGGCGCGTGCCACGGCCCGCTCGACTCGCGAGGCGACGCCCGCGGGGCATGGGTCAACCTCACCCGGCCCGAGTCCAGCCGCGTGCTGAACGCCCCGCTGGCCAAGACGGCTGGCGGACTGCAACTCTGCGGCGCCAAGAACGGTAAGCAGCCATCGCTATTTCAGGACAAGACCGACGCCGATTTCCAGACGATGCTCCGGGCCATCGAAGCAGGCTGTCGGGCGCTCCGGGAGAAACCCCGGATGGACATGCCCGGCGCCGTACGTTCACCCTACGAGCAGGACTTCGGGCGGTTATTCTGACTCGCGCCGGAATCGCGACCCACGCCCCTACTGCAAAATCAACCCGCGGCCCTGGAAGGCGCCGCCTTGCCCTTGGAGGAACTGGATTGTCTCGAAGTCGGCGCGGGATTTCTCGCGGTTGCCGGATACGCTGTAGGCGGCGCCGCGGTTGCGGTAGATGTTGACGTCCTTGGGGCTGAGACGAATGGCCAGATCGAGTTGGGCAATGCCCTCTGCAAGCTTGTTCTGGCGGCACAACGCGCAGCCGCGGTTGTTGTAGGGCTGCGACCATCGGGGCGATAGCTCGACCGCCTTGGAGAAATCGGCGATCGCGTCGTCAAACGCTTTGAGCATGTAGGCTGCTTTGCCTCGCGTATTCAGGGCGAAGCGGTTCTTGGGGTCTCGCGTGATCGCCTCGGTCAGGTCGGTGTGGGCTTTCTTGAACTCGCCGGCCAGGAACAGCGCCTCGCCCCGGTTGGCGTAGGCCAGCGTGTACTCGGGACTGGCCTTCAAGGCGGCCGTGTAATCCTTGATCGCCATCGGTAACGCGCCATGCGATTTCAGCGCGAAGCCCCGATTATTGAGCGTCTGCGGGTCGTCCGGCCGGAGGACCAGTGAACGGCTGAAATCGCCGATGGCCAGTTCGAGGTTCTCGTTCTTGAGATGGACTTTGCCGCGGACGTTGTAAGCTTTGGCGTTTTTGGGATCGAGTTCGATCGACGCATTGAGATCGGCCAGGGCGTGGTTGGGGTAGTCGTGCTCCAGCCAGCCGAGTCCCCGGTGGTAATAGGCGTCGGCCAGATCGGGAGCCAGACTGATCGCCTTGTTGAAGTCGGCAAACGCCTCTTTCGTTTCGCCCAGCCGGTACTGGGTCTTGCCTCGCGTGTTGTAGGCATAGGGGTCGTCGGGGTTGAGATCCAACGCCCGGTTGAGCACATTGACGGCTCCCTTGTCCTGCCCGATTTCATAAAGTGCCTCGCCCAGGTTGCCGTGGGCCTTGGCATAACGGGGATTGATGCGTACCGACTCGCCGAAATCGGTGATCGCTTCGCGCCATTTGCCCTGCTGTCGGTAGACGAACCCGCGGTCGTTGTGGGCGATGTGCGATTTAGGGTCGATGCGGATCGCCTCGGAGAACGCCTCCAGCGCGGCGGTGTGTTCTCCCTTGCTGAAATGAGCCCGACCCCGCTGAAGCGCTTCGGACAGGCCCTCCGCGGGCGGCGGGTCGTCGGTCTGGGCCAGCAGCGGAACATCCGCGCGGAAAACGGCGCACAGGCCGGCGGCCAGCAGGAAAGGAAAACACGTGGCGCGGAATTGCCGTCGGAGAACGTTCATGAGCAGATCCGGATGGATGGTTGGTGGTTGCATGAAAAGCTTCGTGGTCGTTTTTTTGGGACGGTTCCTTAGCAGCAGACAACTTCGGCCGCCCGGTAGACGGTCTTCAAGACGCGGAAACCGAGCCGCAGGTAGAGTCGGATGGCACCCGCGTTGTCGGCGGTCACTTCGAGGCGGACGCGCCGCACACCAGCTTGGCGAAAACCGGCCAGCGCGTGAAAGAGCAGCCCGGTGCCCAGCCCGGCGTTGCGAAACTCGGGACAAATCCCCAGGTTCTGGATCCCACCCAACCCGCGCCGATCGCGAATCCCTTGCACCGTACCGCAACCCTCGCTGGTGGTCTTCCCGTCGGCTCGGCAAACGGCCAGCCACGTGGCTCCCGGCAGAAACCCGGGCTTGCGGGCGATTTCACCCATCAGACGTCGGCAGCCGTCCAACTCCCCCAAACAGGGAAAGACGTGGGCGTCGATCTCATTGTGAAAGGCGCGAAATTTCGTCCGCGCGTGTGATTCCAGCAGGCGCTCGCTCCAGGAGAGAAAGCGAAACCCCGAGCCCACCGCCGGCTTGGAAAGATCCAAACCCGGCAGGTCGATTTCCATCCGGAATCGTTTGAAATAGGTCACGCCCATCGCTCTCTCGCGCAGGCACTCCGTCCGGGGAAAGCAGTCGGTCCGGGGGGAGGGAAGGGGGGAAATTCACCCCTGACAATCAACTATACTGAATCTACCGGCCAAACCGCCACGGGTCAATGTTCCGTTCTTTCGATCTCATTTGGACAATCTTACCACATTTCGGGCACTTGCCATCGCCAGTCTGGCGGCGGGTCGATGCGGCCACGTCGCGATCCCCCTTACCGGGTGGGTTCTCCCGGCGTTTCGCCGAAAACACGATCCAACTGCAAGTAGAGATCTTCCAGCCGTAGCGGTTTGGAAAGCACGGCCGTGGCGCCGGCGTCGAGCATCCTCTGGCAGGCCGAGGTACGGGGGAAATCGAGCAGCGCGATGATCGGAACGGCCCCCAGATCGCGTTGCAGGCGGCGAAGTTCCTCGACCTCCTTCTCGCCCGCTTCGTTGCCGTCGAAGATCGCGGCCCGGGCACCGGAGACCAATATCGGCTGATCCGGCCGAAGCCACGTCGTCGAATAGCCCCGGGTGCGGCACGCGGCTGAAATCCAATCGCTCATCTCGAACCGATACGTGAAGATCGCCAGGAGCCCTCGCCGCCAGGTGTTCTCTTGTCGAGTGGTCGCCGAATCCGCATCCAACAGCAGGCGTTCCTCGTCGGTGGCCGTGTCGGGAAGCCCCCAGGTGGTACTGACCCCCTGACGCATCCGGGCCAATTCCTCGTCGGCTCGTGGCAGCCACTGGTGCCAATAGATCCTCGCCACGCCGGGCCAGGCGTGACCGGTTCGCAATTCGCCCTCGCACCAACTCCCCAGCAGCCCCAGAAACCGCGCCAGCGGAGCCAAACGACGAAGCCGGTCCACCTCTGTTTGCGAGAACTGACCGGGAAAGGCCTGGGCCAACACGACCAACTCCGGTGCGAGTCCCTGGCCGAGTTGCGCGGCGGCCGCCTCGACGTCCGGCACGACAATCGGCAACCCGCCGCGACGAAGCGACGACAGCGCGGCGCGAAACTCGCGCCGGTTTGCGTCGCCGATCAGTAACACGGAGGGTCTGGCCACCTCACCCTTCCTTGGAAAAGGACAAATCAACCGAAAAGTTCCTCTTCGGCGGTCGCGATGAGCCCGTGGGCCTCCGTTGCCGACTGGGTGCCACGGAGCCGGTCGAGAAAGTCGTCGGCGCCGATCATCCGGCTCAGTCGGGCAAGCGTTCGCAGATGTTCTCGCTCGTCTTCCGAGCAGAGCAAGAAAAAGATGTCGGTCAACACGCCGCGGCTTCCACCGAAGGGAATCCCGGTCGGCGTGATGCCCAAGACCACAAACCCTTGCTCCAGAATGCTGGCCATGGGGCGGCGGGCGTGGAGCAAGGCCACCCCGTTTTCCAGGGCCGTCGGGTACATCGCTTCACGCGACCGCACCGCCTCGGCCATTTTCGGCGGATCCCAAAGCCAACCGGTGCCCGCGGCCAGATCGACCATTGAGGTGATCACCGAATTGCGGGTCCGCGCCGCCAGGGGAACGGCCACGCCCTCGACGGGAAGTCTTTTGGCGATGCAAACCTCCTCGGGCTCGTCACATCCGGCCGAGCGTCGCAGCACGCCTTCCACCTCGACTAACTCATCCTCATCTGAAATGCCGATGCGATGTTCGAGCCAGTGGTGGATCTCCGCCCGGGAAAATCGCCATTGTCCGGCCACCTTCCGGCCCGGCAGCTTGCCGCGATCGGCCAGTTTGGCCACCTTTTGCGGCGTCAGATGCAAATACGTTGCCAGACCGGCAAGGTCGAAATCGTCCTGGGCCATTGTCCGCTCGCTCTGCCGCCGTGCCGGCGGGGGGTAAATGAAACCGTTTGCCAAAGGGTACCATGTTCGCCGATAACGGGCTCCGTGTCTAGTCTGGTGGCCGCAAGGGACACCCGCCGAAAACTCCCGGCACATGTGCCGGGGCTAAACGATGACGTACTACGGAACCTCCACCGTTTGCACGATCGACCCATCGGAACCAAACCGCCGCACCGCGATCCGGCCGGTCGTTTTCAAGCCGTCGGCCTCCAGCACGGCGGAGTCGTCGGTGGGCAGCAGTGCCAGTACCTTGCCGTCGGACAACTTGGCCCGAAGCACGTAGCCTCCGTCGACCGCCTCAAGGTCCGCCTCGCGCGGCACCGGTTCTCCGACGCGGCTGACATGGTAAAGGGCGACAAACTCGCAGGTCTCGACCTTCGACGGCGTGGCGGCCGTCAGGTGCCACTCGCGCGTCTTGATCTGCGGCCAGGGATTGGGATCGTATTGGTTGGTCTGCGAAATCTGCAAACCTTGCGGCGCGAGAATATCGATCGCGCAGACAACGTCGCCGGCGCGAGTTTCGATGTTCCGCTGGTCGCCGACGTCAAACTCGTTGACGGCGTGGAGCCAGTACTGGAGCGTCGAGGGCCGTCGCGCTTTCACTCGATCGAAGACGATCACCAACTCCGGCTTGACGAACACGATCGTTCGGGTACACCGGTCCAGGAGTTGCCGATCCTTCCCTTCCTCGCGCACACGGTAGGCGCCGCCCGCTTCGCCGACCACGACGTCGATCGAGGGCGTTGTGCGAAAGGCGAGGATTTCTCCCTTGGCCGCGGCGGAGCGTTTGATCTGGCCCTGGCCGTCGACGGTGATGTTGTTCACCGATCGCGTGCTCCAAACCCAGTCGCGATGATGGGGGCCGCCGTACATGTAGTAATGTCCTGAGCGAATCAACAGACGCTGGCCGTAGGCCCAGAGGACGAACGAATTGTTGGCCGCGTTTCCGTGGGATCGGGTTCCCATGGGGCTCGATTTGAAGACGACCTGAACGTCGTCGTCGGCGCCGGCGAGCGTCGTATTGAGATACGCCTGGCCGATGCCGCGGAAGAGCCGCGAGGTGGGCAAGTCGTCGGGCGATTGGGGCTCGACCTTAGGCAACGCGCCGCGTAGAAATCCCACGTAGCCGCTGGTCCGCGAAGGGCCGCCCATCTGATCGACGTACCACTGCCAGTGTGGGTTGCCGGCCTGAGCGGCCAATTGGCTCATCAGGGGTACGAGTTGTCGGGCCTGTCGCCGCGTGGCTCCGTCGCCGAACCCTCCGCCCACCTTGCCCGGCGGCATGAGATACATCGGGTAGTAGCCCACTTTGGCGAAGTACGGCTTCTCGTAAGCGTCGACACCCACGGCAGCGCGCATCACGTCGGCCCACCAGGTGAACCGGCCGACGTAGCTGGACCAGTAGCTAACGCCCTCGTGCCAGCCGCCGTCGTCGTCGGACCAGACGGGATAGACGTTTTGGAAGACGTTCATCGCAAACCAGACCCAGTCGTCGGCTCCCTCGATCTCGCCCGAGAACGCGATCCCCACCTCGCCAAGAAAATGCCACGCCCGATTGCTGTGGCTCGAGTAGGGCCGCCAGAGATGACGCGGATACAAATGCCGATACATCTCCTCGCCGCGGATCTTCATCACCCGGCGGCATGTTTCCCGCTGCTCCTCGCTCAGCAGGTCGTAAACGAACGTGTACGCTCGGGCGAAGTAATAGGCATACGGCATGCCCGCCTCGTCGTTGTAGCGATAGCCCGTGGCGCCCTTGGGGTCCCAAGCGGCACAGTCCATGAGGATCCGCCGGGCCAGTTGACCGTACTCCTCCTTTCCGCCCAACCGACGGGTAAATGCGAGCGTGGCGGCGCCGTCGAGGGCGGCGATGGTATACGTGCGATTTCCCCACCATTGTTTCTTCCACTCCGGGCTTCTCGATACCATGTCGGAGGGGTACTTCTTCGGTTCGGCCGTCGGCGGGGGATTGGCCACCAGCCGGTCGCAACGGGCAACCAGGGCGTTGAACCGGTCTTGCATCGGTCCTTGGGCAAGCTCTCGCAAGCGGGGAAGATCCTCGGGACGAACGAACAGCCGGGGGTGGCTCTTGGGGATCCGCGCCAGGAGTTCCTCGCGCGGCGGCAGTGGTGTGGCGACGGCGTCCTCGGCAATGGTGAAGGCGCGCGGCTGGCTCCAATTGGTCGGGTTACCCTCTCCGTCCGTGCCACGATAGCGCCACGCGTACTTTCCCGGCGGGAGCGTCTTGGGCGGGCAATGCACGTTCATCTCGACGCCGGCCGTCCGGTACGCGACTTCCCGGAAGTCCTCACCCGGCCCACACTGGATCTCCCACGAGACGATCCCGGGCTGGGGTCGCCAGCAGAAGCTCGGCGGAGTGGCTTCCAACACCGCACCGGCCGCCGGACGGTATCCCCACTCCTCATCGCCGGCAGGGGTTTCGTCCAGCATCGGTGACGCCGCGGTAGCAAGCGGCGAAGTCAACAACCCGACGAGGATGCAGATCGTGTTTCTCATGGTCGAAACTCCTTTTCGAGTGATTGCGCGTGCAGCAGCCAGCTCGCTTCGCGAGATGTAGCGTTGCGGAAATTCCAGGGCCGCATCTCGCGGAACGAGATGGCGACTGCACGCAAAACGCTGGGCACAAGTGCCGGGGCTAGACTTTCTCCACGACTAGCGGCAGGGTTTGGATGGCGTTATGTCCGGATTTCAGAAACGGGCGAGGCATGGGTTGGGCGACGCCGTCGGCGTCGATCGTGCGACAGCGGAGGTGGTAAGCTCCCGGCGAAACGCCCTCCAGCAAGGTTGCCCAGTGGACAATCGTGCCGCGCAGGGGCCAACTCCGCGGCTTGCCCGTGGCCGGATCGATCTGACGCGGCACGGGCGGCAGTTGGCCGTCGGGCAGCCCGCCGCCCCAGTCTTCCGGCGGCGCCAGCATCTCGGCGTCCCGCCAATCGGCGCGGGTGAAATGGGGGTCGTCCGATGCCAAGGCGGCGTCTTGGCGGCACAACCAGTACTGCACCTTGCCCAGGCCCGACATCCCCACTTGGGCCAACCCGGTAATCGGGACCGGCTTGCCCGACGCGACGCGCTTGGGAACGTGAATGAACCGCGCGCAGGTCTTCATGTGGCTGTCGGTGTCGTTGTTCCACTCGGCGTAGGTGTCGTTGGCCTTGAATTGGTTGGTCAGCACGATCCGCCGCAGCCACTTGACCGACAGATTGCCGTATCGGTCGGGCACGATCATTCGCACCGGGCCGCCCGCCTTGGGCGAAAGCCACTGCCCGTTGAGCTTGTAGCAGAGCATCACCGGGTGTTCGCCCGGCGGGTCTTCCAGAACCCGGCCCACCGGGAGCGAACTTTGAAACCGCTGCTTGGGGTCGTCGTTGTGATAGCCGTAATAGAAAACGCGGCGGACGTTGGCCGTCGGTTTGGCCATCCAGAGGATTTCTCTCAGCGGCACGCCTTCCCACAGTCCCATGCCGCACGGCGCCCGGCCGTTGGTGCAGGTCATCACGTGCATCACGCGCAGCGGATGGTCCCCAGCCAAACGCATCAGCGCCGGGAAATCCAGAGCCGTGCCGAGTTCTACCGAGAGCGGGTTGCCCACCTCGGCGTTGCTCTCCGGGTCGGGCACGACCTCCAGTTGCCACGTCTCGCGCGACAGCCCCACCTCGCGAAGTCTCTCCGGCGGCAAGGTATGCGGCGGCGGATTGCCCCGGCCGTACACCCGAAACTTGTCCGGCGGCGTCAGGTACTCCAATCGGCCAATCGCCTCGTCCAGTTCTGTACGATGGTCCTCCGCGGCCGTCGTTAATGTGGACCGGTCACCATGGTCTTCCGCCCAGAGAGATGACGTCCCCAGACCGGCGACTCCCGCGGCGCCGAGCCGGAGAAAGTATCGCCGTGTGAGATCGACGTGTTCCCGCGCGATGTGCTGCCGACGGTTCATGACTGCATGGCCCTTCCCAG
>CAYUIQ010000232.1:0-13789 GCA_964444795.1 uncultured Planctomycetaceae bacterium
GGTTGTCCTCTTCGCTTTGTCAACCGGACTCGTGCTGGAAACGGCCATGGGCAAGAATACGAGAGCTATCCCCATTCTCTCCCTCTCCGCGTGCTCCGCGCCTCTACCGTGAGTCCCTGCTGGCGTCTGTGTGGAGGCTCACGCAGAGACGCGGAGCTCGCGGAGAGTCTAGGAAAGGTGCGGCATGACGTGATTACCGAGGGCCGGGAGACCCTCCCTCCAGCGCGATTCGGCAAGGGCGGGCAAGTGAGCCCATGGCACCCGTTTCCACGGGCGATTTTCCCGGCTTCTTGACCTCAACACGCCTTCCGGCAATACTTTGGGTAGACCTTTTCGGTCGTTTGGAGAATGAAGCATAAGGAGCCCCAATCGTGGCCGATCAAACCGTGGCGTCGTTGTTTACGCAGTCGATCCCTCGTGAGCAGATCCAGATCAGCGATGCCGATCGGGATATTGTTCGCCGGCTGGCGGGCGAGATGGCCGAGTTGGCCGCCCGGCCGATCGAGGAAGAAAAGCGCGATCTCTGGTATCGCCACAACGCCCTGGAAGCCACCCGGCCGGTCGTCTTCTGCGATCCGGAAAACGGCTGGAGCGAGATCATCACCGACGACCAACTCCTGTGCCAGGGCGAGCTGGCCCGGGGCTGGGAAATGGCCCTTCGCAAGGAGTGCTACTGGGCCGACTCGATGGGCGACGATCGGGTGGTCGATGCCGTGTTCAACGTCAGCCATGTCTACGACGAGAGCGACTGGGGGATGCACGAGACGGTCATGAAGGTGGCCAAGCACGGCTCCTACCGCTGGGACCCGCCGCTTACGGATCTCGGCAACCTCGACGCCCTGCACTTTCCCGAGATCAGCGTCGATCACCAGGCCAGCGACCAGTTGCTGGCGCTGGCCGAGAGCACGTTGGGCGATATCGTGGCGGTCCGCCGCAAGACGATGTGGTGGTGGACGCTGGGAATGACCTGGACGCTGATCAATCTCCGCGGCCTGGAGCAGATGATGGTCGACATGTACGACTATCCCGACGAACTGCACCAGTTGATGGCGATCCTCCGCGACGGCCATCTGGCCAAGCTCGACTTCCTCCAGGAGAACAACCTGCTGAGCCTCAACACCGACAACACGTACGTCGGCTCCGGCGGGTTCGGGTTCACCCGGGAGTTGCCGCAAGACGACTTCGACGCAGGGCATGTGCGGACGATGGACATGTGGGGATTCTGCGAGAGCCAGGAGACCACGCAGATCTCGCCCGCCATGTTCGAGAAGTTCATCTTCCCCTATCAAATGCCGATCATGGAGCGGTTCGGTCTGAACTGCTACGGTTGCTGCGAGCCGTTGCACGCGCGATGGCACGTGGTGAAGCAGTTCCCCCGATTGCGGCGAGTTTCCGTTTCGCCGTGGGCCGACGTAGAGAAAATGGCCGAGTATCTCGGCGGCGACTACATCTTCTCGTACAAGCCGGCACCGGCCGATCTGGCCCTGCCGACGATCGACGAGGACCGCATTCGCAGCGAGTTGCGCCGCACACTGGAGATCACCAAGGGGTGCCGCATGGAACTGATCATGAAAGACAACCACACGATCGGCAACAACCCCGAGAACGTGACCCGCTGGTGCCGGATCGCGCAGGAAGAGGCGGCGAGGATACAAGGGTGACCGGTTGCCGCCGGGCCCCCTATCCCTGGAGGGAGAGGGTTGGGGTGAGGGCCGACGAATCACCTTCTTTTGCGAAGAGCATACACCAGCAAACCGGCAGCACCCGTGAATAGCATGACCGGGATGGAGGGTTCCGGGACGACGGTGTCGAGTTCGATGACTCCGGGAAAGAGCTGCTCTTCGTGCTTCCAGTCGTTCCAAAAGCCTTCTCGGCCGCTCCCTGGCATGTACATGTGAGCGTAGTCTTCCCCGTTGTGGTCGTTCGGCTCCGTCGGCGTATACCAGTTCAGGTAAGTGACCGGTTCTCCGTTGGACCAGTAGTCCCAACCGCCCGCCGGCTCCGAACCGGCCGGCTGCTGATACAGCCCGATCCACATCCTCGCAGTCCCGTTCGTATCGGCGTCTTGGAAGGTGTTGAATACCCAATCGTTCTCCGCCTGGTCTCCGATGGCAACCAGATGCCCTCCAGCGGCGATTGCCTCGTTCTCCATATCGGTCCACGAACCGAAAGTCTGAGTCAAGGCGTAGCTGTGGCCTCCGTACTCGTTCCACGTGTACGTGTCCGCCATGGCTGGGCTATTGATCAACAAGACCAGGATTCCCGTGCAAACTGAGACTCGCTTCATAAGCTCATACCTCCAAAGTCAAGTAGCGTGCGTCTTGACGCACAACCAACCGCCAAGACACGTTGCCAATTCACTCGTCACAATCACGTCACAAGACGAAACGAGATTCTCCACCAAGATATCCTCTCCGAGATGTAGCTTCATGGTGCGTCCAGACGCACCCCGCGGAACTTCGTCCGACGATGGTACGCCAGAAGACCTACAGCACCCATGAACAACAGGACGAGGGTGGAGGGTTCGGGAACAGCCACAGCGTTGAATGCACCGACGTTGAATGCACCGACGTACACGCTCGCACCTGTTTCGCCGATGCTGTGCAGTGCCACGGTCATGGAGTGCTCGCCCGCCTCCAGATTCGTAATATCAATGATCGAGTCCATTGGCTGTGTGCCCACTAGTTCGCCCGTGATGACAAAGCGAAGCTCACCGTCCATCCAGATGCCAAGTTGGTCTCCGTCCCCCGGAGACAGAAACTGATACTCGAACTCAAGTGACTCTTCCTTACCAGTCGTTTCGAATAGAAGATGCCAATATGCTGGGCTACTCTCGGTGAGGGTCGCGCCGCCATCGGACTCTATTACACTTCCTTCAGCAAACAGCGATACATATCCTAACGGATGACGTTCCCGATAATTCGGGCCTATCGTGTTGTTTTCCGATTTCAGAACAAGCTCTCGAAAGCTGTCAAAAATGCCAGGAAAGATCTCCCAATCCTGCTTATAATGAGCGTCCAAACCGCTGTAGTGGTCATCGGCTAGAGGCGACCAGGCAAGGCCGATTTCATCAGAGTTCGACCGGTTGGCTTTTACATACCATTCCATGGGGTATTCATGGGGGGAAAAAGATCCCGGCACGAGACGCACATTGACCAAGCCGGAGCCGACATCTACAAGCTCATACGCTTCACCAAAGAACGAGAAGTAGTTGTCCACAAACGTGTCGCCACCTCGAATGTCCTTCCGCAGCTTAGGCAAGTAGGGTGTTGCATGCAAGTCGTTGCTTCCACCAAAAACCTCTGGGAGGAAATTCTCCGGCGAGTCCCAGATGGTAAGATGTCCGGTAGGTTTGTGTTTCTTGCTGAGTTCCACAGCGGCAACTACTGCTACTCGACTTCCATGGCTGTGCCCGAGAAAATGTGTCTCAACTGCGTCCAAGTCACATGCCGACTCAATCGCATCCGCTAATCTGAGGCCATTATTATCAGTATTTGCCAAGGACTTGTAAGGCTGGGTGATGTTAGCTGTCGCTGAATCATCGAGCCAGTTGTACATGAGAACCGTACTACTTGGATCTCTTCGTGAAATTGACTCTGCGAGGTACCCCCATATCTCGTGGCCGTCCACGTGGGAGTCCCAAGCTGGATAGTCCTTCACGCTCTTGAGCCCCATGCCCCAACCGTGTACGAGAATATGGACATTCCCAGAGCTAATGCTGCTACGGGCAACTGCCTCAAAAGTGCTTCCGTTCCATCTGCCAAGACGTTCGACGGGTGGCTGCTCGGGAGGCGGCGTGTAATTTGGCGTGCTGAAGGGCCTTTCAATAATCCCCTGCCGATTCAGGGACGAAGCATAATGAAGATCGTCCCACGCTCCGGCGGGCCCTTTACTGGGCGGCATGTGGGTCACGGCATAGTGTTGGTTGCCACGAAAATTGTCTGGTTGGGTCACCGGCCAGGATGTATAGCTTGTGCTGGCGGGATTGTTTGCCTCCCACCATCCGCCCGTACCGGAGGACCACTCCCAATGCCCCTCACGGCCCGCATCCGTAAAGCCAATCCAGTATTCCCCCCGGGGACCCGTATTGGCAAACGTGCTGGATAGCCAATCGTTCTCCGCGGCGTCGTCGACCGTGACGAGATGCCCTCCGAGAGGCAAAGCGACGTTTTCGGCGTCTTGCCAACTTCCGTAGCCCGTTAGGGTGTACGAATGACCTGTCGTGGGATGAGGAATCCAATTCAATTGCCCGAAGCAGAAGGACGAGCAGCCCAAGGCGATACACGCCGCGACACTCGCAATCGCCAACGATCCAGTTCTTCCCGAGAGTCTCATCAGTTGTCTCCTCTAAAGTTGCGGGGGGGGTCGTCACCCTCTACGTGTCGTACCTGGTTTACCAGGCACCCGCCGGTTTTGCAAGGGTTTACCCTGGGTTTATCGGGCCATCCACCACCCCCTCGAAAGAGAGTGGCTGTCGGCGGCCCGGCACGGGAAATCAATGCAGACGAATTCGGATGGTCGACCTCCGACCATAGCCCGGTCAAGGAAACAAGCTGTGGCTCAAAACACGGTCGCGTTAGTTGTGCGACGGCGCTGCGAGGTCGTCGCCAGGGGGAAACGCAGCTTCCCGACGGCCTCGGTGGGCCATCGTACGGGTTTTGAGACAAAGCCTCCTGTCCTTGACCTGGAGATGGTTGATGCGCACGGCGCGGGCACCCGAATTGTCCCTCTACCCATACAAGCCGATTTCCGTGGCGGTTTGGCGCGGAAATCCGGAGAATTCCGAATAATTTCGGAGCGGAGAGTGGCCCGTGCGTGCTGAGTGACGCGTTTCGGGCGTTTACCCGAGGCCGAGGAGCGGCGAGCGGAATCTCTGACGGTCGTCACTTGTTCAACACTTGGACCGTATAGATGCTATCGAGCCATTCCCCGTCCTCCCCGATGCCACCAACGACATACATGTCCCGGCCGATGATAGTCGCGCGAAGCGCTGCGGCGGCGATCGGAAGAGGGCGATCCGTACACCACTTTGCTTCCTCAACGTCGTAGTACTCGACCGCGTTGGTCAACGCACCATTCTTCAGCCTGCCACCGATGCAGTAGATTCGCGAACCCGTCACGGCCGTGGCGAAATCGTACCGGGCCGTCGGCATGGAAGGGCCGTCCTTCCACGCATCCGTGTGCGGATCATAGACTTCCACCCAACCGCCCACCTCATGGACGTTATCTTCTTCCTTTGGCTTTCTCTCGAAACGCAAGCCACCGATTGCGTAGAGCTTTCCGCCGACGGCGACGACGCCGAGGTCGCATCGCGGGCGCCGCATCGATGCCACTTCCTCCCACTGGCCGGCTGCCTCAGGGTTGTACCTGTCGACCCGGGAAAGTGTCCGCCCCTTGTCAGGCTCCTCGTGATGGCCGCCGACAACGTAAATCGAACCGTCAACTGCCGCGGCTCCCGCGCTGTCTCGCTCCAGCGACAGTGAAGGAAGCGACTTCCATCGGTCGGCCGAAGGATCGTATTGCCAGACTTCGGCCATCCTTCCCTCCTTACCCGCCCCGGCCGTGTTTCCGGCGATGACATAGACCAGGCCATCCTGGACCGTACATGCCATGCCGGTGCGACGGGCCGGCATGGGAGTCCTCTTGAGGTAGTTCCCATGCGCGAAGCGAAGGAAGGCATCGTCCGCCGGAGCGCCGTCGACGAAGCCGCCGAAGATGAAGAGCATATCCTTCAGCGGCACCAGACCGAAAGACCCTCGGCCGTCGCGAAGGGGCGATGAGACCTTCTGCCAAGGCTCCAAGTGATAGGATTCCGCCGCCGCACGCCGATTGACCGCAAGGTAGCTGGTGACAATCACTCCGCCGGCAAGCGCCAGAATCAATGCGGCAGTCAGTCCGGCAGCCAATCGATTCCTCAGACACCATCGCCAGGTTCTGCCCAAGGGGCCGACACTGCGGATCTTTAGTGGCTCGTCGTCGCGGAATCGGCGCAATTCCTCGGCCAGCAACTCGGCCGTCAGAAAGCGCCGGCTTGGTTGCTTCTCAAGGCATTTCAGGCAGATCGTTCGCAGGTCCTTTGGGATCTTCCGGCGGAGTTCGGCAGGGAACCGTGGTTCCTTCTCGCGGATGTCCTCGATCAGATTCTCGCCTCGGAAGGGGAGCCTGCCGGCAAGCAGACGGTAGAGAAGGACCCCCATGGAGTAGATGTCGCTGCGGGTATCGGCCGCCTTGTTGGCCACCTGCTGTGGCGACATGTAGGTCAACGTGCCGACCGAGAAACCGGTGGCCGACATGTCGGCCGTAGGCTCCGTCGGCCGGGCGACACCAAAGTCCATGAGTATCGGGCGCGATTGAGCGTCGATCATCACATTGCGATCGGTGATGTCGCGATGGACGATCGCCGCTTGATGGACCCACGCCAGGCCACATGCCAGGTCGTACATGATCGCGGCCGCCTTTTTGGGGGCCATCGGACGGTCGCCGGCCCAACGGTCGAGAGTTTGGCCCTCGATCAACTGCATCGTGATGAAGTGGGTGCCGTCGATCTGATCGGCATCGAATATCTGACAGATGTTCGGATGGGACTCGATTGCAGCGGCCGACTCGACCTCGCGATGGAACCGTCCCAATATCGCCGGGTGGGCAAAGAGCACCTTCAGCGCCACTTCGCGCTTCATCTTTTGGTCGTAGGCCCGGTAGACCGTTCCCATGGCACCACGGCCAAGGTAATCACGTATTTCATAACGGTTACCCACGACGTGGCCGGTTGGCAGTTCCAAGATACTCTTCGCCTCTTGCCCTTCGAGCCGCACGGCCTTCAGGTCGACCCGGCCGGCCAGGCCCGGGAAACGTTGCCGTAACTCGTCACGCGTCGGGCATTGTGCATGGGCAGCCCGGCTCCGGCATTCCTCGGACAGCAGTTCGAGCACGATCTCGTCATGGCCACGCAGTTCGTCGACAAAACATGGATAGTCTTCGAGTTGCCGACCGTGCCCCGTTCTCCAGCGGTGCCATATGTCCAACTGGATCAATTCGCCAAGCAGGCAGATCCGTTCGGCACCTTCGCAATCAGGCAGAAAACTCTCAAAATCAAGAGGCTCGGTTGCCGTCTTCCACGCGGTCTCCAGCGCCTGGGCGGCTACATCGATGCGACCTTGGGCAGCTTCATCGAGAGCTTCTCGATGATTTTGATCCGTATCGGACATGACGTTTCTTCCTGGTGTGATCGGCGAATCAGGCCGCCTCCCCCGATGCGGCTTGCACCTCCCGAGAAAACCGCTCGACGAGCTTTTCCAGCGTAGTTGTTACATGGCGGCGCGAACAGCCGGCCTTGGCCGCGATGGCTGAAAGCGACCATCCTTCCTGATGCCTGAGACGGAACCACTCTGCATGTGTGGCATCCACCTTTTCCAGAAGAGGCTCGATGTGATCTGCCCAGTCTCGGGCAACCCTGTCCAGTCGATGCCGATCGATACGCAAGTCGGCGGTTACTTGCGACGTATTGGCGATTGTCTCTCGCTTGGCGGTACGTTGCCCTGCCCGGTTAATCTCCACGAGCTTCAGAAACTTGTTCCGGGCAATCTTGTAGATCATCGCCCAAAGGGAGCCGGCATGTTCGAACCGGTATTCACGTTTGGCGATATGCCCGAAGAGAGAACGGAACGTGGTATTGACCACGTCGTCACCATCGAATTTGCTCTGGAGATCCTGGCTCATCTTCTTGTCGAAGCTGGCACAGACCTCATGGGCACACAGGTCGATCAACTCCGTCTCGGCCTCGTTCCGCTCTGTTTGGTTGCCTGTCTCCAGTGTCTCGACGAGTTGAAGAAGGCGTTTGTCGAGATCCTCTTTCGTCTCGATGTCCTGTCTTGGTGCGGTATCTTGTTTCGCCCTAGTCGGCATGGTACTCCTCGCGTTCCTGCTTGCCGTGGTTTCCGGAATCACCCGACAACCTCAACGGAGGGTGTCAAGCGATTCCGATTGCCCGGTGGCCGACTCGGAGCCCCCGTTCAGGCGAAGGTGGGGATTGTTGGAGGATTTGGGATCTGCCATCGCAAGACTCCTCGGCACACCGGACACGGTAGCGCAGCCAGCCCTACGTCCATTATACTTGCGATTCCACCCCACCTAAAGGGGAACCGCCAAACAGGAGCTGTCGGGCTGGGGCGGACAGTTCTTTCCAGTCCGCAGCATTCTCACGTTACCGACACCTGCAGCCGGCGCCGGCCGATTTGGCCCTTCCCACAATGGACGAGGACCGCATCCGCGCCGAGCTTCGTCGCACGCTGGAGATCGCCAAGAGCTGCCGCATGGAGTTGATCATGAAGGACAACCACACAATCGGCAACGACCCCGACAGCGTCACCCGCTGGTGCCAGATTGCGCAGGAAGAGGCGGCGCGGGTCTAGCGGGCCCCCTTCTTCACGGGAAGAACAGGACACGCATTACCCTGACGCGTTCTCTCGCCCCTTTCAGGCCCTCGGCAACGTACCCGTTCACTTGGCCATGATGTAGTAGTCGATGACATCATGCTCCCGCCGCGTCCGTCACCGCGGAAGCCGACCACGCTCAACGCCGGGGAGGAGGGCCCGAAGGCCGTTCCCGCCCCGGCGGAGCGTGGGAACCTGGAGTGCGATTAGCGGCCGGTCCAGCCGGGTGGCGGGGGGCTGAAACTCCTGTGGCCCGACCGCCAGTTGAAGCCGGTCACCGAACCGTCGGTAACACCCGCATCCGCCAGGGACTTGGCGCTGGCATAATGGTAGACGATCGTCTTCCGCTTCGTGCCGCGGCGGAAGGAGACGGTGCGGACACGGTCCTCCAACTCGTGGCCGTATCCGGTGCCCAGATCGGAGCGTGCCGGGGCGCTGAAGCTGCTGTCCGCGTGCATTCCCCCGGCGCTGCCGGCCGCGGCGCCAAGCCGAAACGACCCGCCCCAGGACGCATTGGGCAAGCCCGGTCCGCGGGGGCCAGAGCGCGAGCCGGTGTACGGCCAGAAGGGGTGGATGTGGCGGGGCGGGTAGTGCTGGTACAGGGGCTGTTCTTCGATGGCCAGCAAACGGATTTCGCCGATCCGGCTGCCGCGTCCGGTCAGATGAGCGTAGCTCTCTTCGCGGCCGGTGAAATCGAACGCGGCAACGTGTTCATTTCCCCGGCGCCAGCCTTTGATCCGGATCGTGCCGTAGGGCCCGATCACGTAACCGCCGCCCGAGTCGTTGGCCGTCCGGCCGTCCATCACCGACAGCCCGTCGACCGAAACGATGGCCAGCACGCGCCGGCTGCCGTGGTTGCGGACGCGAATCTCGTATTGCCCGCCCGGCTCGCGGACGGGTAGGTAAGTCCGTCCGTTGTGCGGCACGGTTTGCAGCGGCCGGCCGTCGACCAGGACTGTCATCGAGACGTTCATAGCGTAATAGCCACCGTCGAATCCGCCTCGCCAGACGCCGCTGGGCGGGGTGGCCGACGCGGTGCCCGCGGCTGCGGTTAGTGTCAGGATGGCAAGCAGGGTTGGTGCGCAAAGTCTCATCGCTTTTTCTCCGTGGTGGGGTTGGGCGAAAGTACGGGGGTCCCGTCCTATATGCATGTCATGGTGAAACAGGCCACGGACCCGCCATCAAACCGAGTAGCCCCGCAAAAAGGGGGGCATCGATTCCGCGTAACGATCGTCGATAAGACAATCAAGACGGGCGTTGTTGCGGCCTCGCGCTGGTCCGGCGAATGCAGCAGGAAATCTCACGGCGAGACCTTTGGCGGATCGCCCTCACCCGGTGGCTGCGATGCCATCACCCCCCCACAAGAAGGGCTTCTCGCCGCCGGGGGTGGCGTTGGGGCCTGTCGTTGGTTACGATTTACTCTTTGTCATCAAGCCGAACTCAGTATTCTCGGAGGGCTCCATGTCCGACAGTGCAGATTTTCAGAAGGAACTCTACGAAGCGATTCTCACCGGCAACCGCAATAAGGCGGAAGAGGTGACCCAGGCCGCCATCGACGCCAAGGCCGATGCGGTGGAACTGGTGAAGCAAGCCGTCATCCCGTCGATGGGAGAAGTGGGCAAGCGGTTCGAGTGCAACGAGTACTTCGTGCCCGAGTTGCTGATTGCCCAACGGGCGATGAAAGCGGCCGTGGCCATCTTGGCGCCGCACCTCTCGGGCTCGGAGAAGGTGGGCCGCGTGGTCATCGGCACGGTGCAGGGCGATTTGCACGATATCGGCAAGAATCTGGTGGCCGCCATGCTCGAAGGCTGCGGGTTCGAGGTCGTCGATCTGGGCGTCGACGTTGCGCCGGAGGATTTCATCACGGCAGCCGGGGAGCAGGAAGGCACGCTGGTCGCCCTTTCGGCCCTGCTGACAACGACGATGACGACGATGAAGAAGGTCGTCGAGGCACTGGAGGCGGCCGGCATTCGCGGCAAGACCAAGGTGATGATCGGCGGTGCCCCCATCACGCAGCAATATGCCGACGAAATCGGTGCCGACGGTTACAGCGACAACGCCAGCGCGGCGGTCGGTCTGGCCAAGAAACTGGTCGGTGCCGAGTAGAACGGATCCACCCATGGCGATTGAAGGTCTCACCATCATCGGCGAGTCGATCAACGACTCCGTCCCCTCGACGCGGAAATTGTTCGACGCCGACGACGTCGACGGGCTGCTGGCGCTGGCCCGTATGCAAGACGAGCGAGGCGCCGGGTACATCGACGTCAACGTGGGCGGTCGATCGGCGGAGTTCATGGCCGACATGATCCGCCGCGTTCAGAGCGTGACCGAAAAGCCGCTTTCGATCGACACACCCGATCCCGAGTTGGCCAAGGCGGCGTTGGAAGTGTACGACCCGGCACAAGCCGGCGGTGCCGCTCCGCTGCTCAATTCGATCACCTCGCTGCGGGCCGAGATGTTCGATCTCTACGTGATCCAGCCGTTTCGGCCGGTCTTGCTGATCTCCGAGCACACGGTCGACGGCAGCTCGCGACCCTGTCACACGGCCGAGCAAACCTACGCCGCGGCGAAACACCTGATCGAGCTTGCCCGAAAGGCCGGCAGCGGGATCGCCAACGAAGACTGTGTCTTCGACCCGGGCATCGCGCCGATCGGGAGCGATTCGGAGGGCAACATCCAGCGGCTGATGACCGCCATGCAAATGATCCACGACGACGCGGATCTGGCCGGCGTCCACGCATCGGTCGGGCTGAGCAATTTCACCGTGATGCTACCCCCGAAAACGGCCGACGGCTCGCCGGTGAAAAGCTCTCTGGAAAGCGCCTTTCTGACCCGGGCCATGCCCCTGGGGTTGGATATGGTCATCGGCTCGGTCAAGCGCAACTACCGCACGCTCGAAGCGGACCATCCAGCCATGCTCTGCTTCGACGAATGCCTCGAACTCGACGGCTTCGAGGTGATTATGCGCGTGCGGGATTTCTACGCGTAGCCCCCTCTCCCTGCCGGGAGAGGGTTGTAGAATACTGCAAGGATCCTCTCTTGCAGGAAGTCGGGCCTGCATTTTACACTTTGGCCTAAGCTATGAAATGCCCAACCCTCTAAAAGTGTAAAATGCAAGCCCGATCGCGATTTCCCTTAGAAAAGGTAAACGTCCCCAGAGCGAGAAAAGGGGGGACATTCTACTTTTTCACGGAAAAGTAGAATGTCCCCCCTTTTCTCGCCCCAGTGCAACGAATTGTTAGCAGATTCTCCGATTCCGTTCTACTCACGCCATGTGTTGATTTCATTTAGCCTACTTTCCTGAGACGCCGACCATTCTCGCGCCCATCGAATCGCTGGTGTTAGGGTGGCAGCTGTCAGCTCGTCTAGAATTTCCACGCGACAACTGTCATTCGTGAGCACACCGTCTTCAAGGAATGACGTTGCCGGCGCCATTATCCGCCTAACGATGATCATTGGTCGAAACTGGAACTGGAGAAGCGCGGACAACTCGGCTATGTGGCCGGAAGCATGATCATCAATTATGACGACAAAACTGGAGAACATCACCGCGGCAAAGAGCTTCTCGATATTGCGCTGGATCGGCAGATCGGGGGAATCCTTCAAGAGGAAAGGAGAGTAACCGAGCTGTTCTAAGGCGGCACTTGCCTCTCGAAATCGGCCTTCCGTGGATTCGGAATAAGACCCTAACAGCAGGACGCTCTGATCCACCGGACCTTTGAGTTCGCTTAAGAAGTCTTTGAAATTCCAGTGCGGTTTTGCATTCGGCACCTCGAGGATCGCTGACGACAAATCGACGATTGCAAGCTCACGAACCGCCATTTCGCACGTCGGAACGATGTCTTGCGAACCAAGAACTTTCAACCACTCAATGCACTTGACTTTGGGTTGACCGTTCACAACGTAGCCATTCACGACATTGACTGCGAGGAGGCTTCCATGGCGTTCTACTTGAAACGGTACAGCGCCGCCGACGAACTGGGCGTGAAATCCCTCCGGCTTGTGGTGTTCTACAAACTCAGAGCTCGCGAAGGACAAACCAAGAAATGCCACATGCCCGCTCACTCGTTGCGTGACTGGAGAATCATCTGTTGTCCCAGGGAATACCACCGACTCTAGTCTAGATGTTGATTCATTGACAATGAACCCGGGCTCGTGCTGGCTAGATGGATGTGCGACCTTGCCATTGATATTGAGCGTCTTGTGCTGATCTCTTCCAAGAAACTCGACGGAATACCGACCTGTCGGATCGGCCACCGCAATTACGAAGGCCGTTCGACTAATGCACGCTGGCACGAAGCCATGGGATCTTCGGGGAATTGCATCTAGAAGCCCAACAAGTGAACGGTGGTATTCACGCGCGAAGTATGTGAGGTCCAATGTCATGCTTCAATCCATCGCAGTGCGTTTCGTGCCATCCAGCACCTCTCAATCCACCTCACAGTATCCGCTAACTAGTGTTTATCGCGCACCCCATAATTTGTTAACGAGGCGCGTGCGTGCGCAATAACGTTCCACTCCACCAGGGAGATTTTACCACTCAAGTTGCGGGGGTACAACGCCTTAGGCGGCCTCGGGCAGTTACCGGCCAATCTGTTATCGAGGCAAAGAAGTGCGCAATAACGCCCCGGCACCCCGCCGGCTAAGCAGCGTCCGAGAGATAAAGGGGGGCCGCGAGCCCGATAACGTTCCCACGGGGCCGGGCTAGAAGTCGGCGCAAATGCCTTCTGGATAATGTGTTACATTGCGCGACTGGGCCGAGGTCATCCGTGTTATCGGGGCATGGGAGCGCCTAGCAGCCCGTTGAAAAAGTCGTGTGCCACTGCTTGCTTGCAAGCAGTGTCGTGGATTCCAGCACAAACCCCTGCCATAAGCACTGCTTGCAAGCAAGCAGTGGCACACATCTCGGCAAAGTCCCCTTTTTCAACACGTTAGGGTTCGCGAAGAAACGACTTTCCGAGTTTCGAGTTCTGCAAGAATCCCGCTTGCCCGGCGGGATGAGCCACGGAAAACGGGTGCCTGACCCACGGCTCCCTGATCCACAGTTCACTGCGGAGCCATGAGTCAGACACCCGTTCTTGTTTCTTGCCGGTCTGAAAGTATCTGCTATTGACCAAACGGATCGGCCGGGGCCGCAGCAGCCGGAGCCGGAGGAGCTTCTTCGGCAAACGGATTGGCCGGAGCAGCGGGCGCGGCATCGCCGGGAGCAGCGCCAAACGGTGCCGCCGGAGCAGCGGGTGCGGCCGGCTCGGGAGCGGCGCCAAACGGATCGGCGGGTGCAGCCGGTGCGGCCGGAACGGCAGGTGCGGCCGGCTCGGGAGCGGCGCCAAACGGATCGGCGGGTGCAGCCGGTTCGGCTG
>CAYUIQ010000233.1:0-13703 GCA_964444795.1 uncultured Planctomycetaceae bacterium
CCGCCCCACGATTGGTCAGCGTGACCAGCATCCGATATTGACTCTCCGGATCGGCCGAGCCGAGCGTGGCCCATTGTTCCGGGGAATCCGGCACGGCAGCCGGTTTGACGGCCACCGCCGGTTCGGCTGGGGGCTCCTCCGGCGGATCTTCTGGCTCGGCCGGGTCGGGAGTCTGTCCGGGCTCGTCCGGATTCTCCTCCTTGGGACCATCCTCGGGGTCCACCTTGTCGGCGGGCGGTTTGGCGGCGTCTTTGTCCGCCTCGGCCTTCTCATTCTCGTCCTTCTGGGCCACTTCCTCTTGGTCACCCTCCTCGGGCGCTTGAGGATCGGGCCTTGGAGCAAAAGCGTAGATAATGACAAATGAGAGCAACAGAAACAGGATGAAACGTTTTTCCATGCCAGAAAACCTCGAGCGGCAAGCCAGTGTGTGCGGGGGGACTCGATCTTGTTACGAGTAAAAGGTCGGTCGCGCGGCCGGTTGAATTCTACTATCTTCCCGTGTGGCCGCACGACGTGCAATGGCAACCGGTTGCGGACATCCGAGCCCGAAAGACGGGCTATAGACACACCCCTCCACAGCGAACCCAATAATGACCACCCGGCGGCAGGAGGGGACAGCCTGAGACTTCTCTCCGCCGACATCAGCCTTGCCCGACGTGGGACCGCGGGGGATTATCGCCCGTCGCGAAGCCGGTCCCCGAGAAAATTGTCCAGGTCGGGAATTCCGTGGATCTTTTCGATCGTCTCTTCCAGCGGGTACTCGACGCGGCGGAACGTGAGCTTCTCATCTTCCAAGACGACGTAGCACGCCCGCGGATCGCCGTCCCGCGGCTGACCCACCGACCCGACGTTGACCATCACCTTCTCTTCGCCCAACGGAAATTCGTAGTTGAGTTCCTCGGGGGTGTAGAACTCGCAACTGTGGCTGAACACGCCGGGCACGTGGGTGTGTCCCTGGAAGGAATACCGCTCGACCAGGGCGAAGATCTTTTCGAGCTTGCGCTGATTGTAGATATCCTCGGGAAACACGTATTCATTGAGCGGATTTCTGGCCGATCCGTGGACGAACAGGAGGTTGGTTTCCTGGTGGTTGCGGGGCAGTTCACCGAGGAAATCCCAGCGTCGCTGGCTTGCCGCGGCGTTGCCGTCCCCACGTTCCAACTGGTCGCGCGTCCAGAAGATGGCTCTTTCGGCTCCGGAGTTGAAACCTTCCGGATCGAACAGCGCCCCCTGATCGTGATTGCCCAGCAGGCAGACGTCACACTTCATCGCGAAATCGACACACTCGCGAGGATTCGGCCCGTAGCCGACGATATCCCCGAGGCAATAGATCTCGGCGACGTCCTGCTGACGAATGTCGTCAAGCACGTTGTGAAGAGCTTCCAGATTACTGTGGACGTCGCTTATCAGAGCCCGTTTCACGCCCAAATACTCCTGGAGATTTGCGGCGTGATGGCTAAGTTGCCACACACCTCAATACGCGGACCGATCGGATTGCCGAAAACCAGCACTCAGTGTATTGTTCGGGATATGGGCGGTCAAGTGGAGAGGCCCCCTTGCGGGGTGCGACCCGGTGGAGTACGCTCTTTGGCCCGACGCCCCCGCGCCGAGCGGCGGTCGAGACATCTCACCGAACCCCTAATGCCCCCCCTCTTTTGGATTCCCCGACAGAACCATGGTACGCATTCTGGCGTTGGAAACCACCGAACGGATCGGCAGTGTGGCCGCCATGCAGGACGGTAACCTGTTGCAGCAGTTGGCTTTAGACAACAATCTCCGCAGTGCCCAGGCGTTGGCACCGGCGGTGCGTGCTCTGATGACCTCGTTGGACTGGAAAGCGACCGATGTGCAGTTGGTGGCTGTGGTGCGGGGGCCCGGATCCTTCACGGGCCTGCGCGTCGGGATCACCACCGCCAAAGCGCTGGCCTATTGCGCCGGCGCGGAAGTTCTGGCGGTTGACACCTTGGAGGCCATTGCTTCGGCGGCTCCGCCACACCTGGTAAAGCTGGGAGTGGCCGTCGACGCCCAGCGGGGGGAGGTCGTGGCAGGGCTATTCCAACGCGGCCCCAACGGCCACTTCACGACAATCGAAAGGCCGGAATTGATCGAGCTGGACCGCTGGTTCGATCGGCTCGACGAGGGAACGGCTGTTAGCGGCCCGATCCTGCACAAATGGGCCGATCGCGTGCCGCCGGGACTGGCACCCCTGGATCCACAATACTGGTCGCCCACCGCCGCCGCGGTGGCCGGACTGGCCCATCGGCTTTGGACCGACGGCCAGCGCGACGATCTCTGGACCCTGGCCCCACGATACTCGCGCCGCAGCGCGGCCGAAGAAAAATGGGAGCAGCGTGGGAAGGGGTGAGTAGTACCTTACGCGATCTCGGCCATCACTTCGCCGGCGGCGGCGATCGTGGCATCGATGTCGGCTTCGGTGTGGGCCGTCGAGAGAAACAGGGCCTCGTATTGACTGCACGGCATGTAGACGCCACGTTCGATCAGCCCCCAGAAATAACGCCCGTAACGGGCCGTATCGCACTCGGCGGCCGTGTCCCAGTCGGTCACCGGACCGGAGTGGAAGAAGAGGGTCATCATGGCGCCGACTATTCCGATCGAACACGGGATACCCGCCGCCCGGGCCGCTTCCTCCAGCCCCCCGGCCAAACGAGTCGCCAGTCGCCCCAGGTTCTCGTACGGCGAGCTGTCGCGAAGGATCTCCAACGTGGCGATCCCCGCGGCGGTGGCCAACGGATTGCCGCTGAGCGTACCGGCCTGAAACACCTCTCCGGCGGGCAACATCCGGTCCAGGATGTCGGCCCGGCCGCCGTACGCTCCCACGGGCAGCCCTCCGCCGACGACCTTGCCCAGCGTGGTTAGGTCCGGGAGAATGTCGAATATCTCCTGTGCGCCGCCGTAAGCCACGCGGAACCCGCTCATCACTTCGTCGAAGATCAACAGCGCGCCGTGCTTCTCGGTCAACTCGCGCAATGCGGTGCGAAAGCCGGGCGACGCCTTGACGCAGCCCATGTTGCCGGCCACCGGTTCGACGATCGCGCAGGCGATACGGTCGCCATGCTCGGCAAACGCCCGATGCAGGGCATCGGTGTCGTTGTACTTCAGCACCAGCGTGTCTTGGGCCGTGCCGGGCGTCACGCCGGGGGAATTGGGCACGCCCAACGTGGCCGCCGCGCTACCCGCGGCCACCAGCAGGCTATCGACGTGCCCGTGGTAGTTGCCGGCGAATTTCACGACCACGTCGCGGCCGGTGAACCCGCGCGCCAGGCGGACGGCGCTCATCGTGGCTTCGGTGCCCGAGCTAACCAGGCGGACTTTCTCGATCGACGGCACGGCATCGATAATCAGATCGGCCAACACGTTTTCCGCCTCGGTCGGCGCGCCGAAGCTCGTTCCGCGGCGGATCGTTTTCTCCAGCGCCGCGACGACCCTCCGGTGGCAATGTCCGAGAATCAGCGGCCCCCACGAGAGCACGTAATCGAGGTATCGATTCCCGTCGAGATCGAACAGCCAGGCTCCCTCGCCCCGCTCGAAAAAGAGCGGCAGTCCGCCCACGCCGCCGAATGCCCTGGCCGGACTGTTCACGCCACCGGGCATGCGCTGCAAGGCACGGGCAAATGCGGCTTCACTCTTCTGTCGCGACACGACGGGCTCCTTCATGATCGTTTAACGCCCAGCCGAAGGCGCCGGCTGTTCGTGACGGTGGTTACACTCCACATAAGCCGGCGCCTTCGGCTGGGCGTTAAACGAGCGTGCTCGGCCCTTCTTCCTTAGATGGGAAAACTTCGTGGCCGGCATGCGCGCGGTCTTGCGCGATTTTCGGCCACCTTGATTCTTCCCGGCCATGAGATCGTACCTGGGCAGGATCAGTCGGCGGTCAACTTGAGTTCCAGCGGCTCCATACCCGACTTCACTTCCGCGGTCAATCCGGAAGTTTTCGGGTCGCCGTATTTCTCCGGCACGAGGTATTCTTTCTTGATTCCGCCGGGCTCGACTTCGCCGGAGAGTCCGTCGGCATCGGCCTTGACGCCCGAGACTTTCACCAGCGAAACGGTCACCTTGTACTTGCCGGGCATGGCGCCGTCGCCCGCCTCGAATGTTTTCAAGAGGAACTTACCCTCGTGGTCGGTCTGTCCGCTGGCCGGTTTCCCCTGGCCGTCGGGAATCAGCATGACCGCCGCGCCGTCGACCGGTTTACCCCCGAGCGTAACGGTTCCCTCGACGGACACCGTGTTCGGGCGTCCCGACCCGCAACCGGCGATCGCGGCCAGAGACACAACGGCGAGAAGACGAAGCGCGAAACTGGTAAAGTGTGTGTGCATGACGAGTCCTAATTGGGAATGTTGGCAATTTCACCGTCGGCTTTGCCGCCCAGGTATTGATAGGTCCAGTGGTCGATCGACTCGGTGAGAAAATGGACCGACCCGTCGCCAAAGAGGAATTGGGCGCCGCCGGCGTGCAACGACTTGAAGCCCAGTTCGGTGTTCCAGTTGGCCGTTCGCTGACACCCGGGATCCGACGTGTTGGAACTACACGAATCGTAATTGATGGGGATCAGCGTGGAGACCAAGCCGTTGCCGTTGTTCGATCGTGCCCAGCCCTGCTGAATATGGGCCGAGCAGTCGCGGCGGACTTCGCCGAAATAGATCGTGTTGGACACACCGTCGCGGCAATCGCGGATCGCGGTGCTCACGCCCATGCGGCAGAACGGACCGGCGTAATCGTTCCGATTACCGTAGGGAGCCAGACCGTAATTGTTCCAACTTTGCCATTCCGGGCAGGGACAATAGGGGCTGTCGATATGCCGCGTGGGTCCCTTGGAAGCGGCGTAGTTGTGAATCGCCCGGCCGTTGAGCAACTCGCTATTGTTGTCGCTGGGACACACGTACGTACTGACGATGTTCCCCCCGATGAGTTTCGAGCTGTTGCCCATGGTCTGGCCGTCGACCTGAACGTTGAAATCGAACTCGTCGTAAAGGGCCTTCTGCTCGATGTGGGGCAGCAGGCGGATGAGGATCGAGCCCCGCCAGTTTGCGTAAGCTCCGCCCCAAAACGATCCCGGGGCGAACTTCTGGTACACGTCGTGGTAGGCCAGCATGCCGAGGCCGATCTGCTTCAGGTTGTTGCTGCATTGAGCCCGGCGGGCCGCGGCCCGAACGCTCTGCACGGCCGGCAGCAGCAATCCGATGAGAATGCCGATAATGGCGATCACCACGAGCAGTTCGACGAGGGTGAACCCTGAATTGCGCCGGCACATATCATCCCCCTCCGAAGAATGGGTAAAAGAGCTTCGCATCGGTCGGGCAGCCCCTGTGAACCGTGGCTGTCAACTCCGATCTTCCACCTCATCATACCCTTTTCTTCGGTCGGCGACAATTTCTCCGGCCTTTACTGGCGAAAAAGGGCTCATTCCCAAAGTGCGTACCTGGCTCTTCCGGTTTCAGGTGCGGAACCCGAGAGAAACGGCGTCCCACCGGCGCGGGCGTGTTGTCCGATATCGCCAGCCATGCTACGCTCATCGTGGATCGACCCCACTGCCGGGGTTATGAATCACCTTAACGGAGGACGTGGCATGAGAAACTGCGTGATTTGGAGTGTGATGCTCCTGGTGATGGCGGGGACCGCTTTGGGCGAGGCGAAAGAGCCGCCGAAGGAACTTGCGGTGGATCTGGGCAAGGGCGTGAAGATGGAGATGGTCCTGATTCCCGCGGGCGAGTTCAAGATGGGCAGCGGTGAGTCAGCGGAGGACACGGCTGCGTTCTTCAACAAGATCCGCGGCGAGAATCTTCTCGGAGCAAACCTCTTCAAGGACGAGCATCCGCAGCACCGCGTGCGGATCACCAGGCCGTTTTACCTGGGCACGTACCATGTCACGCGGGGCCAGTTTCGGCAGTTCGTCGAGGATTCGGGGTACAAGACGGATTCGGAGAAGGGAGAAAGGCCGGGGGCCCATGGCTGGAACCCTGATACGAAGAAACTCGGCTTCAGCGAGGAGTATTCCTGGCGGAACGCGGGTTTCGAGCAGACCGACGAGCACCCGGTGGTGAACGTGAGTTGGAACGATGCCGTGGCCTTCTGCCAGTGGCTCAGCCGCACTGAGGGCAAGACCTACCGACTGCCAACCGAGGCCGAGTGGGAATACGCTTGTCGAGCCGGAACGACAACGCGGTACTACAGCGGCGACGACCCCGAGAAGTTGGCAAAGGTCGGCAACGTGGCCGACGCCACGGGCAGCGTGCGGTTCCCGGATTGGAAATTCACGATCAAAGCCAGCGACGGCCATGTGTTCACGGCTCCGGCTGGGAAGTTCAAGCCCAATGCCTTCGGGTTGTACGACATGCATGGAAATGTCTGGCAATGGTGCGCGGATTGGCATGGTTTGGAGTACTACGCCAAATCTCTCGCAAACGATCCAGCCGGCCCAGACTCCAGCGTCGCCCGTGTCCTTCGGGGCGGTTCCTGGCTCGGCAGGCTGGACTTTGTCCGTTCCGCTGGTCGCGGCGGCCTCGCGCCGGACAGCCGGAACTGTAGTGCGGGCTTCCGCGTCGCTAGGACTCCGTAATGCTATGGCATCTTGCTGTACTACCCTCTGCGGTTTAGCCCGTTTTCCTTTTACCCCGTCGCGTAGCGGCGCGCGAGTCCCGGTGGACAAGTGAGGTGAGCGGGCGTAGCCGGTGCGCCGCCCTCCCTCGCCAGGGCTTCAGGAAACAGTAGAATGGGAGGGGCTAAGGGCAATGCATTTCGTGATTCACTGTTAGCCTGCGACCGGATTGTGCGGCGGATTCCCCGGTTTTCCGGTCGCAGGCAACCGGGCTAACGCGGATTTCCGCGAGACACGAACGGGCAAAACAGGAAACGCCGGGCACAAGTGCCAGGGCTAGACAACAGTAAACCACCACAATTTGGACTCACCGCGACAACCGGTGGGCTTGGCCAATCCATTGAATCCACCTCCTGCTTCCACCGACAAGGCCGTGATCCTGGCCGCCGGGCTGGGCACTCGGATGCGACGTACCGATGGCTCGGTCGCGCTGGACGACCAGCAGACCGCGGTGGCTGCCACCGGGGTCAAGGCGCTGATCCCGGTCGGACGCCCGTTTCTCGATTACGTGCTGTCCTCCCTGGCCGATGCCGGGTACCGGCGCGTGTGTCTGGTCATTGGCCCCAAGCACGACGCGCTGCGGCGATACTACCAGGACGAAGTTCGTCCGACGCGTCTGCGGATCGAATTTGCCGTGCAACAACAGCCCAAAGGAACGGCCGACGCCGTGGCCGCGGCCGAGACGTTTGCCGGCGACGACCCGTTCTTGGTCATCAATTCCGACAACTTCTATCCGGCCGAGGCGTTGCGTGCGTTGCGAGACGGCGACACCCACGCCACGGCCCTTTTCGATCAGCAGGCGATGCTCTCCGGCGGCAACCTCGACGAAGACCGCCTGCGGCGGTTCGCGGTCGGGCGGATCGACGATCAAGGTTTTCTCGCCGAGGTGATCGAAAAGCCCGACGAAACGACATGGGCGTCCTTGCCGCGGCCGATTTGGGTAAGCATGAACTGCTGGCGATTCGGCCCGACGGTGTTCGACGCATGCCGGGCAATCGGGCCTTCGGCTCGCGGCGAACTCGAAATCACCGATGCCGTACGCCATCTGATCGACGTCCGCGGCGAGCCATTTCGCACCGTCACCTTCTCCGCCCCCGTGCTCGACTTGACCAGCCAGGGCGACATCGAACCGGTCCGACGTCAGTTGGCTGATCGGGAGGTACACCTGTGATCGACCGGCTCGACTACCCGGGGGCGCTGACCGACGTCGATTCGCTCGCCGAGCGACTCGCCGAGGCGGGGCTGACCGACACGGCGGCAATCGACAAAGCCCGGCTGTTCGCCCAAGCGGCTGCCGCGCTGGAGGAATCAGGAGACGACGACCTGCGCGCCTTCTTCGTGCCCGGGCGGATCGAAATCCTGGGCAAACACACCGACTACGCCGGCGGTCACAGTATCGTCGCCACCGCCGAACGAGGCTTCTGCCTGGTGGCCCGGCCGAGGAGCGACCAGCAGGTCACGGTAATCGACGTCGCGGGCGACCGAAGCGTGCGATTTCCCTTGACGCCGGAGTTGGAGGTCGCCGACGGCGGTTGGGAAAACTACCCGATGACCGTGGCCCGGCGGATCGCACGAAACTTCTCCGGCGAACTTCGCGGCGCGGAGATCGCTTCTGTCAGCGATCTGCCCATCGCGGCGGGGATGAGCAGTTCGTCGGCCCTGATGGTGGCCGTCTTTTTGGCGCTGGCCGACGCGAACCGGTTGGCCGACCGGCCGGAGTTTCGCGCCAACATCAAGGGCCGGCTCGATCTGGCCGGTTACTTGGGCACCATCGAGAACGGGCAAACGTTCGGCACCCTGGAGGGTGACCGTGGCGTGGGCACGTTTGGCGGCAGCGAGGACCATACGGCTCTGCTCTGTTCGCGGTCCGGCGAATTGGGGCGCTTCGCCTATTGCCCGGTGCGACTCGTGGAGCGGATTCCGTTACCCACCGGATACACTCTTGCCATCGCCACCAGCGGCGTGATGGCCGAGAAAACGGGCGCCGCTCGGGAGCAATACAACACCGCATCCCGTCTGGCCGGCCGGCTGGTGGAACTCTGGCGACAAGCAACCGGGCGCGACGATCCCCATCTGGCTGCTGTTTTGGCCGATTCGCCGAACGCCGCCGCGCGACTTCGGACGATCGTCGAAGGGACGCGCGAGCCCGACTCCACGGCACTATTGCAACGCCTGGAGCACTTCATCGTGGAAAACCAGCAGATCATTCCTGCCGCCGACGCCGCGCTGGCCGATTCGAATCTGACGGAGTTCGGCCGCCTGGTCGACCGTTCGCAGCAAGCGGCCGAGCGATTCCTGGGCAACCAGATTCCCGAAACGGTGGCCCTGGCGGCCATGGCGCGAACCCATGGCGCCGTAGCGGCTTCAGCCTTTGGCGCCGGTTTCGGCGGCAGCGTTTGGGCGTTGATCGGGGAGTCATGTCTCGACGCATTCCTCACCGCATGGGCCGGCGCGTATCAAGAGCGTTTCCCCCAGCACGCGACCGCCGTCTTCTTCGCCACCGGTGCCGGGCCGCCGGCGTTGCAGGTTTGCTGAACCGGGCCGAGGAGGAGTATAGCCCGTTGAAAAACACATAATCGAAACCCGAAGCGTAAGCGAGGAACGGAGACCGCGAGGAATTCGACCCCTTTACTTCCTCGCTTACGCTTCGGGTTACTATTTCAACGGGCCGCTAAACGGCTCATCACCCGGCTGGTTCGATCAACGGTTCCGCTTCGTCGGCTTCGGTCATGCGGCGTTTCAGGGTAGCGGCCAATTGGCGGCGAACTTCAATCAGGTCCGGGTCGCGCACGAGGTTGGTACGCTCGTGGGGGTCGTTTTCGAGATCGTACAAGAAGGCTTCGACATAACGATCGCTGCCCCCGTCGCGGCCGCCTGATTTGCCGGGGGCGACCACCGAGTATTTCCACTTCTTCGTGCGGACGGCTCGGCCGACCTGCGACTCGCTGATCTGCACGAAAACCTCCTCGGGCCAATCGGTCGCCGTGCCGTCGACAAGCGTCTGAAGCGGGCGGCCGCGCATCGAACCGGGAGTGTCCACACCGGCGGCGGCGAGAATCGTGGGCGGTACGTCGATCAGGCTGACCAGTTCGCCGACCACGCGACCGCCGCGAAAACCCGGCCCACAGGCAATCATCGGAAGGCGGATACTGCTTTCGTGGCACGATCGTTTGTACTCGCCGTTTCGAGTGCGAAAATGACAGCCGTGATCGGTCGTGTAGAGGACCGCCGTGTTGTCGGCCAGGTCGAGTTTCTTCAACTCCGCGCGAATCCGGCCCAGGTTTTCGTCCAGGCTGTGGATGCAGCCGAGGTAGTCGGGAAACTCGCGCTGCCAGTCGCCCTTCATGTCGACCACGTCGCCCGGCACCTTGTAGTCGGCAAACCGCTGCTTCGAGCCCCGAGGTCCCTCGAACCGATGGCGATCGTTCTGGTGGTGCGGTTCGATGTAGGAGATCATCAGGAAGAACGGCCGCTTGCCGTCGCGGGTGCGAAGGTAATCCAAGGCGAAATCGGTCTGTGCATCGACCCGGTAACGATCCTTGGGGAAGTCCACTCGGCGCATGTCGCCGTCGAACATGTGGCCGTCGTACCCATGGCTGGTGAATTCGAGGATATCGGAGGCGAGCCAGAAATCCTTGTATCCCCCGCGACGCGACGGGGGAATGGGCTCCGTTCGATAGTTGACATCGACCGCGGCGCTCCGGCCATGCGTCGAGGCCAGATGCCATTTGCCCAGGTAGCCGACCTCGTACCCGGCTTCGGAAAGCCGGTGGGCGATGGTCTTTTCGTCGGTCGGCAGCGCGATCCCGTTGCGGAAGCAGCCCGTCTCGGTAGCGTACTTTCCCGTTTGCAGACACGATCGGGCCGGCCCGCAGACCGGCTGGCAGGTGAAGGCCAAGTCGAACCGCACCCCTTCGGCAGCCATGCGATCGAGATGGGGCGTAAGGGGCAAATCCTGACCGTAGCAGCCGACGGTATCCCAACGTTGCTGATCGCTGAAGAAGAAAATGATATTGGGCCGATCGCCTACCGGTTCGGATGCCGCGCAGGCGAAAGGCAGGTTGGCAACAGAGACCAGCAACAGGGTGGAGGAAAGAACGTTCCAAAGCGCGCGGCGATTCATGGTCGTGGTCCTCGGGCGTGTATGGATGGGCGGAACGCACAACGGCGGCAGCCCCGATGCACGATTCTAGTCCGGAAGTGGGGAGCGATTCAAGTGATCGGCCCCCACACGGGCCCATTTCCCGAGGGGGAACGGCCACATTCGTATATTCTCCCGGAGTTTTCTGCTACAATGCACATAGCGTGACTAATCTACTGGAGACACTCGATCTCCATCCAGGGAGGCAGGCGATGAAAGAGCAGATCCGCGAAGATCCCAAGATCATTGCCGCGGCCGAGCGCCAGATGCAAGCGTGGTCGCGTACCCAGCAGTTCGAGGATCAACTGTGCCTGCACCGGCTCGATGAGGACCATGGGCGGGATTTCGGTCCTTTTGTTACCCTCTCGCGCCAAGCGGGAACCGGCGGCGAGGAAATCGCCCGGCTGGTGGGCGAGCGTCTCGGTTGGGAAGTCCTGGACAAGAACCTGCTGGACCAGATCGCCGAGAACTTCCAACTTTCGCGCCCCTTGCTGGAGCAAGTCGACGAGACCGAGGCCGGTTGGCTCTCCGGGGTGCTCGACGGCCTGCTCGACCCGCCGAGTATTCCACACGAGAAGTACGTCGACTGCCTCAATCGAATCGTCTTCGCCGCCGGCGGGCGAGGCAACGTCGTGGTGGTGGGGCGCGGCGCGCAGTTCCTCCTGCCCATGGCCCGGGGTCTGGCCGTGCGGATCCTTGCTTCGCCGAAGTATCGGTTTGCCCAACTGGCCAAGAGCCACGACCTTCGGGAAGACGAAGTTCGCCGGCTCATGGAGACCATCGACGACCAGCGGCGGAAGTTTGTGCAACGGTACTACCATCACGACATCAACGACCCGCACCTCTACGATCTGGCCGTCAACGTCGAGCGATTCGGCGCCGAAGGGGCGGCCGGGCAGATCGTCGTGGCACTGGGGGCCGCCGGGCTGGTCGATGTCGCGTCTTAGTTGCCTGTCACACCATGTCTGCTGCGCGTGCCTGCCGGGTGCCACTGGCGTCTCGCCAGTGCTTTTTCGGCCACAGCTTGCACTCGGAAGCGGCCAGAAAGCATGGTGCGAGTGATCGCCCTGAAGCGATGTGCTCCTTTGCGGCTCCAGAAACGAGCTTTCTCCCCCATGCCGAATTCCCTGCCACTGAGTCGATTGCCGCGGCGACTTGTCTTGGTTAGGCAAGATACAAGCTACGAGTTCAAGAAAGCACTGGCGAGACGCCAGTGGCACCCAATCCATCACTTCATCCGCGACGGACTAATCCGTCTCCGGCTCCGCCGGAATACGCACATCCTGCATGAGGATATACCCCTGGGAATCGATCACCCGCACGCGGACCCGCTCGGCACCGGTCGCCTTGCGGATTTCTTTCAGATCGAAACCGAGTTGCTTCGGCGGGTCGGGCGCGTCGAGAAACGCGTGGAACGCCACGGTCATGACCCCCCGGTCGAAACCGATGAACCGTATCCCGTGGCCCACCGCGAACTCGATCCGGTCGTGCTTCTCGTCGATCCGCACCTTGATCTCCTTCGCCGGCTCGTACGCACGATCGTCGAGCGAGAACCAGCGGGTGGCGACAAGCGCGGTAGCCGAGACGGCGTTGAATCGGGCGATCTGGTCGTCGGGAAATTCGTAGGGCTCGCGGTTGCGGCTGCACGGCGCGTCGACGAAGACAAACGCCCGGGCGAAATGATCGAACGCCCGGGTCATGATGTCCCCGCCGTCGCGACAGTGAAAGATCCCCAAGCCGTGGGCCGTTTCGTGCAACGTGGCCCCGATTCCGGTCGCCGCATTGGCCCAAAGCGCCCGGCGACCGGCGCTGTCGTCACACACCTTCTCCGGGTCCATGGTTCGCGCATCGCCGAACGCCCGGGCGACGTCGGCCAGATTATTGGGCCAGGTAAAAAGCCCGCCGCTGCCGAACAGAGCCATCGCACCGCCGCCCAACGCCGTGTGGCCGCGCAACCGCTTCGTCTCCGGATCGAACCGCGTGTAGGCGGGCAGCACGACGTTGATGCCCGTCTCGTAGGAAAACTCCTTCTCCAGGCTTCGGCGGAGGTGGTCGAACCACTGGTTGCCTTTCATGCCGTAGTAGTGCTCGGCCGGGTGATCGCCCTTGACCGTGTGGACGATCACCTTGCCCCGGTCGTCCAGTTCGAGGTTGAACGTAACGCGGCCGAACCCCATGTCGGCCATCCGCTCGGCGGTGAACGTCTGCATCAGCTTCATCGCCGTGTCGAGCTTCTCGGCGTAGTTCTGCGGATCGTCGTCGAGTTGGGTCATGTAGTCGGTCTGGCCCGACTTGTCGGTATGGTAGATGATCCGCACGACGTAGGGATTGGTTTGCGGGCGGTAGTGCAAGACGAAGCGTTTCTCGTGTTTGCCGGCGGCCAGCAGCAGTTCGTTGCGACCGGGGACCAACTCGGCCAGCCCCTTGAACCGGCCCTTATGAACCACGGCCTCCAACCGCCGCGTGTCGCGATCCGACGACGTATTGGTGATCGTCATCCGGTCGAGCGATTCACCACCCAAAACGCCCCGCAGCAACGGCACCGGATAGCGAATCGTCGAGCCGTCCTGATGGTTGACCACGCGAATCGGCTCGTCGGCCGAGGTGGTAACGGAGATGGAGAGCAGAAGACAGAGGAAGAGGCGTCGTTTCATGGGCATTTTCGTGGGGTAGGATTCCATCCTGCCAAGCCAACTCGTAGGGTAGGATTCCATCCTGCCTTGGAGGTTGAAGACCTGTTCGTGGGGTAGGATTCCATCCTGCCTTGGAGGTTGGAAACCTACCCCACGTTTTGGTTGCGGCCTCCCCACTCTACCCGCCACGCCGCCCGCGGTCAAACGGCGGTACGCACTCGACGCCACGGCGCTCGGCGCAATATAATGGTTTAGCCCAGGCACTTGTGCCCGGCGTTTGGAAGCACGGTGGTCCCCCCGAAACGCCGGGCAC
>CAYUIQ010000234.1:0-13686 GCA_964444795.1 uncultured Planctomycetaceae bacterium
CTTGCCCATGGCCGTTTCCAGCACGAGTCCGGTTGACAAAGCGAAGAGGACAACCATCCGCATGATGGGAAAACCGCATCCGGTCGCTTGGGATCGTTGTTGCGGGTAGGCGGCTTGGTTCTCGGGGGTATCAGCCATCGTGACCGTCGTGCCGTCGCCGGTGACGACGCGATGGCCGAGCCACCGCCATTCGGCAGGCGTCTGGTCCTCGATCGCCCGTGAGGTCTGCGTCAGCAAGCGATGCATGGCTTGCTCGTCCAATTTGCCGCGGGCAATGCAATAGGCCCCCGTCTTGGGACAGCATGCAGCCAGCCCGCGGGCCGCGCGGTACGCGATCAACTTTGCGACGGCCGCCACACAGCCGTGGTCCTTGCTCAGAACTTGCGAGAGAAACACCCACACCGTCACCGAAGTGACGTAGACGCGGGCGCGATCGAGAATCCCGCTTGCTTTCCCGAAGGCCGCCGAGATCGTCTCCGCCGGCAGCAGTGACGCGAAATACAAATCCCCTGCTTGACGGCCATGCTGGACTCGACTTCTCAACGAACAAAGGTCAGAATAGAACATAAGGGCCTCCTTGCCGAATGGGTTTGAAGCGTATTGCAACAACTCCAAACTCATCCCAAGCGAGGCCCTCTTTGTCAACTCCAAAAAAACACCGCTGCAACCGACGGTGATAGCACTGCTATGACAGCAAAGCTTAACCCTCGCCAGTACCGGCTTTCCGGCAATTAAGTGCCATTCGGTTCTGACACCTTTTTCGTTCCCTTTTTCGTTCCCCCTTTTTCGTTCCCGTTCCGTTCCTCGTTCCTGGTATCAAGAGCCTTTGCCAACGCCTCGGCCGATTCGTGACTGCCCATCATAAACTCCCCCGCAGGGATCAGCACCATCTTCATCTTGACCCGGTCGCTGTGCCCCATTGCCCGGCGGTTTCGTCGTTCACCGCAACTCTTACCAGGCCGCTTCACCGTGGGCGGTTCCGAAGTGAGTCTCGGGCTGGCGCCCCTTCGGCGTTATTCGATTGTCTTTGGAGCTTACAGAACTCGATTCGTTCGATGAGCACCTGTTCCAGCTTTGTGTCGCGATCATCCAATTGGCGAGCAAGGCGAAGAGCGGTTTGGTGCGATTCTTGCGCCCGCTGGAAGTCTCCCAACCCCTCGTCGCACTGTCCGACCCCGAACAAGTTCTGGATGACCCCGCGTTTCGCTCGCTGTGTGTGTGGTCGTTGCCAAGGACTGGCAAATATCGAGAGACTTTTGGTAGTGTTCGCGAGCCCGCTGGAAATCACCCATTTGGGCGATCACGGTGGCCACCCAGTTATACGCGATGGCCAGATCCTGCTGCATTTGTGCATTCTGCCGATCGTCGTCGGCCAGTTCCTGTCGCAGAGCCAGTGACCTTTGCAGGTTCTGCAAAGCTGCGGGGAGGTCCTTCTGTTCCATGCTCACGCTTGCGAGCCTTTCAAGAGATATGTAGAGACCACGTTTGAACGAGAGATTCTTGGGATCCTGTTTCACCAGTTGCTCGCGCAGTTGCATACTCTCCCGATAGCAGGCGAAGGCTTCCGTAACGTTTCCCTGGGCCAAGTTCGCGTTTCCGACGTCGTCCAGTGCCGTGGTGACGTTCCCCACGGCATCGGCGTTGTTTGGATCTTGCTCCGCCAGTGTCCGGCGCAGGGCCAACGATTTCTGGTGAAATTCCAACGCTGTGTCCGCGTCGTCCATCCGCATGATCGCCCGGCCGAGCTTGGTATAGGTAACGGTCAAGTCGCGCAGATTCCGCGGAGTGGGATCGGCCTTGGCTCGTTGCCGATCGATGGCCAGCGCCTTTTCGAGGATTTCTCGGGCGGCCGTGAATTGCTCCGATTGGAGCTTCAACTCGCCAAGCTTCCCGTAAGCGACGGATAGATCTCGCCGAGCTTCGTCCGTATCGCGATCTCCGACCGCTTGTTGCCGGATGTCCAAGGAACGTTGAAAAAAGTCTTCGGCGCTAGTCCATTGTCCCGCCAGCAAGTAGGCATCGCCGAGAGACTCGTAAGCCACGGAGAGATCTCGTTTTGCCTCGGACGACTCGGGAGATCTCGCGACAAGGTCTTCCCGGAGTTCTTCGGCGGTCCGATAATGCTCGATTGCACTCTTCACGTCCTGCTCGTACCGCAAGCAGAGGTGGCCCAATCTTTCGCGCGTTACCGCCAGATCGTCGTCGGTTTTGTCCGGGTCGGCCTCGGCCTGGCGGAGGCGTTGGAGGATCGCGACCGCGTGTTCGTACTCGCGCTTCGCCCCTTCGGATCGCCCCAATCCAAGCAGGACGTCACCCAGTCGGGTGTGAGCGATGGCGTTGGTACGGTCGATCAGGGTGGCAGCTTCCCCGGTTCCGGGGATTTCGCTCAGACCGTCGATTGCGGTGGTGAGTAAACGCTCCTTTAGTAGCAGCGTTGCCGGCGTATCTTGGAGGACGTCATGGGTATCCCATACCATCAAGCGGAGCGTGTCGAGCGCCAGTTCCCGCTGTTCCGCAACCATCGTCGCGTTGTGATCGGCTCGTTGCCGTTGTTGTTCTGTCGTCGTCACGGCCTGTTGGAGGTCCGAGTTGGTCTGTTGCAGGCGAACGTGGTACCCGCCGAACACAGACCCTGCGACCACACAACCAACCAGGATAATCGAGGCGAGTAGCGCAATCGCCGGGCGTCGCCGAGCCCATCGGACCGATCGTTCCAGCGTCGTGATCCGGCGTGCCGATATCGGTTCGTGCCGTAGGAAACGAGCCAGATCGTCCGCCAGGCTCCCGGCGGACGGGTATCTGCGATGTGGTTCCTTCTCCAAGCACTTCAGGCAGATCGTCTCCAGGTCGCGAGTGATCCAGGGGGTGAGCTTTCGCGGTGGCAACGGTTCTTTTTCGCAAACCTGCAGCAACGTCTCGATCGGAGTCGGCGCGAGAAAAGGCGGTCGGGCGGTTAGCAGGAAATAGAGCGTGGCTCCGATCGCATAGATGTCGGCCGCTTTGCCCACGTCTTTGATGCGACCTTCAGCCTGTTCGGGAGGCATGTAGCTGGGCGTCCCCAAGACCTGCCCGGTTACCGTGCCGCCACCCCTGGCGTCAACCTGTTTTGCCAGGCCAAAGTCGGTGATGTGCGGTTCGTTCCATTGATCCACCAACACGTTGCCCGGCTTCAAATCACGGTGAATAATGCCTTGCCGATGAGCGTGGGCCACGGCGTCGGTGATCTTCCGTACGAGGTCCGCCGTTTTGCGTTCGGGTAGAGGTGCTTCAGCGGTATACGCGACGAGACTCTTACCATCCACGAAGCCCATCGAGAAATACGGTTGACCCTCGTGCTCACCAATCTCATGGATGGGTACGATGTGAGGATGGTCCAAGCCGGCTGCCGTCTCGGCCTCCGCGCGAAATCGTTGGATCTCTTCGGTATCCGCCGCGGCACCCGAGAGGATTCGCTTGACGGCGACGATTCGGTTCAAGCTGCACTGCTTCGCCTCGTAAACGATGCCCATCCCACCACGGCCGATGACTCTGAGCAGTTCATAATCGCCGATGCGGCCAAGGGGCTTCCGACCCTCGGCAGGCGATTCGCGGGCCGCGGGCGGAACCCGCATCTCTGTTGGCGTGTCGGTCCCGGGTCGTCTGACGTCGTTGGGGGTCCGGCGCGACGTATCCGTGGAGGCACGTTCATAGTCGGCCGTGTCCATGTCGCCAAAGGCCGCGCCGACGAGAGACGAATGTTCCGGGAAACGATGCCGGTAGTCATCTTTCTTGGGCCAAGTGCCGCCCTGTCGCAACAACTGCAGTTCCGCGTCGAGAAGGTAAAAGAGCACGGCACTCTTCTCGACTTCGCCGCGACCGGCCAAGTACTGCTCGATCCGTGGTTTCTCGGAGGGACTCGCGGACCAGCGACGTTTGAAGTCGTCGACGAAAGGCTGGATACTTGCCTCGATTAACAGCCCCAACCGCTCGGAGAAGCGTGATTCATCCATGGCCCGATTCCCGTTCGATGCGTATCGTCTCAAACGACCTTGTGCCGTGCCCGTCCGCCGCAAAGCACGCCGCCCGCAAGCGTCAATTCTGGGCGAACCAACCGGCAGCGTCAAGCGTTGGGGCGGCGGTGGCTATGGGCCGATGAGAAAACCCCACCGGCGGCAACCGATGGGGATTGGATGTTTTGGGGTGGTGATGGGCTACTTCCGCTTCCGCCGCCGGGAAGAGCAATCAGGGTCGGTTGTCACAACGCGGCCGCCGGATCTGGGGCCCATCGAGCCGGGGCATCCCGTCAAGTTCCGCGTCGAGCAACTGCTGGCCGCGAAGATTACGGGGAACCCGATCGACGGCGACTCTCCCTTGTCGCCCGTGACCTTGCCGACGCATCGGTCCGGAAGCACTGCGGATTCGCGAAGCACTTTCTTGCCCAGGCCGTGGTCCACGAACTGATTCCCGTCAATCCGTTCGGCAAGCTTATCTCTTCCCCCGTGGGCAACGAAGCCCGGCAATACTTCGTCACCCAAGACGAGACGGACAAAGTTCTGGACGCGGCCCCCGATGCCGAGTGGCGGCTGCTCATCGCCCTGAGTCGTTACGGTGGCCTACGATGCCCCAGCGAGCACCTATCGCTTCGCTGGGACGACGTGGACTGGGCGAACAACCGATTGCACGTCACCAGCCCCAAGACGGAACAGCATCCTGGGCATGAAACGCGATTGGCGCCGCTCTTCCCCGAACTGCGGCCGTATCTTGAGGCCGTCTGGGATGCCGCCGAGCCGGGGGCCGAGTTCGTCATTACCCGCTATCGGGGGCGAGGGAGCAACCTTCGGACCCAACTCAGCCGGATCGTCAAGCGAGCGAGCGTCCAGCCGTGGCCGCGAATTTTCCACAACACGCGGGCCACTCGGCAAACCGAATTGGAGGAGACCTTCCCGGCTCACGTTGTATGCAAGTGGATCGGCAACAGCCCCCAGGTGGCCAGAGCCCACTACTTACAGGTCACGGATGAGCACTTCGAGCGGGCCATTCAGGCCGACGAAAAAAGCGGCGCAGAAAACAGCGCACTTCCGGCGCAGAATCAGGCGCAGCGGGTGCAAGCGGCTGTGCGCGGGGAGTCGCGTGATAAACGAACCCCCCAATCGCAACCCATTGTATCGCACGAAGTTACGCCACGTCCCGCGGGCCAACGCGACGACCCGCTTAGGGTAAAGACGGAAGTGCATGGGAATCGAACCCACCAGCGACACGCATGACGCGCCGCTCAACGGTTTTGAAGACCGGGCCGGGCACCAGCACCGGAAGCACTTCCGCAAGGCGCACTGCCGTGCGTGGTGTGTCAAGACGAGGCAGTGTAACACTTTCCGGCGCTTCTGTGAAGACACAGCCGGCTCCCCGCATGCCGCCAGAAGTCGCCGGTCGTTGTTCCGCTGCTGCCGTTCCTTTCCGGTCGACGCCTCGGCCAGAGACGTTTGTGTCGCGGCTTGCGTGTACTGCACTGCCGTATTGCGGCAACCACGTCCGGCGATCGATGCGAGGGTCATACAGCCGACCCTCTCCCCCTAGTTATGGGCTGTACAGCATCCCCCGGTAGCACTCCAGTGAGTGCGGATAATCCGCAAAATTGTTGACATCCTCTCTCGGCCAACTAGACTGGGGACGTTGGATAGCGTTCATTTTTAAGGTGCATACACTTCGTAGGCCGGTTGGCCGACGTCGCGGCGAAGTCGCGAAGCGGTCCAATGATGAGCCTTGTCTACTCGTGTCGTTCCATATCTTCTCACGCCCATCGATTGCCAGGTCATCTCATGAAAAGTATCCTGCAAAGTTCGGTTGTCGTTTTGGTTTGTGTTCTGTTGGTCGACGCGGCACAAGCGGCGCCGGTGGTCAACGTTGGGCTAGGCGGGAAGTCGACCATCGCGTCGCCCCAGAACTGGGGCGGTTCGGCCGCCAATGCGGTCGACGGCAATACCGGCGGGAATTCCTGGGTCCACAGCGCGACCAATACTACAAACTTCTGGGAGATCGATCTGGGCGGCACGATCCCGCTGGACAGCTTCACGGTGTATGCGCGTGGCGGCTTGCTGGGACGCATCAACGGCTCGACGATCAGTTTCCTCGATCACGCCGGGGCCACGGTCGGCAGCCACACGGTGAGCGTCAGTGGGGGGCTGACCGATGGCGACTCCTTCAACGTTCCCCTGTTGACCCGCACGGTCCGCATCGACAAAACCGGCGATTACCTGAACTTCATGGAGATCGAGTTATTCGCCGAGAATTTCGCACTCGGTGTGGCGACCAGTCAGTCGTCGTCGTGGGGCGGCGGCTACTCGGCGACCGGCGTGGAGGCAACGGACGGCAACTTGGGCAACGAAACCCACACGGCCGCGGGCGACGCACTGCCGACCTTGACGGTGGACCTTGGGAAGGACGCGTATAGCATCGACTCGATTGTCATCCACAACCGCGACGATTGCTGCGGAGACCGCCTCAGCGATTTGGTCGTGGAGGTGCTGGACGGCTCCATGGCTGTGGTGCAGTCGGCGGCGATGAATCCCGGCAACGCGTTGGGCAGCCCAGCGACGCTGGGTGTTGATTTCCACGAGTTGTTCGGCGGTCCGACGACCGGCCAGTTCGTCCGCATCAGCAAGACCGGCGGCACCGGTGGGCTGTACCTCGCGGCGGGCGAAGTGCAGGTGTTTGGCCAGGATAACGACAACCCGCCGCCGGTAGCGCTGGCGTTCCAAGAGGCCACGGCCTACCGCTCGCAATCGGGTTTGGAAGTTGGCTTCGCGGTCGACGGGTTGGTAGGCTCTGGTTTCGGCACAGGCTGGGGTGACAACGCAGGTCCTGACGACAACATCGCCGTGTTCGAGACGACTTCCGACGTCGACGCTGGTGAGCAGACCCTGTTCACCTTCGATCTGGACCACCAGTCGTTCGGGGGTCACGCCATCGGCAAATTCCGCATCTCGGCGACTACCGCCGACCGCAGCCAGTTTGCCGACGGGCAGGCCAACAACGGCCAACTGGGCGATGCGTCGATTTGGACACCGGTGCAGGTCCTTGATGCCCAATCGTCTGGCGGATCGTGGTTCGCACTTCAGCCCGACGGCAGTCTCCTCGTGACCGGCCCCAACCCGACCAACGACATCTACACCGTCAAGGCGCTGACCGATCTGCAGGGCATCACGGGCATCCGCCTGGAGGCGCTCCAGGACCCGGCGCTGCCCAGCAGCGGGCCTGGCCGCCCGCCCAACGGCAACTTCGTACTCACCGAGTTCTCGGCGTTGGCCGAGCAGGTCCCCGATGTGCTGCCGGTCGGATTACAGAACCCCACGGCCGACAAATCGCAGTCGGGCTGGGAGATTGGCAGGGCACTGAGCCCCGATTCGGCTGGCTGGGCCGCTGTCAACCCAGGCCCCGTGGCCACGCCGCAGACTGCCGCGTTTGAGACGATGGTCGACGCCGGAATAGACGGAGGCACGCTGCTTACGTTTAGTCTGGACCAATTCGGGTCCTCGCAACACGGCATCGGCAACTTCCGCCTGGCAGTCACCACGGCCGACCGCAGCCAGTTTGCCGACGGACTGGCCAACGGCGGCGACCTGGGCGATCCTTCGATCTGGACCGTGTTGCGCCCCATCGACGTGACCTCGTCCGGCGGATCCACCATGACCGTCGAGGCCGACAACTCGGTACTGGCCAGCGGAGCCAACCCCGGTTCGGACCTCTACACGGTCCGGGCAGTCACCGACCTGACCGGTATCACCGGCGTTCGGCTGGAAACGCTGGGCAATCCGCCCGGACGCTATCCGGGAAGCAACGGCAACTACATTCTAAGCCATTTCACGTTGGACCAGACCGATCTTTCTCAGCCGGTATCCGTGGGGCTGCAAACGGCCACCGCCGACAAATCGCAGGCTGGCTGGGAGATCGGCAAGGCACAGACCCCCGACTCGGCCGGCTGGGCCGCCATTGCCACTGGCGATCCCGTGGCCACGCCGCAGACCGCGGCCTTCGAGACGATGGGCGACATCGGCTTCGATGGCGGTACCACGCTCACCTTCAATCTGGACCAATTCGGGTCCTCGCAACACGCCATCGGCAAGTTCCGCATTGCGGTCACCACGGCCGACCGCGATCAGTTCGCCGACGGGCTGGCCAACGGCGGCGACCTGGGCGACCCGGCGATCTGGACGGAGTTGATTCCCCTGAGCATGATGTCCTCGGGCAACGCGACGGTCGCGATCGGCCTGGACAATACCGTTACGCTCAGCGGTGCCAACCCCACCTCCGACACATACACGTTCACCGCCAACACGCCTTTGACCGGCATCACCGGCGTTCGGCTGGAGACCCTTGGCAATCCGCCGGGACGCTATACGGGAGGCAATGGCAACTATATCCTCTCGCACTTCACCGCCACGGAATCCCCGCTTGGCACCGAGCCGGTGAACGTAGCCCAGTCGGCGGGCGTTACCGTGGTGGGCGTTTCCAGCTATAACTCACCGCAGTTGATCAACGACGGTGTGCTCACTGATGACGTGACCACGGCCGCCTTCACGATGCCCATCGCGCCTCCCACCCCACCGCAAGGCCTTGGTTACGACCTGGGCGGGCACGCGAACCTCGATTCGGTTCGCATTTACCAGCATTCGGCAGTCGGCGGCAGCGGTGGTCGGCGGCGGCTGGAGTCGCTCACCGTCCACACCTCGCAGGGGCCGGTCACCTTCAGCGGACTGCCCGATCAGGACGTCATCGATTTGGATCTCAGCGGGATCAACACCTCGTACGTGTTCGTCCAGCCGGGCGACCAGTACCCGGGCAGCGACCCGCGGTTGGGACTTCGAGAAATCCAGGTGTTTACCCGTGACATGGGCATCGAGGCCTGGGAGAACCTCGCCCTGGGCACCGCCGTGAGGCTGGAAGGGAGCGGCTGGAACGCCGGCGCGGGCAGCCCGGAAATGATCACCGACGGCGCCATGGCCTGGGGGCCCGATCACGGCAACTACAGCACGGGCGTGTTCAACAACCAGATCCAAAACGGAGCCGTCGTGCTTGACTTGGGCGACTCGATGGAACTGAGCACGCTGGGAATCGTGCAGCAAACCTACGGCGGCGGTGGGGCACGGCGGATGATCGAAGACGTGCTGCTGGAATTCTCCAACGACGACTTCGCCACGGTCCACGCCACGCGAGACATCACGCTGGCCGACGGGGTCGTCTATCAGCAGATCGGTTTCACGACCGCGATAGGTCAATACGTCCGCTTTAGCCCGCTCACCCAGTACGGCACCGGCTCGGACGCCAACATCGGCATCGTGGAACTGCAACTGTTCCACGTTCCCGAGCCGTCGACGATGATCTTGGCCGCTCTGGGCCTGATCGGGCTGGTCTTCTTCGCCCGGCGCCGCCGGTAGCGGGTGACCTCGCCCGTTTCACCCCCGGACCAACGTCCGGGGCTTGCCGAAGGTGGGTGCCATGGGCGGCTTGCCCGCCCTTGCTGGACTCCCGGAAAACAAGGGCAGACAAGCTGCCCATGGCACCCGCATCCCCCGTCATGACGTTCCGGTTACGCCGGTTACGTCGATCTTCACGTCACGTTGTGCGGGCTCGGCGAGATCGTCTCCAGCGACCTCTCGGAGTGTGGCGAAGATACGAATAATGCGGGGGCCAACTCGCTTATTGGCTGTCAGGAGTTGCCGGAGGATACCGTGGCTGGTGGCGAAAACAACGGCCGAGAGGGGCTCGGCGATGCCCGCGAGAAATTGCAGTTGAGGCGTTATGCGCGCGTGTTGGCGGTCCTCTGGACACTGGTGGCGGGCGGGTCGCTCGGCTGGAACATCCTTCGCGAGACGCAGGGCGTGAGGACCATTGCGGCGGCCGAAGCACGCGGCCATTTCCAGAAGGATCAGGATCTGCGTTCTTGGGCGACGTCGCACGGGGGCGTCTACGTACCGATCGACGAGCAGACGCCCCCCAGTTCGTATCTCGCCCATCTGCCGGATCGCGATATCACAACGCCCTCGGGCAAGCGACTAACCCTGATGAATCCGGCCCACTTGATCCGGCAAATGAACGAGCAGCATCCCCCTTTGCACCGGGATAGGGCCCACGTCACGAGTCTCAAACCGTTGCGGTCCGAGAATGGGCCCGGCGACTGGGAACGCCAGGCACTGGAGGCTTTCGAGCAGGGCGATCCGGAATGGTCCGAACTTACCACACTCGACGGCCAACCGTACCTTCGCCTGATGCAGCCCATGTTGACCCAGCGGAATTGTCTCAAGTGCCACGGCGATCAAGGCTATCAGGTGGGCGACGTGCATGGCGGCGTGAGTGTTTCGGTTCCCATGGCGCCGCTGGAGGCCGTGGCAAGGAAGAATAACCTGACGCAAGCCGCGGGACACACGGTGCTCTGGCTGCTGGGACTTCTGGGGATCGCCGTCGCCTCGCGACGCATCTCGCGAGGGATCGCCGACCGCAAACGGGCCGAAGAGAAGACCGCCGTCGAGCGGCAACGACTCGAAGACGTCGCCAAGTCGGCAAGGTGTGGCCTGCTGTTGTTCGACCGTCACTCCCGCATCATCTATGCCAACCCTCTGATCCGAGAATGGCTCGGTGCCGGCGACCAAATCATCGGCTCGGAATGCTGCGAATACTTTCGATTCGAGAATCCCGACACCGAGTGTCTCGCCCTGAAGACGATACGAACGGGAGAAGCGGCCACGGGTGAATTCTCGATGGTCATGCCCGACGGGCGGAAGCGGCCCTTCCTGATCGCCACCTCGCCGATCACCGACTCCCAGGGCCGCGTCCAGCAAGTCACCGAAGTCGTCGTCGACATCACCGACCGTAAACGCATGGAAAGCGAACTGAAGGCTCATCGCGAACGGCTGGAAGAACTCGTTCGGCAGCGGACGGCGAAGCTCCGCCGTGCGAACGAGAATCTTCAGACGGAAGTGGCGGATCGCCGGCGGGCGGAAAACGTCATACGGCGGCAGCACGAGTTGAGTACGGCGCTTTCGGCGACGCACGATCTCGACCAGGGGCTGCAATTGTGCCTCGAAACGGCGCTCGGGGCCTCGGAGATGGATTGCGGCGGAATCTATCTCGTCGACGAGAAGTCCGGCGCCGTGAAACTTGCAGTCCACCGGGGGCTGTCGCCCGAGTTCGTCCAGGCCATCTCGCATTACAAAGCCGGTTCCGGCAATGCGCGGCTGATCGCCGCGGGAAAACCGGTTTACAATCACCACACGAAGCTCGGCGTGCCACTGGAGGGCCCCAGGACCGGCGAAGGCCTGCACGCCGCAGCCGTCCTGCCGATGCTGCACAAGGGACAAGCGATCGGTTGCCTGAACGTAGCCTCGCGAAGCGCCGACGACGTCCCGATTTTCGCCCGTCAGACGCTGGAAATGATCGCCGGGCAGATCGGCAGCGCCATTGCCCGATTGCGAGCGGAGCAGGCGCTGCGCGAAAGCGAGAGGCAGCGGACGGCGGTCGAGAAACTGGCCGCCACCGGTCGGATGGCCGCCCGTGTGGCCCACGAGATCAACAACCCGCTGGCCGGGATCAAGAACGGCTTTTGCATCGTCCGAGAGAGTGTCGGCCGGGAGAATCGCTCGCACAAATTTCTCGCGCGGATCGAAAAGGAGATCGATCGCGTGGCCGGGATCGTTCGGCACATGCTCGATCTGCACCGCCCGGCGGTGGAGATCCCCACGAGAGTCGACGTGGCCAAAGTCCTCGACGACCTGCTGGCGATGCTCGAGCCGGCCTGTCGGGAGCACGCCGTTTCGATCCAGTGGCATCCGTCACGGAGCCCGGTGGTCACGGGCTTGCCGGAGAACACGCTCCGCCAAGTACTCTACAATCTCCTCCTCAATGCCATCGAAGCCTCTCCTCCCAACGAGAAGATTGAGATTGCCGTAACGGTGACGGAATGCGAGCTTGAACTTCGCGTGATTGATCGGGGGGCCGGTATCCCAGAGGAGGTGCGATCAGTCGTCTTCGAGCCTTTCTTTACGACGAAGGCATCCGGCACCACAGGGGGGGCTGGGCTGGGGTTGTCGATTTCCAAGGGACTGGCCGAAGCCGCCGGCGGATCCTTGCGTTTCGAATCCGCACACGGCAAAGGTTGTGAATTCCACTTCCGTTTGCCGATAACATCTCTTGAGCCAATCGCGCCCCGCCAGGAGAAAGAATCCGATGCCCAGTGCCGGTAGAATCCTGATCGCCGACGACGAACCGATGTTTCTGGAAACCACGGCCGAACTGTTGGGGTATCGAGACTACCAGTGCGACTGCGCGCAGGATGCGGCCGAAGCAGCCGACCTGTTGTCGCGCAACCGCTACGATCTGCTGATTTCCGACATCCGTATGCCGGGCAACCCCCGCCTGGAGTTGATCCGAGTGCTCCACGAGATTGCCCCGGGGATGCCGACGATCCTGGTGACCGGCAACCCGTCGGTCGATACGGCCGTCGATGCGATCGGATTACCCGTGCTGGCCTACATGCTCAAGCCGGTCGACTTCGACGAATTGCTGGGCCGGGTCGATCAGTGCATGAGGAAATCGAGAGTCGCACACCGGGCTCGCGATGCCAAGGCCGGGTTGGCCCGGTGGCGCCGGGACCTCACCGAAACGGCCGCCCTGATCCACGAGGTGGACGACCCGGACTCTCCCGCGTCACTCGACGCCTTCGTTACCCTGGGCCTGAAGAACGTCGCCGACGTGCTCCAGAGTTTCAGCCGCCTTGCCGAAGACCAGCCGGCCGGTCATTCCCCACGCGACACTTGGTCGCGGATCGCCTCCGCCCAATTGGACGCCGCCCACGACGCGCTGATCGAAACCATCGAAGTGCTCAAGCGGACCAAGGATCTCTTCAAATCGAAGCAACTGGCTCGCTTGCGCCACAAGATCGAATCGCTGATCGACAACTGGCCGAAACGCCCCAGCGATCTCCCGTAAGTCAACCGGGGCGAGTCGGTTATTTTCGTTGTCGCCCCGCCGTCTTGTGTGGAAAACCACACCCGAGTGTCCGTGGACCGAACCACCTCCCCCTGTTCCGGGTGCCCTCCAACGGGGGATTTTGACGGTTTCTCTCGCTTTTTCCCCCGCGCTCCTTTCGAGGGGACCTATACACCTGTGTAAGGGCGTCGCACGCAAGGTGCCACGCGGGTCTTGGTGGGCGGACGAAAGGTCCGCTAATTGAGGCACATCCAAATCGCGTTTTTCCCAAACGCGATCCGGGTGTGCCTCTTTTTTTGCGCTGGCCGCCCACGAGCATACGGAACTTCGAGAACTAGATTTTCCAGGAGGATTCTTATGAGAGGTTTGCCACGGATCTTCGGAGGCAAGGCACGACAAGAACACGCGGCGACACAGCGCAAATTCGAAGAGACAGAGAGCGCTCTTCAGAAAGCCCGGCAGAAGGCCGACAACCTGGACAAGCTGCCCACGCCGATAGTCGGGATCGACAAGGATTTCACCGTCACCTACGTGAACTCGGCCGGGGCGGGTGTGCTTGGGTCCACGCCGGAGCAGGTGGTCGGCCAGAAGTGCTTCGATCTGTTCAAGACCCCGCACTGTCAGACGGCCGAGTGCCGCTGTGCCCAGGCCATGCGGAAGGATCAGGTCTGCACCGGCGAGACGGTGGCCGACCCCACGGGGCTGAACCTGCCCATCCAGTACACCGGC
>CAYUIQ010000235.1:0-13675 GCA_964444795.1 uncultured Planctomycetaceae bacterium
CTGGCTCCGTCGAGAGATCTGTCTGGAAGGGGGGGGGACGCTTGCCGACGGTGCCTGTTTCCTTTTTCGGACGGACCACCTCCAACGCACTGCCGCACACGGTGCAAACCACAAAGCAGCAGAGCACCCGGCGGCCGCAGTGAGGACAAAGGACTGTCCCAAAGCGTGCGATGCCTGCAACGATACCCACGAACGCGAAGCCTGCCAGGCTTAGATACAGGGCGGTCATGGCGGAGTACCGGTTGCCGGGTTGTCTGCTCGTGCTCAGGAACGTCGTTGCCTTCGTCGCCAGACAATGACCAGCCCCATGAGCCCCATGCTCACCAGGGCGGCGAGGGTGGAGGGTTCGGGAATAATCTCGACAATCTGGTCTTGGACGTGATCGTCCACGCCTCCCGAGGGGGCCGACCAGGCCACAATATTGGCTCGCCTCCCCGTTCCAGTGATCGTGCCGAGATAGTCGTTGGCTGTATCCACTTCAGGTTTATTGCCGCTGTCGTAGTCTTTCACGTAGAACTCCCCGTCACCGTTACTCACACTCAGTGAAGAAAGATCTGCCCATTCATCCCAACTCTCGTAGACGATCTCCCAGACCGCGAGCTGGAATCCCACGGCGTTGTCCGGGCTTAACAGAGCATCGTCGATGTTCGCGGCCCAAAGCTCACGGATCGCATTGGCCTTGATATCGCCCATGGGGAACATGGTAAGCGTACTGTGCGGCTTCGGCGCGGTCGCCAAAGTGATCTCATCGAAGCTCTCGTTCGTACCGATATACTCTTTCAGGTCGATGCAGAAACCGACGACCCAGCCGGTTTCGTCGCTGCTCGTGACATTGTCCTGCACGAGTGCCTCGGTTGCGGTATAAGTCCGGTAGTCGTCGTTGGTATTCCCGCCCGTGTGGGATTGGATGTCAAAGGCGAATACCCCGCCCACGAACGAGGGTTCGCTGCTGGTCGTCGGCGTGTGGATCGGGCCCACGCTGTGGCCCATGTTATGCCGGTGAACCGTTACCGTATCGGCCAACAGACTGGACGTCACGCCCAGCACCAACAACATCACGAGAGTCGCTTGCGTCTTCATCATAGGTCTCCTCATCTTTGCGGCGGGAAGCAAGACACCGGTGGCTGTCGGTCAAAGGGAAGCAATAGCCGTTGCGGGTCCCGGCCCATGCCGAGAGACCCACGTTAGCCTGATAGGGGACCACGACGATTGCAAGTAACCCCCCCCAAAAAACCCCCAAGATTGCGCGAACCCGCAAGAAAGTTTCGGTCGGGCGCAAATATGCACGAGCGTGAGCGACTGGGGCCGAGCGCACGTAGCCATTCCAGTTGTCTCCTGTTCTGGGGGAAAAAGTGTTTGTACTCTTCCCACAACGAACAGTTGGAATGGCTTGATTGATTTCTTGTCAAAAGAAACCACAGACCAGGGGTCGCACAGACCAGGGGTCGGGAGTTTTTTTGGGTCCTTCCGCATTTTCCTACCTGCCGTGGTATCACACCAGAGGCGCCGGGCCCGCGGAGGAAGGGAAACACGCGTCTCCACGATCCCCGCGTCTGGAGCGTGATGCCCCGTCGTTTCGTTGCTTCGTCGGGTGCGGTTGCATCCGCGGCGCCATGGACCGCAGATTCGGGACCACCCACGGATCCTCAGCCCAACCGCTGTCGAAGCAGAAATTGCCGCCCGGCCGTGTCGATGCTACAATGGAGGCTCTGGTGCGGTCGGATCGGGGCGACCGACGTCGGCGTCGCCCCCGGTGCTCGTTTAGGCTGATCAGGAACTCCATTCATGCTCGCGACATTTTTCACCGTCTGCCGACGTTCCTTCTTGATTTCCGCCGTGGCGGGAATCCTCGCGCCGCGAGTAGCGGTGCAAGCTGCCGATCCCGAGGACGACGACGCGGCTGGTGATGTGTTTCCCTTGCGGAACTGTCCCGTTTGCGATGTGAAGCTCGGCGGGAGCGACAAGATCACCCGTCAGGAAAACCGGGAACTGCGTGCCTGCGATCAAGAGTGCCTGGAGGAGCTTCTGGGGGACTACTACAATTTCCTCGAACTGATCGACGAGCAGATTGTCCTGGAACAGACGGACGACTACCCGCTGGCAACATGCCTGGTCAGCGGCAAGTCGCTTGAGGACAATACCCCGGTGAACGTTGTCTTTCGCAATCGCCTGTTTCGGGTTTGTCGCGAAGACTGCCGGTACAAGATCGAGCAGGCGCCGGCGGAGTATTTTGCCAAGCTGAACACGGCCGTCGTGGAGAAACAGAAGGCCGACTATCCGCTTGCGAAGTGCATTGTCAGCGGCAAGCCGCTCGGCCTCGAGGCCGTCGATCACGTCTGTGCGAACTTGCTGGTGCGTCTGGCCGACGCCAGCCAACTCAACCGCTTCAATGAAAGCCCCGGGAAGTATTTGGAAGAGCTGCGCAAGTTGCGAGAAAAGGAAAACGCCTAGTGGCTTGCTGTCCTTGCGTGGATCTTGAGCCAGGGACGGGGGACGGAGACGGGACATGGGAGTCCGAAAAAGGGGGACCGGCACCTCACGGCGGACGTTCTTACCAAGATCCGACCGGTTTTGAGTTCGGAGCCAGTCCCCCTTTTTCACTCCCGTTTACGGTCTGAGAGACGATGCAATTCTGGATCGACGTCGGCGGAACTTTTACCGATTGTATCGGCCGGCGCGACGGTGGTTCACTCCTGCGCCATAAGCTGCTTAGCTCCGGCGCGACCAAGGGAACCGTCGCGCCGGGGTCCGATCCCACGCGCGTGGTCGATCCGGCACGAGCCGTTGACCCCGATGGGTTCTGGGACGGGTGCTCGTTGCGATGGCTCGACGGCCGGGGCGAAACGATCGCCGAGAGCACCGTGTCGCGGTTCGATCGGGCCGCCGCCACGTTGCATCTGGAACAGCCCGCTCCGTCACCCGACTCCACCGCCTACGAGTTGCATACCCGATTCGAGGCACCGATTCTGGCCATTCGCTACATGCTCCGGCTGCGGCCCGATGAACCGATTCCGCCGGTGGTGGTGCGGCTGGGCACAACCCGTGGGACCAACGCGCTGATTACCCGCCGCGGCGCGAAAACGGCCCTGGTCACCACCCGGGGGCTGGGCGACGTGCTGGAGATCGGCTACCAGGACCGGCCCCGGCTGTTCGATCTGGCCGTTTACAAACGCGAGCCCTTGTACGCCGCGGTGGTCGAAATCGACGCGCGGATCACGCCCGAGGGCCATCTGCTGGCCGAACCCGATCCCGAGGTGATCGAGGCTCAATTGGCCGCCTTGCGCGACCGGGGGATCGAGTCGCTGGCCGTCTGCCTGCTCCATGCCTACGCCCACGGCGATCACGAGCGGCTTGTCGCACGGGCGGCGCGTCGCGTGGGCTTCGAGGAGATCAGCCTTTCGCACCAAGTCGCACCGCTGGTGAAAATCGTTTCCCGAGGCGACACGACGGTGATGGACGCCTACCTGAATCCCGTGCTGCGGGCATACGTGGCCCGGCTGCGGCAATCGCTCGGTTCGGGGCGCTTGCAGATTCTCACTTCGGCCGGCGGGCTGGTCGAGGCCGAGCGGTTCGTAGGCAAGGACAGTATCCTCTCCGGACCGGCCGGCGGCGTGGTCGGTTTCGCGCAGGTCGCCCGAGCCGCCGGATTCGAGCGGGCCATCGGGTTCGACATGGGGGGCACGAGCACCGACGTCTCGCGCTGGGACGGCCGCCACGAGTTGGAATACGAAACGGAAAAGGCCGGCGTGCGCGTGGTGGCCCCGATGATGGCCATCGAGACGGTGGCCGCGGGCGGCGGATCGGTTTGCCATTTCGACGGCGTGAAACTGGCCGTGGGGCCCGACAGCGCCGGTGCCCAGCCCGGGCCCGCGTGTTACGGTCGCGGCGGACCGCTGGCCGTGACCGATCTGAATCTCTTCCAGGGCAAGATTCCCCCCGACCATTTTCCCTTCCCACTCGATCGACAGGCGGTCGAAGCGAAATTGCACGACTTGTGCGATGCCGTCGATCGGGCGACCGGTACTCGATACAAACCGCACGAATTGGCCGACGGTTTCCTGCGCGTTGCCAATGCCAATATGGTCAAGGCGATCCGCTCGATCTCGATCGCCAAGGGATGCGATCCGCGCCGGTACGTGTTGGTCGCCTTCGGTGGAGCCGCCGGTCAACATGCCTGCGCCGTCGCCCGGGAGTTGGGCATCGCCGGGGTGCTCAACCATCCCGATGCGGGCATCCTCAGCGCCTACGGCATCGGTCTGGCCGACGTCGTTCGCCATGCGGCCGAAGGTATCTACCGACCGTACAGTCCGCAAGCCGTTGCCGAGTTGGCCGAAACGTTCGACCGGCTGACGATCGATCCGCGGCGAGAAGTACAAGACGAAGGCGTGCCGCCGGAGCGGATCGAAGTGCGACGCTCATTGGACCTTCGTTACCAAGGGCTCGACGCGTATCTCACCATCGCCGAGCCGGACGCCGACCGCACGTTTGCCGAGGCGTACGCGGCCGAACATCGCAAACTGTACGGATACACGCACGAAGATCGTCCGCTGGAGATCGTCGCCGCGCGGGTGGAAGTGGTGGGACGTGCGGCTTGTGTGACCGCCGAGCCGGGGGAAACGCATGCCCGAGTGCCCGAGCCGCAACGCACCACCGAGGCGTGGTTCGACGCCGCGCCGCATCGCACGGCCGTGTTCGACCGCCAGTCGTTGCGGCCCGGCGACCGGATCACCGGACCGGCCATTCTCTGCGAACCGCGAGCCACCACGGTCATCGACCCCGGTTGGGAAGCCGAAGTATTGCCGCGAGGTGAATTGCTGCTGTCCGACATGGAAGGAGCCTCGACCATCACGGCGTCGACCGAGGCCGATCCGGTCATGTTGGAGATCTTCAACAACCAGTTTGCCGGCATCGCCGAGCAGATGGGGATCACGCTGCGCAATACGTCGGCCAGTGTGAACGTGAAGGAGCGGCTCGACTTCAGTTGCGCGATTTTCACACCCGGCGGCGATCTGGTCGTCAACGCGCCGCACATTCCCGTCCACCTCGGGGCGATGAGCGAGACGGTTCGCACCATCGCGGCCGAGAATCCCCGGATCGCGCCCGGCGATGTGTTCGTGACCAACGATCCGTATCGGGGCGGTGCCCACCTGCCCGACGTCACGGTCGTTAGCCCGGTCCACGAGCGGACGACGGGCCGCCTGCTGTTGTTTACTGCCAGCCGGGCCCATCACGCGGAGATCGGCGGCACGGTTCCCGGTTCGATGCCCCCGTTGTCCACGAATCTGGCACAGGAGGGTGTGTTGATCGGCAATTTCAAGCTGATCGACCGCGGGTGTTCCCGGTTCGACGCGCTGCGCCGTCTGCTCCAGTCCGCTCCGTATCCCAGTCGCGCGGTCGACGACAATCTGGCCGATCTGGCCGCTCAGGTGGCCGCCAACAACCAGGGCGCCGCCGACTTGCAGCGACTGTTCGACCGCTACTCGCTGCCCGTGGTCGAGGCGTACATGCGGCATATCCAAACGGCCGCCGAGCGGAAAATGCGCGCCGCGCTGACCGCGCTGCCCGACGGCGTGTACCACTTCGCCGATTCGATGGACGATGGCTCGCCAATCGCCGCCACGGTGACGGTGGCCGGCGATCGGGCAACGATCGACTTCTCCGGCACGGCGCCGGTTGTATCGGGCAACTTGAACGCCAATCGGGCGATTGTCACCGCGGCCGTGATGTACTGCATGCGTTGCCTCATCGACGAAGATGTGCCGATGAACCAGGGGATGCTCGCCCCGATTCGGCTGGTGCTGCCCGAGTGTATGCTCAACCCGCCGCGCCGCGATCGGCCCGAGGATTGTGCGGCGGTCGTCGGCGGCAACGTCGAAACCTCGCAGCGGGTGGTCGACGTCTTGCTGGGCGCGTTGAATCTGGCGGCGGCCAGCCAGGGGACGATGAACAACCTGACGTTCGGCGACGCCACGTTCGGCTACTACGAAACGATCTGTGGCGGCAGCGGCGCCACCGCCGATGCCGACGGGGCCGATGCCGTCCACACCCACATGACCAACACCCGGCTGACCGACCCCGAGGTGATCGAGCGGCGTTACCCGGTGCGCGTGTTGGAATTCGCCATACGCCGCGGCTCCGGAGGCGCGGGTCGCCATCGCGGCGGCGACGGGGTGGTACGCCGACTGCAATTCCTCCGCAGCCTGGAAGTCTCGATCCTCTCACAGCGCCGCGGCACGTATCCGCCGTTCGGTCTGGCCGGCGGTCGATCCGGGGCTATTGGGTGCAATACTCTCTGCCGGGCGGACGGCACCGTGGAGACGCTACCCGGTCGAACGCAATTCACCGCCGGCCCCGGCGACGTGCTCCTCATCGAAACCCCCGGCGGCGGTGGGTTTGGTGGTAGCGGTCCGTGTTAGCCCCGCAGCCGACCGGGCTAACCTGCAACTTCGGGCACCGATTTTTCGCCCCGGGGTGACAAGCTGTTGTCACCGTCCCGCTTGCAACCGGCTCGAATGCGGATTACGATCGGGGAATTGGCCAACTGCCACCAGTAAGGGGAGGGCAGCGTCGTGAGCGATTCGACATCGACGTGGGAACGGTTGTTTCCGCTGATCTTGACCGGGGCTGTGTGCTTCGCGACCGGCACGGGGAGCGGCCTGATCGTCGCGGAGTTCACCGGCGGGACGGAGGCGGAACTTACGGACGAACTGATCGTCGGTGATGATCAGGCCGATGAGAATGCCACCTTGCGGGAAGAATTGACCGAAACCCGCCGGATGCTGGTCAGGGCAAACGAGATGATCGCCGAGCCGGCCGTCGTGCGTCCAGTCGCCACGGATGATCGGGCCGCCCGAAAACTGGCCGACGAGAATGCGGTCTTGCGGAGCCAGTTGAGCGAAAGCCGACGTGCGCTGGCTGAGGCTAAGGAGGATTTTCGGCTCCGCCTCCTGGCCGGGGAGGCCGTCGCATTGACCAACATGGGCGGCCAGCGTCATTGGGACAGAGCGTCCAACGAAGTGCGAGTATTGGTTTGCAGGGGATATGCCTCGCGTTTTGTGAAGGCGGGCGGAGAGGACCACGCGAAGCTCACGAAATGGCTCCTCAAAGGAATCGACAACTACTTCGAGCAGGGCGAGTCGGCCGACCTGACGGTCCTTCAAGCCCTAGCGGGGGCCATCACCATACTCGAAAGCGCGTCCGGAGATTAAGCGTCGATCGACCATCGCCAGAAACGTCGTGGGCGGCCGCCAGGGCGGGGCCAAGTACCGGTGCCTCTTCTCTATCCCGTTCGAACAGAGAAGAGGCACCGGTACTCCCCGGCGGCTTACGATTGGGGGCGGAATTATTCCACCTCGTATTCCGGGAGGGCCGTTTCATGGGAAAGACCTATTGGGCGGATGCCGACCCGCCGGGGCCGATCACCGGGCCGCCGCCACTGCCGGTGCGTACCAGGATGACTTCCCGAGACTTTGCCATCGGATCGATCTGCGCCGCTGCGGGGATGCTGGCCGGGCTGCTCACGGCCATGGCCATCGGCCGCCCCGGCGACGAGTTGCGGGCCGAACTCGACGTGGCGATCGAGGCCGCCGATGCGGCCGACGCGGAGAACGACTCGCTGCGCAGTGAACTCCGGGAAGCGAAAGGGCGACGGTCTGACGTTGCCCCCATCCGGGCCGCTGGTTGGCGAGAGGACTTCCAGCGTACGGCGCTGGCCTGCCCGCCGATCGTGTGGTCTTGCGCGGAAGCCGGGATTTCCCAACGGAAAATGGACCTCTGGAAGTGGTCCCAAGAGACTCGGTGGCTGGTGCCGGAGGTCTACCCGTTAATCAACGGTTGGCTCGAAAGCGCGCAAACCGAGCTTGGAACCATCATCACGAACGGGCCTACGGGGGCTCAGTATCGGATTTCGGGGAGGAAGGAACCCGGCGGCGTCGCCTGTGAGGTGACGTTCGTTGGTAACGTCAGGTGGAATTGACGTCGATCGACCCCCACTCCCGGCACGTCCGGTCGCGTTCGATCAGCAGGGCGAACCATCGGGCCCGGCCGTCGGCGACCGGGCTAACTGCTACGCTCGTTTGAACCGCCCCCCAAGAAACGCACAAAGCCTTGCCGCAACCCGAGGGTACGGCAAGGCTTATGAAGCGAGGACGAGGGGACTCGAACCCCCAACCACCGGATCGACAGTCCGGGACTCTAACCAATTGAGCTACGTCCCCGTCGCAAGTGCGATGGCCTAAATTATACCTCCTGTCTATCGGCCTGCAAGTGGCCACCGATCGAGTGTTTTGCGGGAAACGAGCCGATTTACCACCCGAATGAGCCGTGCATGGGTCGCCCGCCAGTTGCGGCAAATGCCAAGAAAGCGATTATTGTCGGCCAAAACTGTAGTAAGCTTAAGATAGAGGAAGTCTCCTCTCGGTCATGTCTCTCTTCTCTTCTTGGAGGTCTGTTATGTCACGGGCCTATTACCGGGCCTGCTATGAGGTCTCGCAGGTCGTCCACCACATGGACCTGCAACACTGGGTCATAGCATTTGTCGGCGTGATTTTGGTCGGAGTGGTGTTTCTGCGCGGTTTCGGACCGCGGTCTCATTTCTAACCCTCCTGAATCGCCACAACAAACCTCATCCTGACGCAGCCTTTCTTCCCAGCTTCCCGGGCTGCCGCACTGGACGAGCCGTGGGAGAGTCCTGTATCATGGCAACCCGCGTGCCGCACCGCGGCGCTATGGTTCTTTGCCGCGGCGCCATGGTTCTCTGGCTGTCCACCCTCCCGCCCATTGGATGAGGTCCCACCGTGAAAGCTACCCTTTGCTTCCCCCCCATTGCGTGTCGTTGGTGCCTTCTGGTTCTCGCCGTTTCGCTGCCCCTGTTGGGTGGAGCCGACTGGACCCGATTTCGTGGTCCGGGGGGCTCGGGCGTCGCCGAAGACACCGGCGTACCGACCGAGTGGAGTTCGGACCAGAACATCGCCTGGAAGACGGCCATGCCCGGCTTCGGGGCCTCCAGCCCGATCACGCTGGGCGATCAGATCTTCGTCACCTGCTACAGCGGCTACGGTCTGGACAAAGACGAACCGGGCGACATGGCCGATCTCAAGCACCACCTGCTCTGCGTGGATCGGGCCGACGGCAAGATCTTGTGGGAGAAGGTCACGCCGGGGCTGACCACCGATCAGGAGTACGTGCGATTTATGCCCCTGCACGGATATGCCTCCGCCTCGCCGGTGACCGACGGCAAGGCCGTTTATGCGTTTTTCGGTTGTGCGGGGGTCTATGCGTACGATTTGTCGGGCAAATCGTTGTGGCACGCTTCGGTCGGCGAGGGAATCCACGGTTGGGGTTCCGGAACGTCGCCCATCCTCAGCGATGATGCGGTGATCATCAACGCGAGCATCGAAAGCGGCTCGATTGTGGCCTTGGACAAGGCCACCGGAGAGCAGAAGTGGAAGGTCGAGGGCATCAAGGACTCGTGGAGCACGCCGCTGGTGGTCAAACTGCCCGGCGGCGGACAGGAGTTGGTGGTCAGCATGCACAGCAAGATCCTGGGGCTCGATCCGGCCACGGGCGAGCAACTCTGGGAGTGTGCGGGCGTGCCCGACTACGTGGTGCCGGCGGTGATCGCCGACGACCAGGGGGTGGTTTACGTGACCGGGGGCCGCAAGCCCACGACCGTGGCAATTCGCACCGGGGGCCGAGGCGACGTGAGCGACACGCACGTAGTTTGGCATCTCAAAGAGACCCCCAAAGTACCCACCCCGCTGCTGTACGACGGGCATCTCTACTGGGTGAGCAACATGGGATTTGCCACCTGTGTCGACGCGAAGACGGGCGAAACGGTCTACAAGGAGCGTCTGGAGGACACCGGACGGGTCTACGCCTCGCTGGTACTGGCCGATGAGAAGCTCTACGCCGTGAGCCGCGAAAGTGGGGCGGTGATACTGGCCGCCAGCCCCCGATTTCGGGAGTTGGGCCGAAACGTACTGGCCGACGATACCAGCGTCTTCAATGCCACGCCGGTGGTGAGCAACGGCCAGTTGCTGCTGCGGTCCGACAAGTTTCTCTACTGCGTCGGCAAGTAGGGCGGAGATGCCGTTGACGCCCTGGAGTGGGGACCGTAGGATTAACCGGGTTCCCTCCCTGCCCATTCCAAGAATTCTTCCGGAAAGTCGCTTCCATGCCGCTGTTTGAAGTCGAAACCGCCTCCCACATCATCATCACCTGGGCCGAGCATGAAGACGCGGCTCGGGCCGTGGTCGACGACGCCTATCCCACCGAGGAAATCACCCGCCTCACCCGCCGCCCGCGCGACACCTGGGTCATCTCGAAGGCCCAGCTCGGGATCATCGATAGCAGCGATCCCTGCGCGGTTGCCCGGGACTGCCTCGACAAGGCGGCCGGCGACAAGGTCCACGCCATCCGCCTCTACATGATGGAAACCGGCACCGACCTGGATCGGGCACGCAAAGTGATCGAGTCGAACATGGTGTTGGGGTGGTGAGAGGTAGGGAATAGGGACTAGGGACTAGGGAATAGGCTTGAGGCTCGGCCGGGATCCGGGCTGCTCGCTTAGACGAAGGTGGCAACTTCTTCCAACGGCTTCTTCTCGAGCGGCGGCACGCGGGCGTCTTGGGCCGGATAGCCGACGACCAAGAGGAATAACGGCCGCTCCTCGGGTGGGCGGTGGAGGATGTCGTTGAGAAAGCCCATGGGCATGGGCGTGTAGGGAAGCGATGCCAGCCCGGCGTGGTGGATGGCCGCGATGAGGATGCCCGTGGCGATGCCGACCGACTCGGTCACGAAGTAGTTCTTCTCGATAGTCCTCTCTTGTTCGGCCGTATCGCGACGCATGCCGTGCCGTTGGGCGAAGACGGCAATCAGATAGGGTGCCGCGGTGAGGAAGGGTTTTTCCCAGCCGGTGCCCAGCGGCTTTAGTGCGTCGAGCCATTCTTTCGGAGCGCGGCGTTGGTAGAACTCCCGCTCCCGCTGTTCGGCCGCCTCGCGAATTCGACGTTTGACACCCCGGTCGCCGACCGCCACGAAGTGCCATGGCTGCCGATTGGCTCCGCTGGGAGCCGACGCCGCGGCACGGAGACAGTTTTCGATCACCTCGCGAGGCACGCTCCGGTCGGAGAATTGGCGGATCGACCGCCGGCGTTGCATCTCGGCACAGAAACCGGCCGCTCGCTCTTGCATCTGGTCGATCGGATATTCCTGGTAGTCGGACCAGGGCACGTCGGGGGATTCGCTCATGATGGGGTCCTCAGGGGGAAATCCATGCCGCCACGCATGGCCAGGGGCGGGAAAGTTGCACCCGCCGATCCAGCAGGTTACGATTCATGGGGATGTTCCGCAAGGGCTACCGCTGCAAGGAACCCGTGTGATTTCGCGAGTTCTTAGGGGAATTGCTTGAAATCATCGAGGTTCCTGCTACGCTTACACTTGCGCCGTTTGAGTTGGTCTACCGACAAGTGCCGGAGCTTGAGCGGCCAGCCGACTTCAGAAGGGGAGTTCAGCATGAAATGGCTCGGTTTGGGAGTGATAGCGGTGGCTTTGGTGGCCCTGTTGGTCGGCATTATCAATCACCAACGTCTGTCCGAAGAGTTCAAAGAGACTTCCCCTGAAGCCCTCGCCAAGGTGACGGATTCCAGTGTCTTCACTCGTATCGAATACACGTGCAAGGATGACTTGACGATCGAATATCGGGGCGTGATCACCGACATGCACGGAGAGCTTTCGTGGGACGAGGCCAACGAACTGGAAAAGACCCTTGATCAGAAGCTTGGAGAATTGATAGCCCGGACGGACAAGATCATGGGCGCGATGGACGAAATCGGTGTGACCGGACACGACGTTGACGAGATCTCTGCCATGGAGGCCAACGAGTTCGCGAACGAAGCGGCCGTGTCTCAGGCATTAATTTCCGGGGCGCACGACTCGATGGCGTCGAGTGAGCCTTATCTCAACGAGCGGGCAGAACTGAAAACCCTGCTGCGCAGTGCGGCAAAACACGGATGGATTCCGGAAGAGAAGCAGCCCTGCACTACGGCCATGGCGGCGGGGGGAATTCTTCTGGTCGTCGGTCTCGGCCTAACGGTCTTTGGCAGACGCCGGAAACCATGAACCCCAAACCTCACACGTTTCTTCCGCACTAAGATCGAGGACCCACGATGATCCGACAAAACGAATTCTCCAAAAGGCAGTGGCAAAGGCCTTCGCACCTTCCTGCCGCGATGATTCCGACCCTGGCCGTCCTTCTGCTCGGCTGCTTTTCGACCGGTGTCGCGGACGCGAAGGAAGACAAGAAGGGACCGCCGAATGTCCTTTTCATCGCGGTCGACGATCTGAACGATTGGACCAACTTCCTCGGCGGATACAAGGACATCGACACGCCGAACCTCGATCGGCTAGCCGCCCGCGGCGTGTTCTTCACCCGGGCGTATTGCTCGGCGCCGGCGTGCAACCCCTCCCGGGCGAGTCTGCTCTGCGGCATCCGGCCGTCGACGTCCGGTGTGTATTACAATTCCAATCCATGGCGGGCCCAGCTTCCCGACGCGGTCACCCTGCCGCAACATTTCATGGCCGCCGGGTACAAGGTCTGGGGTGGCGGGAAGATCTTTCACGGCGGATTTCAGGATCAGCAGTCGTGGCAGACCTACTTCAACCGCCCGGGCGATCCCAAACCGGCCAAGGTGCCGGCCAACGGTATCCCGCGCACGGCCCATTTCGATTGGGGGCCCGTCACCGAAGGCGATCAGGCGATGGGCGATACGCAGGTGACCGATTGGGCGGTGAAGTTCCTGGCCGACCAGCACGACAAACCGTTCTTTCTGGCCGTGGGCATGTTCCGGCCGCACTTGCCGTGGTACGCCCCGCAGAAGTACTTCGACCGGTATCCGCTGGGCGATATCGTGTTGCCGGTGGTTCCCGACGACGACCTGGACGACATTTCCGAGGCCGGCCTCCGCATGGCCAAACCGGGCGGCGATCACGCCAAGGTCGTGGCCACGAAGAATTGGGAGAAGGCCGTCCGGGGGTATCTGGCGTGTATCAGCTATACCGACGGCCAGATCGGCCGGCTGCTCGATTCGCTGGATGCCAGTCCGTACGCCGAGAACACGATCATTGTCTTGTGGACCGACCACGGATGGCATCTCGGCGAGAAGCATCACTGGCGGAAGTTCACGCTCTGGGAAGAGGCCGATCGCGTGCCCATGGTCTTCGTCGTGCCGGGGTTGACCGGCCGAAATGCTCGATGCGAGCGGACCGTCAGCTTGCTCGACCTGTATCCCACGCTGGTCGACCTCTGCGGCCTGCCGGGGCGAAAGGAACTCGAAGGCCGGAGCCTCAAGCCGCTGCTGGCCGATCCGGCCACCGCGTGGGATCGTCCCGTGGTAACCACCCACGGTCGCAACAATCATGCCGTGCGGAGCGAGCGGTGGCGCTACATTCGTTACGCCGACGGCAGCGAGGAACTCTACGACCACCAGGCCGATCCCATGGAGTGGACCAATCTGGCCGGTGAGCGGAAACATGCCGCGGTGAAGAAAGAGCTATCGCAATGGCTGCCGAAGGTGAACGTGCCGGAAGGTCCTCGCGGCGGGAAGCGCAAGAAGTAGCAGCCCGTTGAAAAAGTAACATGGGTGCCTGGCGGTCGAGCGCAGCGAGCCCCCAGAAA